>WVZO01000065.1:3617-99498 GCA_011772425.1 Candidatus Aminicenantota bacterium
CGAAACGATTTCAGAAATAACCGATTTACCTGTAGAGCGAATAGAGTTACTAAAGAACGCTGTCCAGGAGGAAAATGCTGCGGATCGATAATTTTATTGGAGATTTTTTTCAACAAAAAATGTGAAAATGTGAAAATGAAAATGTGAAAATGTGCACGGTGCATGACAATATGACTTTAATGTTGCATCTTATTGGTAATACAAGAATAGTTAAACTCCGCCCGAAGGGCATCTTATATCTCTCCTACCGCACGGGCACTCTGAAAAAACCTCTGCCCTCCGTGCGAATATACTAACCAATACGCATATCTACAGGATGGACATAAAAACTAAAAAAGAAAAAATTTAAAAATGTCCATCCTGAAAATACTATGCCTCCGGCGGCCAGGGGGATTCTTTTCGAGAAAACCACCCCCCTGGACCCCCCGCAAAAGCTTTTCATAATACCCACAAATATTTTTGTTTGTTTTTGTGGCCCTTCGTTTTATCACCGCATTGTAAATGCCTTCGTGGCTAAATAACCTTTTTCAAACTTCCCCAGGTTTTGCCAGTCTCAAGATCCACCTTCAAAGGAACCCTCAACTCCACCGCATTCTCCATCTCCTCCTTGACAATCTGAAGCAACTGCCGCTCCTCCCCAGGCGGATACTCAAACACCAACTCATCATGCACCTGCATCACCAATTTACTCTTCATTCCCGCTTGTTCCATTTTTCTATGAATATTGATCATGGCAATCTTGATAATATCCGCGGCACTGCCCTGGATAACCGTGTTAATGGCCATGCGCTTGCCGTTCTCCTTGACAATGCGATTGGAACTGAGAATTTCCGGGATATCCCGCCGCCTCCCGGAAATGGTTTTAACTTCCGGTTCCTTTTCGGCTTTAGCAATTACTTCATCCATAAACGCCTTTACCCCGGCATGCTTTTCATAATACATATCGATAAAATTCCTGGCTTCTTTAAAACTGACTCCCAATTCTTTGGAGAGTGAATAGGGACCACTGCCGTACAGGACGGAAAAATTAATAATCTTGGCCCGCTTTCGCTTTTCTTTGGGACTTGAAAACAAGTCGTCGCCAAACACCGTGTCAGCCGTATGCTGATGAATATCAAAATCCCTGGCAAAGGCTTCCAACAAATTCGGGTCCTGCGAAAAATGGGCCATCACCCGCAATTCAATCTGGGAGTAATCAGCAGCCAGCAGGAATTTGCCTTCTTCGGCAATAAACGCATCCCTGACATTGATACCGGCAACTTCACCTACCGGAATGTTTTGCAAATTAGGGTCGGAGGACGACAAACGACCGGTGGCTGTAACCGTCTGGTTAAACGAACTATGAACACGGCTGCTGTTGTCTACACTGTCCAGCAGACCAATAAGATACGTGGACAACAGTTTTTTATAGGTTCGATAATCAATAATCTTGGCCACGATGGGAAATTCTTTTAATTCATTCAACACTTCAATATCAGTGGAATAGGATTTGGTTTTGCGGGTTTTCTTTTTAACCGGCAAATTCATCTTCTCAAATAACAATTCTCCCAACTGCTGGGATGAATTCAGGTTTAACCGGTACCCGGCCATTTGATAGATTTCCTGCTCGATAGAATCGATCTTTTCCTCCATGGTCTTGGCAGCACGCTTTAAAAAATCCACGTCCACCCGCACACCGGCATATTCCATTTCCATGAGAATTTTAACCAGGGGCATTTCAATATTGGTATACAAATCCTCCAGTGCTTTCTCTTTGATGCTTTTTCCCAATATGTCCACCAGTTTCAGACTCAGGTAGGAATCATCGATGCAGTACTTGCTGAGGGTCTCCATATCAACGGCGATTAATTTTTTCTGCTCTTTCCCTTTGCCCACCAGCTCATCATACTCCACCTGCCTGTATTTCAAAAACTCCAGTGTCAGGTCCTTGAGATTATGGGCCCGCCGGTTGGGATGAATCAAATAGGACATCACCATGGAGTCGTCGGCAGCACCGTTGACTTCAATACCATGGTGTCTAAGATGCAATATATCAAATTTGAGGTTATGACCGGTTTTTTTGATATCGGGGGCTGCAAAAAGTTCCGCCAGTTCTTTTTTGAAATCGTCAAAACCGATGGTAATATCCCGGGCATCGGCTTTTGAGTAAAGGAAAGGAATATAATAACCTTCGCTTTTAAAAGAGATGGAAAGCCCCACGATTTCGGCCCTGAAAAATTCGAGATGGGTGGTCTCCAGGTCAAAAGCGAAATATTTTTCTTCCCGGATTTTTTCCTTCAATTGTTTCAATTGATGAGCATTTTTGATGATCTCATATTTAATGTCCAGGGTCGTGGTTCTGACCTCCGGTTTTGTTTTGGCAGTATCTTCGAATCGTTTCAACAGGCTGCTAAACGATAACTTGCGGTAAAAGTCCAGGAGTTGGGGAGTAATTTCATCCTTGAAGGGTTTGATGAGGAATTCTTCTTTTATTTCCGGGGCATTGGCCAGGTCGATCAACTGCCTGGAGATTTGCAGCGATTCCCGGTTGTTTTCAATTTTTTTCTTGATTTTTTCATCGGCTTCATCGAGGTTGTTGAGCAGGTTATCCAGGCTCTGGAATTTCTCGATAATTTTTAAGGCGGTTTTTTCACCGATCCCGGGGACCCCCGGAATATTGTCGGAGGTATCGCCGGTGAGGGAGAGATAATCGACAATTTGCCGGGGAGAAACACCAAAATGCTCTTTGACAGCAGACGCATCCAGTTTTTGTTTTAATTTCGGGTGAAAAATAAAAATATGGTCGTCCACCAACTGGAACAGGTCTTTATCTGCAGAAAATATCAATACGTCGTTTCCTTTGCCGGCTTCGGCAGTTGAGCAGGCAGCAATCACATCGTCGGCCTCAAAACCGGAGGCCTCAAACAATTGAATACCCCGCAGCGCCAGGTATTCTTTTACCAGGGGAATTTGTTGGACCAATTCTTCAGGAGGAACCAGGCGTTTGGCTTTATAGGGTTCGAACCATTGATGGCGGAAGGTTTTTTCTTTTGAATCAAAGGCGACCCCAATGCGGTGGGGCTGCACATCGCGGATGATACTCTCAACCCGGGTGACAAAACCGTAAATGGCACCTGTAGGTTCTCCTTTAAGAGTTCTCATATTCCGGTTGGAATAGAAGGAACTGAACAACAGGTACATGCCGTCGATTAAAAAAATTGTTTCACTCATCGACGTTATACGTTAATACCTTAATACGTAAAAATTACGTCATATCTATTCCGAGATTGATTCTTGTTGATCCAGGTAATCCAGCACCATTTCATCAAGGGGCATGTCATTGACGACTTGCGTATCCAGCGACAATAGGTGCAGAAATTTCCCACCTTTTAACTCCAAAATCACCTGCTCATGTTGGGTTTTCATCATGTCTTTGATGCGTTTTCGGGCATCGGATTTTTTTAACAGGTGACTATAGGAAATTCGCCTGGACAACAAGATTTCTCCACTATGGTAAACCAGGGTTTCGACGGTGGGGTTACTTTCCCCTTTATCTTCCGTCTGAATATGAAACACCTCATCGCGGTACTTAATATCAGTGTTAAAACCTACAATCATAAACAGATAATAATTTAAATCAAACTTGTTGTCAAGGGTTTGTGCTGATTTAGCTGAATTCTTTGATTTTTTTGTTAATTTTTGGCGTTTTTTGCTTTTTAAATGGGACACTGCTGCGTCATGCAAAGGGATCGTGGAGACAGCCGGCAACCGGTACCCGTGCCCCCAAACGAAACCGCTGCTTATTCTATGTGATTATTTCCTATTCTTCCTTGCTTCTACCCATTATAAGGTCATATTCATCATCATCAACAGGCTCCAGGTGACCGGTTCCTTCACAGGTAGTCAGGTCGATATCAGCTACACATCGGACTTTGTCATAATTGAGAATCAGACCGCCAACCAGGTGCACCGTTCCCTTGGCTTCCTCAAAATTCCCGTCATCGAATTTACAATCTCTCCGGTCCAGTTGAATACCGACTTCTGTACCGGTTTTTTTGAACATGACATGAACATAATCCCTGTCAACACACTCTTTTAAGGCTTTCGCTGTTTTTTCCGGTCTTGCTGTTTCTACGGGCTGCTCTTTGGTCAGCCGCTCTACCAATTCGTTCATTATTATCCTCCTATAATATCATGTATTTAAATTTATCACATGTGATATTGCCAACACTAAAGTTTACAAAAAAAGTGCGATTCTAGCAAGTGTAAAAATAAAAAAAACTGAAATTTTTTACCATTATTTTTCCATCTTTATTCATCAACCTTCACTCTTCAGTTTGAGCTTTCAACTCCTTCCTGTAGTGATCCAGCATGGTTGCTTTTGATATCAGGCCCAAAAATTTGTTACTTTCTACCACCGGTAAACTCCAGGCATTGGCGGCATCAAAGGTATTTAAAATATCTCCCACCCTGTCGTTCAATGATACGGTGGTTAATTCAGTTTCCATAACCTCTTCCACGATGATAGAATTCAGGAGGTGGGTGTCAAAGAGATAGTTCTTAATATCATTAAAATACACCATACCCAGGAATTTGCCGGTGTTCCTGTCTTCAACCGGGAAATAATTTCGCCGGGATTTTTTTATCAGGGGGATAAGTTCTTTGAGCACCATTCCAGGGTAAACGGTTACCAGGTCGGTTTCCAAAAGTTCTTCGGGTTGGATTTCCGATAAGATACGGCCATCGGTGCGGGGTCTCAGCAGGTAACCTTTTTTTACCAATTCGTAATGGTAAATAGAGTGTTTTTCCACCAGTTTCACCAGGGTAGAAGTCAAGAAAGAGACCAGCAGCAGTGGTAATATCGCGTCGTATCCGCCGGTAATTTCAACGATCAGGAATATGCCGCTGAGGGGTGCATGGAGTGTCCCGCTCAGCATGCCTGCCATCCCCACCAGGGAGAAGAGCGCTGCTCCTGTAAATGTTGCCCGGGGAAAAACCAGGGTTAACAATTGGAAATAAAAAAATCCCCCCAGGCTGCCAATCACCAGGGAAGGTGCGAATACACCACCAGCCCCCCCGGCCCCCAATGTCAAAGAGGTGGCCAGCATTTTCATCAGGATAAGCACCAGTACCACAGCCGCAGGCGACGTGAAATCTCCGGCAATCAATTCCCTTACCAACTCATACCCTTCACCTTTAACAATGGGGAAAAAGATGGTGATGACTCCCACCAGCAGCCCACCACAAACAGCCTGCACCAGGAAATTCCGAAGATATTTGTCCAGGGTCATGGAGACCCATTTCAACATCCTGATAAAAACCAGGGAAAACAGGGCAAAGGCAACGGCAAGTCCCACTGTGGCAAATATGTCATTGATATTGAATCCAAATTCCCGGTGGAGAAAGGGAATCTGGTTACCCTTTAGCAGCCGGCTGACAACAGTGCCGGTTACCGAAGAGATTGCCACGGGAAGCATATTCTGGGGAACCCATTCACCCAGGATCACCTCCATGGTAAAAATCACACCGGTCACCGGTGCATTAAAAATGGAGGCAATAGCTGCGGCTGCACCGGAACCGGTAACGGCAACACGAATTCTTTCATTGGATTTAAAATAGCCGGCGATATTGGAGCCAATGGCTGCCCCGCTGATAACAACCGGCGCCTCCGGACCGGCAGACCCGCCGCTGGCAATGGTGATTAAACTGCCCACCAACCTGGAAAAAGAGGAACGAAGCTTTAATGCCCCTCCTTTCATACTGACACTGTAAAGCACTTCCGGTACCCCATGACCGCCAAAATCCTTAATAATATATTTTAATACCAATACGGTTAGGGTAATACCTGCCATGGGAAACAAGAACACATAGAAGTTTCCATGGAGCTGTTCCAGGAGGTGGGACAATTTTTCCAGTCCGTAATTTAATCCCACTGCGGCAAAACCACTGCACAATCCTACCAAAGTACCAATAATGACCAGTTGAAGCCGGGTATCCAGGTTAATGAAAATCGCCCTGATCTTTTCGTTCCAGTGTTTCATCATCCCACATTAACAATTAACCATTAGTAATCAATCCGAAACATTATCTTTCTCTTTTCTTAATTTTGTTTCGATTTGTTCGATTTTTGAAAGTATGTCATCTTCGCCGGCTCTTTTTTTTAAGAGAGCCAAAAACTCGTTGTCCCGCAAGCATATACTGAGCCTGGAAAGCAGTTTCAGGTGGGTTTGGGTATTGGGGCTTAACATCAGGAAGAGCACAAATACATCTTCGCCGTCAACGGCATTAAAATCCACCGGTTGTTCCAGGAAGGCTGTGGTAATGATGGGGTGTTCCAGGTTGAGATTCAGGGTACTCCGGGGATGAGGGATAGCCACACCTTTACCCATGCCGGTAGAAGCGATCTCTTCCCGGTTGAGTAATTCATTGAGCACCATTTCTTTGTCTGCGTCTTCCGACAATTTCAACTTTTCCACTGCATGTTTCAATACGGAATAGATATCGCTGCCCTCCAGGCTGCGAATGATTCCACCGTGTTGAATGGCTTTTTTCAAGATGATGGATTCATCTATTCGGGTTCCGGCTGCTGCATCAGTATCTTTTTTTTGCTTATCCACCAGGAGCAAATCATGGGACCTGGCCCAGTCGATGATTTCGTTTTCTATGAATACATAGCCGTTTTTTTTTCGTTTGCAGGGGATTTTTCCCTGGTAAGCCCACCGCAGCACCGTAACCATGGGTGTTGCCAATAACTGCGCCACATCTTTGGCAGTTAATATTTTTTTCTTTTTCATTTTTTTGATTATTTTTTTAAACGCATAAGTTTAACAAAGTTATGCGGTTCTGACAATATGGTTAACTAATTTTTAGCTCATAGCTCATAGCTCATAGCTCATAGGGAGCAGAATAAGAATAGATTATTGCCAATTGGAAAAGATGAGCACAGGTTTAGAATAACATCTTCTTAATATCTTTGAGCTGCTGCACTAATCTCTTCCTATCAGCTATGAGCTATGAGCTATGAACTAAATTTAAAAAAAAACTTGACTGGAGGAGGAAATTCATTTATAAATCTTTCTTAGCATATTCTACAACCTGGAGACAAACATTCGATTGAAAATGAACGTATCGACAATTAAGCAGAAGGCATTGGCATTAGTGGACAAATTCAAAACCTCGGATCATCTGTTTATGATCATTGTACCTATTATCATCGGGTTATTGGGGGGACTTGGAGCAGCAGCCTTGAAATTTTTAATTCATTTTTTCCAATATATTTTATGGACGAATGAGCATTATATTGCCCCCTGGTATTTAAAGCTTATCATCCCTGCCGGCGGGGCATTTGTGGTAGGACTGATTATTTATTTTTTTTCACAGGAAGCTAAAGGTCACGGTGTTCCTGAAGTGATGGAAGCCATTGCCATTCGGAATGGTGTGATCCGGCCGCGTGTGGTGGTGGGCAAAGTATTGGCGTCCGCTCTCACCATCGGTTCCGGCGGTTCTGTCGGCAGGGAAGGCCCGATTATTCAAACCGGTTCTGCCATCGGTTCGGTGCTGGGCCAGATATTTAAACTTTCCAGGCGGCGTATGCAAACGTTAGTGGGCTGTGGTGCTGCCGCAGGTATAGCCGCTGCTTTTAATGCGCCTATTGCCGGTGCCATGTTCGCGGTGGAAATTATACTGGGAGATTTCACTGTCAGTCAATTCTCCCCTATTGTTATATCGTCTGTCACTGCCACGGTGGTGTCACGTGCATTTTACGGCAATTACCCGGCGTTCCAGGTGCCCAAATACGAGCTGATACACTGGATCGAGCTCATCCCTTACGCTGTCCTGGGACTTATTGCCGGTATTGTGGCCGTATTATTCATTAGAGTGCTCTATTTTATTGAAGGCAAATTCGATGCGATCAAGGTCCCGGATTTTTATAAAACCACGGTGGGCGGCCTGATGGTGGGAAGTCTTGGTATTTTCTTTCCCCAGATTTTCGGCGTGGGATACGATGCCATTAACCAGGCGTTATATGGACAAATGGACGTATGGTTGTTGGGTGCCTTAATATTTTTAAAAATACTGGCATCTTCTCTTACCCTGGGTTCCGGCAGCTCCGGGGGTATTTTTGCACCGTCGTTATTCATGGGTGCCATGACCGGTGGTTTTTTTGGCAGTATTCTTCACAAACTATTCCCCGCCATCACGGCCGGGCCCGGCGCCTATGCGCTGGTAGCCATGAGTGCGGTGGTGGCTGCCACCACCCACGCCCCTATTACGGCCATATTGATTATTTTCGAGATGACCGGTGATTACAAAATTATTCTTCCCCTGATGATCGCCACCATTATCAGCCTGGTGACTACCAGGTTCCAGGAAGGGTCCATCTATACGTTGAAACTGATGCGGCGTGGTATCAACATCCACGAGGGAAAAGAGCTCAATGTGTTGAGGTCCATGAAAGTCAAAGATGTGATGCGCCGCAGCATTGAAATCCTCTCCCCGGATACACCCATGACCGAGGTGATTGAAAAATTCATAACTTCAGAGCACAACGAATTTTACATTAAGGATGAGAAAGGACAGATTAGCGAACGAATTTCACAGATAGAACTGGGTGCGATTGCACCTCAGTATGAGACGTTAAAGGATTTTGTCCTGGCAAAGGATATCACGATACCCAATATGGCGGTGGTGAATGAGAACGACAACCTGGGTTATGTGATGCGCCAATTTGGCAAGGAAAATATCAGTGAAATCCCGGTGGTATCTTCTTCTGATTCGACAAACGTATTGGGAACCGTATGGCGGTTGGATGTGATTACGGCTTACAACAAGGAGATATTGAAACGGGACCTGGCCGGAGAGGTGTTGACAACCCTGACCAATGTATCCCGGAAAAAAATGGTAGAAGTGATGGAAGGATATTATATGCATGAAATTGATGTACCAGCCAACTTTATCGGGAAAAAAATAAAGGAATTGGATGTAAGGAATAAATACGGGGTGGATATTATTTTAATCAAGAAAAAATCCAGGAATGGTCAATTGGTGACGGAGTTTCCCCATGCCCGCTATACGTTTCATCCCCATGATAGTTTGCTGCTTTTAGGTGAACGGGAGAAGGTGGAGTATATGAGTAAATTATAGGTTTTCCTTGCCTAGCGACTTTTTTTTATAAAAAGTTTTGCAGGGTCCAGGGGCGGTTTTTCAAAAGAGCCCCTGGCCGCCGGAGGCAAAAAAAAAGTTCTTTTAGAGTTTTAATAGTAATTCAGGATGGGCAGGCTGAAGGTTATATAAATTTTTTTCGATTTTCTGCCCATCCTGTAGATAAAAATATGGAGCAGTAGATCCACACGGAGGGCATCAGCTTTTTCAGAGTGCCCGTGCGGTACGAGAGGTTAGCTTTAAAGATTTCCCGCTTATCTCTTTTTTAGTGGGAAACTATTCATTCCATATGAAATAAGCCTTCTATTTAATATTGCTTAAAAGCCTATTAAATTCCTCCTGAAAATCTTTTTCCTCATAAGAAAGTGATTTTAATTGCCTTTTGATATATTTAATATCGGCATTACTGTTTTTTATTAGAATTTTTCGCGCATCTTCTATGTCCCTCGGACGCCCGGAGAATATTTTAAAGATAATTAAATCTTCCAATGAAGCATATTTTACGACAGTATCATTTATTGTTACCTGGTTTGCCCTTTTGATGGCCTCTTGTTCAAAGGGAGAAAAAGAAAAAATCACATCTACCCTGATGCCGCTTTTAGCTTCAATCAGTGGCAAAACCATGGTTTGTTTGACAAACTGGTGTAAATCTTTTGGAAGCGGTTTCAATGAAATATCTTTCATTATCTTTACGATTTTATCTACCGCGTCGATGTTCAACCCGATAGTAATATCGATATCCCTGGTCAACCGGGGTTCACCATAAAGCAACACCGCCTGCCCACCGATTATGATATAAGGAATATCGTGCGTTTCGAATTGCCTGGCGATATTTACAAGTAATTCTTTGAACATATTTATGTGGTTACAGGCACAGAGGGCCCCCGGTTTAAAATTTTAGCCAGGCGGATGTCATCTTCCATGCCGTCATAAGGATCCTTTAGAGGGAATAAGCCCAATTCAACCGCATGCTGCCACATGGCTTCGTAAATTTCCAGGTTCCTGGAAAAGTCGACTTTTTCATCTGCTGCCAGTTGGTTTTCAAAGGCTTCAAGATATTCTTTGTTTTTTACCATTTTCTCATTATCGTTAACATTTTTTAATCCTGGTACATTGTACTAAATCAACAAGAAAAAGTAAACACCGATTCTCCCGGACTTTTCATCTAATTGATTTCCTGCTTTCCCCTTTTTATTATGGATTTTTTGTGTTCTTTTGTTTTTTTTGCGACTTTTTTATTTGCATCTCTTCGCGCTTATTACCGCATTGTAAATGCCTTCGCGGCTAACTTACTCCAGCTTGCAGATTTGCCGGTGCTTGCAGCTTAACCGCTTAAAATCATTCCCACATTAATGGAAATGGTTCACACAACGATAGAAATCATTGCCACAGTGATAGAAATGACTCACACAGCGATAGAAATCGTTCCCACAGTGATAGAAATGACTCACACAGCGATAGAAATCATTACTACAGTGATAGAAATGACTCACACAATGGTAGAAATCGTTCCCACAATGATTGAAATGGCTCACACAGCGATAGAAATGACTCCCACAAGCCAGGAAGGGTAAAATAAAAAAGGGACAGTCAGAAAGCGCTCAGAAAGCGCCGATCAAAACCGGCAGGAGGTCGAAATAAAGTGCCAGTTAAATAATTTCACAGGGTTTCATTACGCTGATGGCACAGAAGACCAAAAGCCGAAAGTAGGAGTATAAGTAGAAATACTCATTTTTTACAAAGGGGGTTGACTTTACTTCTCAAAGTATGGTAAAAATATTCTTCTGGTAAAACTGACAATGGTTAGATGGGAAACAACTGAGTTGGCAGGGCGGAAAGGAGTAAGTAAAAAAGTTCAACCCTCAAGGGCGGAAGCTTGTGCGGAATTAGAACCGTCGATTTTGGGAAGGCGAAAAGGGGTGAACCTGGAAGAGGTCAGGCCCCAGGGGCGGGAACCCAGCCGTAATGAGCTTTATTTTTACTCTTTGTTGCCAAAGAATCCTTGATATACAAATTTCGTATAACAATTATTATTTGACTATTTGGGAGGTATTAAAAATGATATCGAATTGGTTTTTAAAAGGGAATCATAAAAAATTTCGTAATAGTATGTCCTCAATTATTGATGATGCCGCAGTAGATCTTTGTAGGTCTGATTCGAGAGAAACTTTGGGAGATGAACATGAGCAATGCCAGCATCTCTTCACAAAAGTTTATACTTTGATGCGAGAGAGGCAGAAAGAGCTAACCGATAATCTTTTATGCTGTTCGAGAGTGCATGATCCCGTTATTGAACTTCGGTACTATAAGTCTAAGGTTAAAAGATCTCAAAATTCGAAAAATCCACAATTCATTGAAAGTGAAACAGGTGCTGATTTTGCCCTTGCTTTACGTATTGATCTTCCGGGTATTTTGCGAATTGAACGCTCCGTTCTTGGACAAGCTAAAGTGCTTGATAAGAAGTCAACACCAATCAATGAGGATCAACTTGAGACAATATTATCTGTTGGTGGTGCTGAATCGGCTACATTTATTATTTGGGGGACTCATACTTCACCAGTTGTAATAAGCGCTGATAACATAGCTTCTTTCTGCCAAACACAAAACACTATGCGTTTGAACTCAAGTGTGCTTCCATTGGGAAAACCTCTGTCTGAATTTTTTTGTGATGCATTCATAAGTCTTTGGTTTGGAAAAAGTTATGACCCTGAAAAGGAGGGAGATAAACCACCATCATCTTCGATTCCAGTTCTTTACCATTTTTTGCACCGAGGGAATCCTCCGCCCAATGTTGTTTATTTTGGTATAATGTCTGGACGTCGATTAAATATTCCACCAGGGGTATATGTGCACGATCGAGTCGATATTCCAGATTAATCAAATAACAAAAGGCTCGAGCAGACAGCAAGAAACTCAGGCACGGGATTGCTTGGGAGAAAAAGTCGCCTGGCAAAAAATCTCGAAATTGGGAGAAATTGTTATGAGTGATATTTTTATTAGTTATGCCCATTCTGATCGGGAAAGGGCACAAAACCTGGCAAAGGCCCTTAAGAAACAAGGATGGTCAGTCTGGTGGGACCGCCAAATCCCTCCTGGAAAAACATTTGATGATGTTATTGAAGAGGCATTGGATGCAGCTAAATGTATAATTGTGCTATGGTCAAAAGATTCTGTGACATCAGAGTGGGTAAAAGCTGAAGCAGCTGAGGGCAAAAAACGAAAAATTTTAATACCAATCTTGATAGATGATGTAAAAATTCCTCTCGAATTCCGACGAACCCACGCAGTACGGCTTGAGGATTGGGGAGGAACATTAACTCATAAAGAATTTGACAGCTTATTGGAAGCTGTCACAGCAATTCTTGATGAACCTGTCATACAAAAAATATCACCTTCTCCAGAGCCGAAAAAGAATATCAACCAAGACAAGCAAAGAAAAACTAAAAGAAGGAGAGTATCAATATGGGTTACATTATTCTTCATAGTTATTTTTTTGATTGTAATATATTTTATCATAAGAACCATTTATCCATCGAAAGATTTTAAAGACCACAATACTATAATAAATAATGGGCTAATAGCATATTATCCATTTAATGGAAATGCTAACGATGAAAGCGGTAATGCCTACCACGGAAGGGTTTATGGGGCGACTTTGACAAGAGACAGATTGGGAAATGAAAATCGTGCATATGCATTTGATGGAATTAATGATTATATAGAAATTCCTGCAATGGGAGAAGTTGATGAATTTACCTTCGTAACCTGGTTGTATGTCAATACATTCATTGATGGTGATAAATTGAAGGTAATAAGAAATGATAGAGGTTGGTCAATTGGTGATATTCATTTTCAATTTGGATATACTGCTTGTGTTGGATTTGCTATACTTGGATGTGAGTACAATGTGTCTTTTGATTATCAATTTGATTCAGGCAAGTGGTACCATATTGCCGTTGCATTCAGCAAAAATAATCGTTTTGTAAGATTATATATAAACGGAAATTTTGAGCGAGAATGGATTTTTAGAAAACGTATAATATCTCCTACTCTCGGAGTTTCTTGGATAGGGGGTTGGGATAGTGAAAATAGATATTTTGATGGTATAATAGATGAATTCAGAATATATAATATAGCACTTTCGCAAGATGAGATTAATTTATTATATACAATGAATTGAAAAGGATGAAAAATGAAAAAGGGCCAGGAAAAACAATTCGGAACTGGTCATAAAGAAATATACCCGGCGGCAACAATGATGTCATCCTGGTAAAAGGCTCCTATTTGACCGGGGGTAACCGATTTTTCCGGTTTTGCAAATTTTGCCTTTATATACTCCTTTGAAACTTCAGTGATTTCAACCTCTGAAAATGGCGTCATGTACCTTATCTTCACTTTAAACACATCGCCGGTTTTGATTTCCTTCCAGTATACCGGTTTAGCAACCGTCAGCGTATCCGCATAAAGATGTTTTTCTTCCCCCAGGGTGACGGTATTATTTTGAACATCTTTTTTTACCACGTAAAGTTTCCTGTCCGAGGCAAAACCGGTTCCCCGGCGCTGCCCAATGGTGAAGTAAACCGCCCCTTTATGTTTACCGATTTTATTTCCCCTGACATCCAGGAAATCCCCCGGTTTAAAATATCGCTTTGGCAGGTGTTTTTTTAAGTAATCGATTAGTTTTTTATCATGCAGAAAACAGACATCCTGGCTTTCTTCTTTATTCACCAGCGGCAGGTCTTCTACCTTTTTCCTGACTTCTTCGATAGTTAAAGCAGAGATGGGGAAAATCACCCGCTTTAACGCTTCTTCTCCGATCATGGAGAGGAAATAGATTTGCGATTTTGTCCGGTCTTTGGGTTCGGTTAGAAAATAATGCCCATTGACCAGGGTTTTAGCCGCATAGTGGCCGGTGGCGTAGAAATCTGCCTGTTGGGTTTTGAGGGCTTCTTGCATCAAGAGGTTAAATTTTATGTTATTGTTGCAAGCCACACAGGGATTGGGCGTGAGGCTGGCGGCATAGGCACGCAGAAAGTAGTCGATGACTTTTTCCTGGAACGGCGTTCTCATGTCGATAATTTTCAAGGGAACAGTCAACACTTGGGCCAGGTGTTTGAGTTTTTCAAAGCGTTGATCTTCGCCCTTGATGCCCAATTTCATGGTCATGGCCTGCACATTGTAATCCTGTTCTTTCAACAAAACCACAGAAGCGGTGGAATCTTTTCCCCCGCTAAGGGCGACAACCACTTTTTGTTTGCGGTTAGTCATTATTTATACGAGTGCAATAGCATACTTAACACAGGCGCGGATATCTTCAACAGTAAGATCGGGGTAGTAATCCCGAATGATCTCTTCAAACGAGATCCCTTCATCAATTAGTTCCAGTACGTTTTGTACTGTTATGCGTGTACCCTTTACACAGGGTTTCCCGGAATGTATCCTGGGATTGACCGCAATTCTATTCATCATTTTGCCTCTAATAAATTTATTTCAGATACGTTGATATTATACATAAGTTTGTCCTATTTTTCAATTTAGAAAGTTGGAAATTGAATTTAGGAGGTCCCAAAATCACCACCTAATTTTAGCCACGAAGATACACGAAGGGCCACGAAGAAAACAATATGAAGAAAACAATATAATGAAAACTCCCTTTAATAAAAAGTTTTGGGAGGTCCAGCAACAGGCTGGCAGCCCCGGCCTATTAAGTGAACTTTCTTGTTTGATTGTCCTCTTTACAAATGACCAATGACAAATGACTAATGACCTCTCTTGAAAGGTTCCCGGCCGCCGGAGGCACAGATTGACATTTGTCTTTGTGCTTCTTCGTGTACCTTTGTGGCTAAAATTAGCGGCTAATCCATTAAATCAGTTTCACCGAAAACAATACCCTGGAACGTCTCAATGTCCACGCCCCGTTTCCATTCATCCATGGGCAGCCCGGCTTTTCGACACCCCCAGGAAATATAATACTCCAGGTCCCATCCCTGTTCTACCGGAACCTGGGGCAGCAGCAATCCCTTCATAAATCCTTTGCTTATTATGATCCCGTCCCTGCCCACCACAACATCCTCATGGCTTTTCACTTTTTTGGGTACAGTCAAAACCGATATTTCAATATCGATATCATCCAACTCATCAACAGTAACCGGGGGGAACCTGGGGTCTTCGGTGGCAGAGGTTATGGCATTATCCACTACCGATTCAAGCAAAGACTTTATCGGTGTTGGATATCCGATACATCCTCTCAAATCGCCTTTTTTATGAAGGGTGACAAATACACCTCGATGCTCCTGGAATTTGGGATTATCAGTGGGGGGGTATTCTTTTTTCCTTTCGCTGAGATAGGCTTCAATGGTGCGCCTGGCTAATTGTAATAATTCTTTCTTTTCTTCAATAGTGTATGGGTCATTCTCATTCATAGCGCCTCCTTTATCTCGTTTTTTTAGCCACTAAGACACAAAGGCACAAAGGGTCCCGGTGTCTTTGTGGCTGCTTTTTTCATTTTTAGATCCTCTCCTGCGGCAGCCGGATATATTGGTTATCTGCATCATATAAGTAAAACTCCGGCTGGGGAGATTTTATTCGTATCACCATATCCTCGATAAACCAATCACTAAAAAAGGGTTCTTTATTGTTAAAAAAAACACCCAGCAGCTTATCGCCTAATTTATTGTATATCCTGGCATAGACGTCATCGATGGTGTTTTCATCAAAATTGACGGGGAAGAGATTCTCAATTATTGTATGTTTCCCGATGCGTTGTCCGATGATGAAGCCTGTTTCATTGGAATGAATTCCCGCTACCAATTCCATTTGCATTAATGCGGCCGGTGTCAGTTTAATTTTCATAGCTTACTTTTTAACATATCAGGCTAATTTTTTCAAGGGCTGTTTTTCACCACGAAGGCACGAAGAACGTTCCTTCGCGCTTATTACCGCATTGTAAATGCCTTCGTGTTTAACTTAACAGCATGGCGGCCAGCAGCGGGATCATTATCTCGTGATGACCGATAAAATAATACCCTTTTCCTCCCTTGGTTATAGGCCGGCTCACCACATTCTCCGCAGGCCGGTAGTGCTTAATAAAATCAAATACAGCAGTATAAAAATGTTTAAGTTTAATGCCCTGGGCAGTGCAGAAGGCCAGGGCCTTTAAAAAAATCTCCGGCAAAATCACTGCTGAACCAATATTAATATACACCCCGCCGTCACTTATTTTCGAGACCACGGAAGAGAACTGTAAAAAATCGGTTTCAGCCAGTTTACCGGCCACTGCACCGTCAAAATTGGGATGGTAGTGAATCACGTCCGTACCCAGGGCAGGATGAACCGTAACCGGTATATTTAATTTGTAGGCTTTATATAAAATACTGTATTGATTATAGGAAAAACTGCTGCTGATAAGGTACTGTCCCACGGCTTCCCCGGCGCCGAGGTCTTGCTCGACACCCTCTTTTAACGCTACATTTAAAAACAACCCGGTTTCTTCCGTATTGCCAAATGTACCCTTATATAAGTTCTCCTTTACATTTTCAGAGGTTTTACCGGCAAGGGCGATCTCAAAATCATGGATCATAAAGGCACCGTTGACGGCGATGGCAGAAACCCACCCCCTTTCCATTAAATCGATGATAATCGAACTTAAGCCTACTTTTATGATGTGAGCTCCCAGGCCCAGGATAATGGGTTTATCCTTTTTCCTGGCGGTTCTTACATGGCTGCAAAACTCACTTAAATCTCCGGCTGCTAAAAAATTGGGCAGCGACTTTACAAAGGAATTAAAATCAGAACCCGGTTCAAAGGGCCGGGCAAAATTATTGACGTCTACCAATGATTTCCTTTCCTGGATGGATATGGTATTCAAATTTTTTTTGTTCAGTAAGGGGTATTTTTTATAAGGCATTACTGTTCTTTTAACGTCTTGCTCCTGGAATATTTCATCACGTACTCGACTCCACTGTAAATGGTTAAAAATACCGCAAAATAAAGAATAATGGTTCCGATTTCCCAAATCAGATGGGAGTGAGGCACTTTGGGGTGCACAATCAACAGCCCGATGGCCACCACTTGAACAAAGGTTTTTTTCTTAGCCAACCATGAGGTGGAAAAATCAGAGTCTTTTACCATATAATAGAACCTGAAGCCGGTAATAAAAATTTCTCTTAAAATAATGACGGCTGCCACCCAGGCATCTACATACTCCAGGTATACCAGGGCCAGCAAGGCAGCTGTCACCAACAATTTATCCGCCAATGGGTCCAGGAATTTTCCCAACTCGGTTATCTGGTTGTACTTCCTGGCAAAATATCCATCCACTGCATCTGTCACTGACGCCACCAGGAAAATCAAAAAAGCAATAATTTCTTTGTTTTCCATTTCTGTCAGCAATATTACCAGGAATATAGGGACCAGGACTATTCGCCCAATGGTTATCACATTTGCCAGTGTCATCTTATAGGTCATTCTGGTTATTATTTTATACTTAATTCACAAAAAAAGCAATAGGAAAAATCTCCTAAGACCGTGCCAGAGTTATTGCTGCCACATCTGCGGCGTGTTTGCTTAACAATTGCGCGCATTTGGTAACAGTTGTTCCCGTGGTGTAGACATCATCGATCAACAGGACTTTTTTTCCTTTTATCTCCTGGGGATTTTTCAGTTTAAAGGCGCCGTCCAGGTTTCTTATTCGTTTTGCTTTGCTTAAACCGGCCTGGGGTGGGGTTTCCTTGACTTTTACCAGGTAGCCGGATAACAGCTTAATTCCCAGGCGTTGGCATAAAATTTTCGCTGCTTCAAGGATAGGCCCAAACTCTCGCTTCCTGCTTTTGTCCGGTGGAACCGGGACAATACCATCGAAATCCTCGTTGATCACGTCGTTAACCAATTCGATATAGTAATCGACAAATAGATTCTTTAATTTTTCAACTCCGCTGTATTTGTACAAGAGGATCAAATCTTTCATCAGGCCCTGGTACCGAGAATATGAGACGTGTTTTCGAAAAGGAGGGGGATTGAGGATGCATTCCCCACACCTGTCATAATCATTGTCCATTATCCTGCCGCATATACGGCATTGGGGATCGCGGTTAAGGGTAATGGTTGCCCGGCATTCCCGGCATACGCATACCCTGGCTTCATCGCTAAAAACCAGGGGCTCTCCACACCCTTTGCAAGAAGAAAGAAAAATAGAAAGCTGCAAACGATGAAAGAATTCCTTAAACCACCGCATTTTAGTTGAGTGGGTAAGTGGGTGAGTTACTTCTTATTTCTTCAGCTTCTCCACGGGGAATGGTTGATGTTTGGGCCAGGGTCTGGGGTCTTCTTTGATTTTTTTCTTCAATATTTCAATGGCTTTCATTAATTGGGCATCATATCCCCGCTCCGCTTCTACGGGGTGGAGATCAACGACAATATCCGGTTCCACGCCGATATTTTCTATTATCCATTCACCTTTTGGGCTGTAAATCCGGTAATCCGGTGCGGTTAAGCCACCGCCGTCAATCATACTGATGAACATGGATATCCCCACCAATCCTCCCCAGGAGCGGGTTCCCACAATGGGTCCCATTTTTCGTGTCCTGAAAACAAAAGGGAATTCATCACCACCGGAACCGGCGTAGCGATTGGTAAGGCACACCATATGCGCCCGGGTAGCCACACTTGGGCTGCTCTGATCATGGGAATACCGGCGGGTCCAATAGGAGTGAATCTCCTTGTCCAGGCGGCCAAGAAAAATGTCAGGGTCCAATCCCCCAGCGTTAAACCGGCCATCCACGATGAGTCCTTTTTTGCGGGTCTGGGAGTAGAAATATTTGGGAAATTCAATGGCTGAACCTGAAAACGTATCAGGGAAATGGATATAACCGATCTGGCCGTTGGATTCTTTTTCTGCAAGCAAGCGGTTGTGTTCCACCCAGTCCAGGTATCGCAGCCGGAATTCGCTGGACAAGGGTTTGACGGTGATTTCCCTGGCACCAATGTCTGAGGGTTTGGTGTTGACCCGTAGCGTCACCTGCTTTCCGGCCAGGTCCTGGAAATAACTGTAAATATTTCGATCCGTGGTCACCGGTTCTTCATTAACCGCCAACAGGTAGTCACCGGGTTCTACCTGAATTCCCGGGCCATGGAGAGGTGGTATGATTCTCCGGGACCAATCCGGCACCCGGTATATCTTTTTGAACTGGTAGCGTTTATTTTTTATATCCACTTCATAATCGGCCCCCAGCATGCCGATATTGACCCCTTTGGCCGAACGCTGGCGATCCCCGCCATAGACATACGTATGGGAAGTATTGAGTTCACCGATCAACTCGCCGATAATATAGCGCACATCCTGGCGGCAGGAGGCACGCTTAATCAACGGTTCATACTTCTTTTTCATGGCAGCCCAATCGATCCCCTTCATGTTGGCATCATAATAAAAATCACGCTCCAGGCGCCAGGCTTCATTAAAAATCTGCAGCCACTCCCTGAGTGGGTCGATCACCATTTTCAAATCGGAAAGATTAAGCGCTTCGTCTTTGGATTCTTCCTCATCCACTTCGATGATTCCCACGGAATCCTCTTTCTTGTAAATAATGTGGGTACCATCAAAGGAAAGTTTATACGCATCGATACCCTTAATAACGGTTTCCTCTTTCCTATCTTCAAAAGAAAAGGTAACCAGGTTCCGGGGGCCTACAGACCGGAACTCGAACTGGTTGAAATCCCCTTTTTCTGCATTCAAATAGTAAATCGCCTCATCATTTACCGCCAGGTTCCGATAGTTACCCCGCGGCAGGGGCAGCATTTCAATTCGTTCAGCAATGCCCTCAAAATCTATCCTCACACGGACCTTTTTATTTTCTTTATCGATCTTTTCTTTTTTCTTCTTCTTTTTTCCTTTTTTGTCTTCCTCTTCCTCTTCATCTTTTTTCCTGGCATCCGGTTCCTCCTCGTCGCTCTTGAAAGGCAAGAACCGTTTCCCATCCTTTTTGAGGGTCAAACAGCAAATGGAAGCCAGGTTCTTATAAACCATTTCCCATTCAAAATCACAAAACGTGGGATTGAAACGGCGATTGGAGACAAAAAACAAATGTTCACCATCTTCTGAAAAAACCGGGCCAAAATCATTGAAAAGACCATTACTCACACCATGGACTTTACCGGTTTCCAGGGAATAGATGTAAATCTTATTAACCAGGTCTGCATCCATTTTGGTATAGGCCAGGTAACGGCTGTCCGGTGACCAGGCAAAATCATAGATGGGTTTAAGGTCCAATGAGATATCGACATTCTCATATTTGGCATGGTCCACTTCCGTGATTTTTTTGGTTTTAACGTCCAGGTAATAGCAGCGGAGTGTTTGATCGGCAAAGGCGATTTTTTTGCTGTCCGGTGACCAGCGCAGGGTATGACGGTAGCCATCTTTATGTTGGGTTAATTGAATCGCTTCGGTTTTGCCCATGGGGTCTATCAGGTATATTTCATATTCGCCGCTTTTATCGGAAATATAGGCGATGGTTTTGCCATCCGGTGACCAGGCAGCATCCTTGTCCCGTGCCCCGGGGTCCCGGGTTAAATTACGCGTGGGGCCATCTTTTTGGGGTACGGTAAAGACTTCACCCCGGGCCACAATAAGCGCACGCTTCCCAGAAGGTGAGCAATCAAAACCCGTGATGTATCTATCTACCTTTTTAATGTAAGGCCGCGTTTCAGCAGCATCCGTATAAATTTCCACCGGGATAGGTTTGGTCTGTTTTGTGTTAACATCCAGCAGCCAGAGGGCACCTCCCAGTTCATAGACGATTTCATTTTTACCCTTACTGGGGCGGCGCACATCATAATCCCGGTGATGGGTAAGCTGCTCGATTTTCCCGGTTTTTGTATCATAGGCATAAATGTTCAGTACATCATCGCGGTCCGAACTAAAATAGATGTTATCGCCTATCCACATGGGGAAACGGTCGGTTCCTTTGAATCGGGTGAGTTTCCGGTCCTGTTGGGTTTTAAAATCATAAAGATAAATATCCTGGGCCCATCCGCCTTTGTAGCGTTTCCAGGTGCGGAATTCCCTGGCAGTACGATTGTAGGCGATTTTTTCTCCATCCGGCGAGAAACTGCCGTGGGCGGCTTCATGCAAAATCAATGGTTCAAGGCCGGTGCCGTCCGGCGATACCATAAAAAGCCGGGTAAAATACTCAAAACCCAACCGCCTCGAGCGAAAAATAATTTTGTTCTTAAGGGGATGCCAACCCACCACTTCATCGTCAAACGGATGATACGTCACACGGGTAATACTACCCCCATGTACATTCATCACATAAACGTCCGAATTGCCGTCGTACTCACCGGTAAATGCAATCAGTTTTCCATCCGGTGAAAACTTGGGAAAACGTTCTTCACCGTCGTGAATGGTTAAACGTACGGCTGCCCCTCCGTTAATCGGGGCTTTCCAGATATCTTCACCGTAAACAAACACAACAGTACCGCTGTCCTCATGAACATCGGGAAATCGCATCAAGTATCTCTGCTGAGCACTATTACCCGCTGTAACAGGGGCCGTTAAGCCAACAATAACTGTCAGCATCAGTAGAACCACCAATACTAATTTCCTTGGCAATAAACACTGTATCCGTTTCATAAATCTACCTCCTTTAATTAAATAATATTATATATGACCATTCGTTTAAATTCCAGTCTTATTCGTTTAAATCTATTGTACGTAAATAACTGCTGTATTGTTTCGTTTAAAATTAAAAATTTAAAATTAATTTTATCCCTGGAAATCGATTTCATTTTATGAGAAAATGATGTATAAGAGCATAGAGCATAGAGCAGAGAGCAAATTTATACTCTACGCTCTTTGCTGCATAGGAGGTTTTCATGATTAAGAGACGATTATTAATCGTTGGTATAGGGGCATTGGTTTTATTTGCTCCGTCTTTTTTCACTTTACATGCGAAAGAGGCAATTGAAAGGCCTTCCGAAGGAAAACTCTGGCCGCAGATAACAGCCTACAAAACCGGGTATTTGCAGGTATCCGATTTACATAAGATATTCTACCAATTAGGGGGGAATCCCCACGGCAAACCAGTTATGGTGCTTCACGGCGGCCCCGGTTCAGGCTGTTATCCGACTCTCTTTCGCTACTTCAACCCGGAAAAATTTCATATCGTTTTACATGACCAGCGTGGCTCAGGGAAAAGCCAGCCTTATGCTGAACTCAAGGAGAATACCACCTGGTACCTGGTAGAAGATATTGAGAAACTGCGAAAGCACCTGAACCTGGGCAAGGTCATCCTGTTCGGTGGTTCCTGGGGGTCTACGCTGGCCCTGGCTTACGCCGAGACCTATCCGCAGCATGTTAATGGTATAATCATGCGGGGTGTGTTTACCTCCACCAAAGAGGAAATCGACCATTTTTATCATGGTGGAACCGCTTTCTTTTTTCCGGAAACTCACCAGAAGCTGGCAGCCCTGGTGGATCACCCGGGAAAAAAGAATTTTGCTGCCCAATTATTGAAAAAACTTCAAAGCCCGGACCCCAAAATCCGGGAAAAATATGCCCGGGCCTGGGCTGTATATGAAAGCAAAATCGCCCTCCTTGACATGCCGGACCAGAGGATAGAAAATTTTCTGAAATACTGGAATCCCTACGCTTTTGCTTTAATTGAGAATTATTATATGGCCAATGGTTGTTTTTTTAAAGAAGGTCAATTGCTGCAAAATGCTGACAAGCTGGCAGATATCCCGATAATCATGGTCAATGGCCGTTACGACATGATCTGTCCTCCCATTACCGCTTACAAACTTCAAATAAAATTACCCAAATCGCGGTTGATTATTGCAGAGAAAGCGGGCCATTCGGAATCGGAGCCGCCGGTTCAGCGGGAACTGGTAAAAGCAGCTAAAGAATTTGAATAAGGAGATGAATCATGGTGTCTTCATTTCAATTCAGAGAAAAACTCAAAGAGGGTAAGCCCCTGATCGGTACGGTTCAGACCTTAAATTCCCCGGAGGTTACGGAGATTTTGGCAGCCGTGGGATTTGATTGGTTATTTATCGACCTGGAGCATTCAATCCTGGATATAGAGGGTGCTCAGCGCATTCTCCAGGCAGCCGGGCCGCAGTGCCCCTGTATCATTCGACCGCCGTCCCAGGAGGAGGTATGGATAAAAAAAATACTGGACACTGGGGCCGCCGGTATTATTGTTCCCCGGGTGAAATCAGTGGAGGAAGCAGCCAGGATTGTCAAATGCAGCAAATACCCTCCTGAAGGAGATCGAAGCGTGGGACTTTCCCGTGCACATGGGTACGGGTTATCCTTCCAGGAGTACGTGGACAATGCCAACCGGGAAATTGCTGTCATATTGCAAATCGAACACATCGATGCCGTAAGAGATCTCGAAACCATTGTGAAAATACCCGGTATAGACGGTCTTCTCGTGGGACCTTACGATCTATCCGGCAGCATGGGAAAAATCGGACAGGTAAACGACCCGGAGGTGCAGCAGGAGATACAACGGGTTCGGCAGGTTTGCCTGGAGGCAAATATGGTCCTGGGAATTTTTACCACTAACCCGGAAGATGTAAAAACCCTGATTGAAAAAGGCTACACCCTGATTGCCCTGGGAATAGACACCATGCTCATGGGTCAATATTTGAGGCAGTTGGTCCAATCGGTGAAGTAGAAAAAGAATGGAATGATGGAATCAAAGGAAAAAGGTATAACCCATCCGAATGATGCACGTAAATTCGTATATAAAATTATAAAGTGTTTTTTCACTTTGTGCCTTTGTGGCTATTTGCATGAAAATAAAAAAGGAGGATTTACTCATGAAAAAAATGGAGCCATCGATTTTAATCTTTCTGGTGATTTTTGTTTTTTCCGGTTATTTGGGCGGTTCCGGCCAGTTGGCAGAGGATATGGACCACTCCATTAAAAATATCGAGACGTTTACCCGCCTCTATGGGTATGTCAGGTATTTTTATCCCGGTGATGAAGCGGCGCAAACCGATTGGGAAAAATTTGCCGTTTATGGGGTAAAAAAAGTGGAAAAAGTCCGTAATCGTTCGGAATTAAAGCAAGCGCTGCAAGAACTCTTTTTACCCATTGCGCCTGCCCTGGTGATTCATGACTCCAACCGGAAAACTCGTTTCTCAAGCACCCGGATTACGCCGCCGCCGGCAATCAAAAAAAAGATGAACGTGGTGGTCTGGCAGCACCTGGGGGTGGGATTCGGAGAAGCCCGCAGTATTTATCGCAGCATCCGCTTAAACAGGAAAGACGAGCTGACCTACAAACGTAATATTGGCGTAATGATCCAGGTACTCGATGCAGCACCTTTCCAGGGGAAACAGGTAAAACTCCGGGCTGCCGTAAAAGTAGCAGAAGGGGCAGGCCACATGTGGCTCCGCGTGGACCGGATGAACAAAGCAATGGGTTTTTTCGATAATATGAATGACCGTCCCGTTAAATCCAATGAATGGAACTATTACGAAATTACCGGACCCGTGGCAGAGGATGCGCAAAGGGTGGTTTTCGGATGTTTTCTGCAGGGTTCCGGCCAACTGTGGGTGGATGATTACCAGTTTTTTGTAAAAGAGGATAAAAAATGGAAATCCGTTACCCTTAAAAACCCGGATTTTGAAGAAGATAAGGATGGCGGCCCGCCGCAGGAATGGATAGCCCTAAGCGAGGGTTATTCATACCAGGTCACAGCGGATACCGCAGCCAGGGGCAGGAAGAGTACGATTATCAAGAGCGACCCCGGATCAGGACTGGTGTTTGACCGGAAACCCCAATTCGGGGAACATATTTCCAAAGAATTGGGCTCCAGGTTGTCCTGCCTCATGCCCATCGCCTTGTATGGGACGGAAGATTATACCTACCCCAAAGCTTCACCCGCCGCGTTGAACCGCTTGAAAGCCGCCATTGAAGAAGAGGTTCCCAAAGAGGAGAAACTCAGCGGTGATGTCCTATACGTCAGGTTGGGGGATATTGTCATGGCCTGGAATATATTTCAACATTTCTATCCCTATTTCGACGTAACAAAAACCGACTGGAACGCTTCGCTGACCGAAGCATTGGCATCTGCTTACAACGATAAAAATAAACAGGATTTCTTGAAAACCCTGAGAAAATTGGTTGCCCATCTGAAAGATGGGCATGGTAGAGTTTATTTAAAAGGGGATACCACCGCTTTTCATGCCCCTCCCATCCAATGGGATTGGATTGAAGGGAAACTGGTGATCACGGGGATTTTCCATAAATTCCTTAAAGGCATCCATATGGGGGATGTGGTGGTTGAGATAGACGGCGTAAAGGCGAAAGATGCAATAAAAAATGAAGCCCTTTACATCTCGGCAGCCACTGAAGGCTGGCTCCATTACCGTACCCTCAACGAATTGTTAGCCGGACCCAAAGATTCCCAAATGACCCTGAAAATAGAAAGGGATGGAGAATTTCATGAGATCACCCTGCAGCGGTCAGAAGAATATATGAAATACTACAATAAATCTAAAAATAATGTTTACTACAAAAAAATCGATGAGGATATATACTACCTGAACCTAAACAATATACCCGTGGATGATATCAACCAGTTGATGCCGGAACTGGAAAAAGCCAAAGCCATCATTTGCGACTTAAGGGGTTATCCCAACAGCAACCACCAATTGATTTCCCACTTGCTGAAAGAAAAAGATGAGGATTTGTGGATGTGGGTACCCCAGATCATTTACCCGGATTATGAAAACGTCACTTACAAAGGTCACGGTTGGCACATGAAGCCGCTTAAACCTCACTTAACCGCTAAAATCGTTTTCATTACTAACGGCAGGGCCATCAGTTATGCCGAATCTTTCATGGGATATATCGAACATTACAAATTGGCCACCATCGTGGGGCAGCCCACAGCTGGGACCAACGGCAATGTAAATCCTTTTACCTTGCCCGGCGGCTACAGGGTAATGTGGACCGGCATGCGGGTGCTGAAGCATGACGGGTCCCAGCATCACGGGGTAGGAATTATTCCTCATGTGCGGGTGGAGCGTACCATCAAGGGTGTCAAAGAAGGCCGGGACGAATTCCTGGAAAAAGCCATCGAGATCGCCAAGAAATAGTTGGAATTGCGAAGACATCGGTTCCTTTTTGCGTACCTATTTATAGGTGGTTAATGATTAAGGCCTATTTATTGAAAAATTTTCCAGTGTGGAGAGGATTTTTTCCTTTTGCGAGGGAGTGAATTCATCACCATAAAAACGCAGAAACATTTCTTTCCGCCAGTTTTTTTTATCCGTTATGGTGGATAAAACGATTCGCCTGGCAGTGCCAAGCATGGAAAAACACATTTTGACTCTTTCTTCAGGGGTTTTCCTCATCAACATGTCGTTATAAATCCGCTCCATCTTCTTACTTGTGTCTTTCATCTAAAACCCTCCCTAAAATCAAATCCAAACCTAAACGGGCGCACCATTTCTTGACATAATCCATAGCAAAGTCCAAATCCATCAGGCTGACGATATCTTTTATCTGCATTTCTGAAAAGCTGTCCTTTGCCCAGTAAAGCTTGGAAATAATAAGGTCTTCAAGCGAAACTACGAAAACGTCCTGGTCTTCCAGTTTCCTTTTTTTTCTTTTGTTGAATTCCAGAATTCTATATTCCTCGTTCTTACAAATAATGAAGTCAACTTTAATAACTGTTTCCAGGTGAATAATGTTGAACATGGTTTGATTTCTAATGGCATCTGTTACCATATCTTTGTCGATATCACGGGTCATCCTGGGTTTCCCGTAAAAAGTGAGTGCCACGGATCCACTGAGCATATAATCAAACTCAGCATCGTTCAAGCGCCTGGCAACCAGCTTCAATAAATCCAATTCATTCATGGAATCATAATAGTATCAAAAAAGCGATTCCGCAACCCTCTTTTTTTTGTTTTCTGAGGCGAAAGGAAGTTTTTTGACTGCCCCCTTCCCATCTTCGTGCATCAGCAAAATTAGCTCATGCGTGAGCAAAATTAGTTAACGGAGAAAATTTTTCCCGGCGGGTTGGTTCTGGTAAGGAAGCCTTACAGATGGTCCGAAGGACCTGCAATGCCCCGTCACGCCATGCGCCACGCCGTGGGGTTGACAAAATAATTTCTTTTTATTACCATTTGGAACAGGAGAATGTATGATGATTAGAAATATAATCAAAAAATCTGTTTTGATTTTTTTCCTGGGGATGGTTACGATGGTGTTTTGTCTAGAAACCATTGTGATTACAGCCAGTGCTGGTACTGGAAATGATTACGCGTATGCCGGCGCTGGGGTTACTCAAAAGAAGAAGAAAAAAAAGCCGAAACCTCCCAGGAAAAAACCGCCAAAGCATGTTGTAAAGCCTCATAAAAAACCGCTGCCGCCAAAATATCGTCCAAAATACGGCAAAAAGGTGGTTGTACTTCCCAATGGTCACAGGGTGATTACTGTTAAAAAACGAAAATATTACTATCATAATGGCATCTACTATTGGCCTGGCAAAGCAGGGTATGCTGTCATTGCCGGACCCATAGGCGCACGAATTACTTTGCTCCCACCTGGATACAGGCATATTTATGTTAGAACAGTACCCTATTACTATTACTACGGCACGTATTACCATTATGACCCGGTTGAAAAAATTTATGTCGTGGTGGACTCGCCGTTAGGAGCGGAAATTGAAGAATTGCCGGAGGGATATGAAACTCTTTACCTGGGAGAAACGCCTTACTATTACTGTCACGGTTCGTATTACCGGTATTATCCGGATCGACAGGTTTACATGGTGATAAAGGCCCCGCCGGGTTTGGAGCTTAGAACCATGCCTTATGGATACGAAACGGTAGTGGTTGGCGGGACAAGGCATTTTCTTTATAGGGGAGTCTATTATCGCCCGTTCATCCGAGGTGGAGTAACCCTATATAAAGTAGTGAAGGTGAAGTAAGAAGTAGGAAGTAAGAAGTAAGAAGTCGATCAGTGTATCAGGAGGCAGAATAGAAGCTTGACATTTAACTAGTTAATTTTTGCGATAAAATAAAAATTACCTAGTTTATTTTTATGATAAGGAAAAGATTACCTGGTTAATTTTTTTCCATCTTTGAAATAACTTTTAACTTTTTGACTGTCACCTTATTCTTTATTCTGAAAATGCTTTTTGGGATGGAGTTGATTTTTTTCTCTATTTGTGGTAAGTTATTGTTTCCTGTGGAAATTGGCAGCCTTGAGTTTGAAATCAGAAAAGGAGCTATACTTAATTCAGCATGAACTTCGAGATCATTGGTAAAATCCAGGAGATTGAGACAATCGCCGTAGGTGGCCGGATTCGGGATATTATGAGGCTGCGTAAGCAATTTGGTTATGGAAGGTGGCGAAAACTCAAAGGAGTTGCCAACGTTCGCCTGGCGAATGGCCGTATCCGCAGGGCTGAAGTTCATTGGTATGAAGCCCACGGGATCGGCAAGAAGAAAATGAAAATAAAGCGTTTTTTGAGTTAGAAGAGTATGATGAAAAAGGACAGCAAAATAAAATTCGCTCTTTGCGTAAGAAATGACGACTGTGAAGACCTTGAAGTGCGTAAGATATATCAAGTTATACCCGACAAGCAGGCTTCACAAGAGGGTTACTTCAGGGTCGTGGATGAATCCGGGGAAGATTACCTGTACCCGGAATCGTACTTCCTTCTCATTGAGCTTCCACACAAAGCCCAGGAACTTATAGCGGCAGCCTCCTAAATATCCCCCTGGCCCTGGCCTCAACATTTGACCACACCAAAACTTCCCAAAATTAACCATAAATTTTCTCAGAAAATTAACTTTCTGACTGTCACCTTATTCTTCCTTCCTACTTTGTATCCTTCGTGGCTAAATTTAAAATCAACTCTTGCTTTTTCTCTTGATTTATGGTAAAGTCCATAACCGGAGATGAAAAATGGAAAAGGAATCAGATAAAAAAGATTTTTTCATCAGCTATAACCGCAATGATGAAAAGGCTGCCGAATGGATAGCCTGGCAGCTTGAAGAAGCGGGTTATACAACCTTTATCCAGGCATGGGACTTTCGTCCTGGAAATAACTTTGTTGCTGAGATGGATAAAGCAGTAAAAAAATGTGAACGCACCATTGCAGTGCTTTCTGAGAATTATCTTCAATCCGGGTTTACCAAAGCAGAGTGGACTGCTGCTTTTGCCAAAGACCCCACCGGTGAAAAACGATTATTAATCCCGATTCGTGTTAAGGATTGTGATGTCGAAGGTCTTCTGGGTCAAATTATTTATATTGACCTGGTAGTAAAAGAGGATAAGAATTACATTGGCCCGGTGTGTTTGAAGGAAAAGAAGGTGAAAAAGAAGCTGTTGGATGAGATACAGGACAGGTTAAAACCAGCAGAATCCCCTCCTTTCAATGGATTTGGTAATGGAACTCGACCTGTTTCCGCCGGGATAGACAGCGACGAAATACTTAAAAAAAGAGGAGATTATCTCAAGGAAGTATTAGAGAAAGCCATCAAAAGTAATTACCATATGGAATTGAATCTGGAGCAAGAAATCGAAAAAGAGATTGAAGTAGAGGATGAAAAAACAGGAGAAATCGAAAAAAGGAAAGAATTGGTATGGGAAGCAGTGGAATTAGAAAAAATATTAACAGACCAAAACAACTATATCCTTATTAATCCTTCCGGTATGGGAAAAACAACCTTTTTAACCCATGCAGCTTCCAAGCTTCTCGAAATCGATAACGGTTATAAGTTCCTTCCGTTTATTACTACCTGCATCGACTTAAATCAAAGAGGAACCGCTATATCTATAAACGATTTTATCCAAAAAAACCTGGAATCTACTTATTACAATTCTCAGACATCACTGATCGACAAAGAATGGGAAAACCTCTGTATATTGATGGATGCGCTGGACCAGGCCAGGGATGTAAATGACATCGTTTCTTCACTCCTTCTTCAAAATCAATACTGCAATTATAAAAAGGCCAAAATCATCCTATCATCCAGGCAAAATACCGCGGATAAGGTAAGAGAAGGATTTAACAAAATCCGGCTCAAACTCCCTGAAGATGATGAGGTGCGGCATTACCTTGGAGAAAAACATTATAACAATTTAAAATCGTTAATCGATTCTTCAAGAGAACTGGTAACCGTTCCTGTGCTTCTTGAAATGCTCAGGATAATTTCAGAAAGAGGAGATATCTCCGCCAAAATAGATAACCGTACCAGTCTATACTCTGAATTTACCCGGATTCTTATTGACCAGGAGCGAAACAAACCCAGGTATTGGCAAAATCCTCCATTAATAGACGATTTTATCGATTCTGAATTGGAAGAAAGCCTGGAAAAAATCGCCTTTTTCTCCCTTGCTAATCACGAAATCCTTGAAATAGGAAAAGATAAACTTATAAGACATTTCGATTCACCGGAAAAAAAATATGCTCTTTTAAACGCAGGAATCCTACTGGAATTATTTGAAGACAGGGAATTAAAATTAATTTTCCGGCATCAATCCTTCCAGGCCTATTTTGCTGCCAGGTATATATATAACCGGCAGCCCGAATATTTTAACCAACTCACGAATGATATTGCCTTTTTCTACAGCGATATATGGTACGAAGTTTTACGATTTTTTATTGGACTTGTGAAAGACCCTCAAAAAGCAGAAGAAATGATTCATTCAATTTATCAACAGAAAGACAAAAAAGATGATCTCAATCATTCACTAAGATTAATCTTTGCATTTTTTCTCATGTCTGAGACACGAGTGAGCAACGAAAAAGTTCTTGAATTGTATAAACAATTGGGTAATCTATTAAAAAATAATGTAAGTAATTTGGAATTCATCAAATCAAATATCGATAAATTCAATACCGGTAATAGAGATCAAAGGCGAAAAACTGATATTATACTAAAACTACTCCTTAAGGATGATTACTGGTATACCCGAAAAGTTGCAGTGGAAGTTTTAGGAAAGATAGGGATCTCAAAAGACATTCCACTGTTAAAAAAACTGCTCAAAGATAAATCCTAGCCTGTAAAGAAGGCTGCAAAAACCTCAATAGCCTTCTTACTGTCAAAAAAACCCCTCAGTGTTAAAAAGAGTCATGTTCGAAGGTTTAAAGCCAAAGCTTTGGGTAAGACATGGACTTCAAAGAATATTCCACAGTTAGTATCCTATCTTGGGCATTCTGAGTGGCGTAACCGAAAGGCTGCAGTGGAAGTTTTAGGCAAGATAGGGTCTTCAAAATACACCGAACTTTTAGAAAATTTGCTCAGTGATAATATTAGCTATGTCCGACGTTATGCAGCCGAGGCATTAGGTAATATTGGAACCTTAGAAAATACTGATTTACTAAAAAAGCCGCTTAGTGATGATGTTTATTTTGTCCGACATGCTTCAGTCACAGCTTTAGGTAAAATAGGGACCTCAAAGGACATCAAACTGTTAAAAAAACTGCTCAGCGATGATGTTAGTTCTGTCCGACGTGCTGCTGTTGAAGCTCTAGGTAAGATCGGGACCTCAAAAAATATTTCAATGATAATACCTCTGCTCAAGGAAAAAGAGGGTTTTGTCCGACGTGCCGCAGCCGAAGCTTTAGGAAATATCGGAACTTCAGAAAACATTCAATCGTTAAAACCACTAATCAATGATCCTGTCTGGCGCGTTCGATGTGCCGCAACCGAAACTTTAGGTAAGATCGGAACCTCAAAGGATATTTCAATGTTAAAACCTCTGCTAATGGAAAAAGAGATTTTTGTCCGCCGTGCTGCTATTGAAGCATTAGGTAAGATCGGAACCTCAAAAAACATTCAAATGTTAGAACAATTCCTCAGTAAAAAGGACAAAAATGTTCGACGTGCCGCAGCATTAGCGATTGAAAGTATTTATAAAAGGATGGAACCAAAATTAAAAATTATAACTTAGTTCACTTCGCTCACAATTGGCTGCCTGCCTGTGCGTCTCCGCACGCAGACAGGTAGTGTTGGAATATCGGGTTTTAAGATGACGGAGGGCGAAGTTTCCCCTCCTTTTAACCAAACTCACTCCGGGAGGAACTCCAAATTTCACTGTCGCACCTCAATAAATCACAGTGACTTTTTGAAATTTTACTGTCAAATATTGATTTTCTCCCGGAGGGAAACGTTCAGCTAGATATGAGGGCTTCTACAATTCTGTTATTAATCCCGGGGAACCACGGGTCGAAAACCACGGGACGAAGAAATATTAACCACAAAAAGATGCGGCTTTACGCCATTGTGGAGGTGCATACGTTTCATTTAATCATCTCTCACCCGGGATATTTTCCATATGTCACCTTTTTTCGCTTAGGATTTCCACTTGAATAATTTTTGATTTTGTATTATCTTTATTCAATGAGAATTCCATTCATTCTTTTGTTGTTTTTTTCTTTTTTTCTTCCTGCGTATGCGTACTGCGGGGAAAATAAACTCCCTGCGGAAAACAAAGAAAAGGAGGTAAAAAAGACAAGAGAGCCGTTTCTTAAAGAATGGCTAAAGGAAGAGTTGGAGATTTGGACATCACCGGCCAGGATAAAAAAGAAAAATATTTTATTTTTAGGTGGGCTCGCCTTAACGACCTCCATTTTAATAAAGAATGACGAACGTCTTTACAGGGATGTACAGGATTTCACCGGCAATCATCAGTTGGTAAAAGACAGCAGTCCGGTCATCACTCAATTGGGTTCGGTTCCTTTAAATATCGGCGTGATGGGTTCATTTTACCTAGTGGGTGCTTTATTGAAGGATGACCGCGCCAAAGATACGGCGCGCCTGGGTTTAAAAAGTTTACTTCATGCAATCGTGGTATCGCAGGTCCTGAAACGGTTATTTCGAAGACAGCGGCCTTATGTTGAAAATGGTGTTGACCGCTGGTTTAACCGTGGAAGCGGGTATGATAATCGTGCATTCCCCTCCGGGCACACCACCCTCGCCTGGAGTACGGCAACCGTGATTGCCGGGATGTACAAAGATAAACCGGCAGTACCTATCATCTGCTATTCCCTTGCCACCCTGGCCGGTTTATCCCGTATGACTGAAAATAAGCATTGGGCATCCGATGTACTGGTAGGGACCGTATTGGGATATTCCATCGGCCGTTTTGTATTAAGAAAACAAAACAACCGTTTAATGGTAACCCCGGTGATTAATTCCCGGAAAGTCGGGCTGAATCTTTTGTATGTTTTCTAACCGGGAAAGAAAACTGCTTAAGAAGAGAAGAAATTAAGCTAAAGGCTTCACCCCCCCCCCCCGCANNAAAGGCTTCACCCCCCCCCCCGCAGTGGGTTTATTCGTACTTTATCTTCTTTTTCTTTGCCTGCTTTTTCAACGACTCCACCACTTCAAGGTCAAACCCCTTTTTCTGACCCTTGTATTTGGAAAGCTGCCTTGATATAAGCTGCCCGTTTAGCCGCAAGTTCTTCGATTTTCTTCATGATCTTTTGGCGTTTGACCCGTTTTTCTGCCCCATATTTTTTCAATTTTTCCTTAGACATTTTTTGCAGGTTTTCAGGCAGCATTTTTTTATCCACTTTAATTTTTGTTACATATACATCCCCTTTGTCCCGGTAGGGAACCAGGGTAAGTTTAACGTTGGGTTTTGCCAGTTCCGCCGGTTTCTGCGGTATTGACTTTCTGGAATTTTAGTCTATTAATTACAAGGGATTTGTATTATAATTAGCATTCATGCATGGAAAATTTGAACAATGAATAATGATTATGATTTCGGTAGATATTTGCTGGAGTCTGACGTATTGGAAACGGTAGAATTAACAAAAATTTACGAGAATATTCCGGTAGTGAATAAAATCTCTATAAGAATCAGCTCCAGCCATGTCATTGGGTTATTGGGACCCAATGGCGCGGGTAAAACTACCACGTTTTTAATGCTCTCCGGTATTGTAAAACCAGACCACGGCAGGGTGTTGTTGAATGGAGAGGACATCAATTACCTGCCTTCTCACCTGAGAGCGGAAAGGGGGTTGGTTTATCTCCCCCAGCAGCATTCGGTGTTTTTAAAAGCCTCAGTTTATAAAAATTTGTATATGGTACTGCAGCTTTACTATGATAAGAAAACTGCAGACCAGAAGGCATTGGAACTACTTGATGATTTTGGTTTACTTTCTATTAAGGACTCGACAGCATACCAACTTTCCGGCGGTGAGAAACGGCGCCTGGAAATTGCCAGGGCAATGGTGATGAAACCGAAATTCTTGTTTCTGGACGAACCTTTTACCGGTATCGATCCGATTACCATCATTGAGATTCAAAAAATTATCCTGAAATTAAGAGAGCGGGGCATTGGTGTCATTGTCACGGATCACAATGTAAAGGACACCTTTGATATCACGGATAAAGTATATATTATCCAGAAAGGCAGGCTTTTGAGTTCCGGTCATCCGTCCCAGGTGGTGAAAGAAGAACAAACGCGCCTGCTTTTCCTGGGTGATGATTTCGAATGGAAGATACGCCCCGCTGCCCGGTGAGCCCCCCGGCGTAACGAACCATAGGGCTGCTTGCTGCTTACTTCTTACTTCTTACTTCTTACTTCTTACTTCCTACTTAACTATGCCATTATTTGGCATACCCCACACATTATAATTATGAGTGATGAATGATGAGGTGTGACCTAAAATGAAGAAGAAAAGTTTTATAACGAGGTTTTTGGCGTCATTTCCATTGCTAGAAGACCTGAAAAAGAAAAAGCGGGAATTTTTCTTTAATGAGTTTTATATAGCTGGCTATCGGTATTATGACGGCGATAAGGTCGAAGATGCGTTGATGGAAGGGAAAGTTGTAACGTTCAAAAGGGAACCAGGTTGTGTTCATGATCCATTGGCAGTGGAGATTTATACAGGCGGTAAGAAGTTGGGGTATATACCCAGGAAGGACAATGCAATGGTTTCGCGGTTAATGGACCAGGGGGTGACCATAAAGGGAAAGATTCAGAAACGGAATTTTGATGATGACCCGCGCAAGCGGGTTAAGATTTGTGCATTTAAGGAAATAGTCTAACTGTACCACAGAGGCACGAAGTCAGTTGGCAGTTGGCCTGGGTTTTACAAATTATTGGTAAGTGTGGTAGAATACATCTTAACAAAAACAAATATGGACAAAGAATGGACGGCGCAAATAAAGAAAATAAGCGCGTGCTGGTAACAGGTATTGCCGGGTTTATCGGTTTTTTTCTGGCTAAAAAACTATTGTCCGAAGGGTATCACGTTATTGGTATTGACAATATTAACGACTATTACGATGTCAACCTGAAATACAACCGGCTAAAAGAACTAGGGCTTTCCCCAAAACAAATCAAGGATTCCGGGATTACCACAGCCATCACCTCGGAGGCTCAACCGCTTTTGGTTTTCTATTACATGGATTTAAAAGATAGAGACGCTTTAATAAGAATCTTTGAGCAGGTAAAACCGGTTTACGTGGTGCACACCGCAGCCCAGGCCGGTGTACGGTATTCTTTGCAAAACCCCTACGCCTATATTGACAGCAATATTATCGGCTTTATGAATATCCTGGAAAATTGTAGGCACCACCACATCAAACACCTCGTTTTTTCCTCTTCTTCTTCGGTTTACGGCATCAACCAAATCATGCCTTTTTCAGAGCACCACAACGTGGACCACCCGATCTCCCTGTATGCAGCCACTAAAAAATCCAACGAATTAATGGCCCACACGTATGCCCATCTCTATTGCATTCCCACCACGGGCTTGCGGTTCTTTACCGTATACGGTCCCTGGGGACGGCCGGATATGGCCTATTTTAGCTTTACCCGGAAAATCCTGAACAACATACCCATTGAAGTGTTTAATTACGGCAATATGAAACGGGATTTTACCTATATTGACGATATTGTCGAAGGCTTGTACCGGGTGATGCTCAAAATCCCGGAGGGTAACACAAACTGGGATGGTAAACACCCGGACCCGGCTTCTTCCCCGGCTCCTTACCGGATATTTAATATTGGCAACCACCAGCCGGTAGATTTACTTTATTTTATCGATTTACTGGAAAAAACCCTGGGAAAAAAGGCTGAGAAAAAATTACTTCCTATTCAACCGGGTGATGTGAAGGAAACCTATGCAGATATTGATGCACTGCAGAAATATATCGGTTTTAAGCCTTCCACACCCATTGAAGAAGGAATTGCCCGTTTCGTAAAATGGTACCTAGAGTATTACTTATGAAATGAAAAACAAACGGAAAACCCCACCAGGACTACGTCATTTTCTTTAAAGCACGAAATCGCGCAGAGTCCAATTTCGAAATCCGAAACAAATCCAAAATTCAAATGTTTAAAATCCAAAACAAAAGCAGCATGGTACGAAGCTTTCGGGTTCTTTTCGTTTTGGTCATTTGAATTTCGGTCATTCGAATTTGTTTCGAATTTCGTGCTTCGAATTTCGAATTTTCAAGGGTGCTCCAGGTTTTTTAAGACTTTGACGCACCCTTGCCCCCCTGCCACAAAAACCGGGTTGATTTAGGAGAGGGCAAGCAGCTAGAGCTGCTGCCGATTCCTTGGCAACAAATATTTCAATTTTAGCTAACATTTTTGTGAATTTTTGTTGACTTCACCCGTAATGTGTGTTATATATTGCTCGGTGCTTCGTGACATTCTCATGACAGTCGGTTCTTTGTCTTCAATTTTGTCTGTAAACATTTTACACAAAGTACCAATCGGCAGCGGTGAAGGCCGCTTCCGGAAATCACCAGCAAAGGAGTGAGTGCATGATTGCATTTTTCAAAATTTTGTTGGTGGCAATCGTTGGAGTTCAGCCACCGTGAGATTATCAACGAAGGAGGAACATATCATGATTAGAAAATCAATGGTAATATCAATAATCTTTTCCATACTTCTAACGTCAAATATACACGGGCTTTTTATTCTTAATGAAACGGATTGTGTTTTTGTTAATTGTGGAAAAGGAGAAGATTCAAGAACAACCCCAATTAAATTTTATATCATTAAAGGGGCTGAACATTTCTTAAAATCATATTCCAGTATGCTTTTATTTTTGAATAGAATTGAATCATCAGAGCTGAAAGGGATAGATTACATTGAACTTCAGGAAATTTTAAACACAGCGATTGTGGATTTGCAAGTGGCAAAAGTGGCCTATTTTGATCTAAAAAATGCGGCTTCAAATATCCTTTACAACCAAGAAATTATCTCTAAACTTAACAAATTTGACTATGCAGCCTATAAGGGTAAATACATTCTATGTGGTCCAATTTTTGAAAAGGTAAAAAGCTTTTTGGAAAAAGGCGATATAATCGGTATTTACAACGATGTGTTTGTAAATGTTAGTGAATTATTGGAGCGGCTGGAATCCTTAAAAAGGGCGATTGATTCAATGACATTTCCTGACATTTCAGAGTTGTGGCGGATTAATCAAAAGTACTCTGAGATTAATTTTACAGGGCAATATACAACGGAGGTATTACATAATATATGAAGAGTTTCAAGGCAATTTTTAAGCTTGAATTTAAACGCTTTAGATGCAATCGCAACGTCTTTATATTCTCTGTTCTTATTCTCATCTCAATATCAATTATTCAAATCAGTGGAAGTAATTATCAAAACTTTTTGAAAGCTAAAGACACATTTCAAGAAACCGAAAGGCAAAGGGTAATGGAGTACCTGAATTACACATATTACGGATGGTATGGAATATCGGTATTATTCATACCTTCAAATTTGAGTATTTTGTACACTAATACCATTATTGAATTGTTCGGGAATGTTAATACAGGTGAACGTTTAACTATTTCTATGCCTATAAAAGGAAAGACTTCTATCCCTGATATTTCTGGATATATGAATTTATCCTGTATTATCCTACTTTTTTGGACTTTTGTTAGTCTGTTTTACGGATATGATACAACAAAAAACAAAGATTATAAGAAATTTCTAAGCCAAATTACCAGGAAAGCCTTTTTGTTCATGGTTATTTCAAGAATTATTCTGTTAAATATGGCTGTTTTGGTCACGTTAATCATACCAACTTTTACAGTCCTAATCAATAATATTAATCCTTTTAAAGTTCATTTGCTTACCTTTGCTTTATTGCTCTGCCTGATTTCATTGTTCTTTTTTAGTATTGGTCTAAATTTTGGAAATATAAAAAATAAGGCTATCGGATTAGCAAATTTAGGCCTGGTATACTTTGTTTTAACCTTATTTCTTCCGTGGGTTGGGAACGAAATTAAATCGAATACATTTGACATCAATTCTTTGTTCAAATTTGAACTTGAAAACTTAAATATAGTAATGGATTTAGAAGAAAGGGCGTTAAAAAAGATTGGAAAATTCAAAAGTGGGGAGATAGCGCCGGAAAAGGTCATGAAGATAGTGTGGAAAGCCCTAAATACTGAATTTCAGGAACTTAGAGAACGCGAAAATCAGATGAAAATGCAGGTGCTAAAAAGAATTAAGTCATTTCAAATCATTTCATCTTTCTTTCCCATAAACTCATATTTAGAAGTAAACAAAGAAATAAGTGGCTATGGGGATTTAGGTATCATTGATTTTCATTCATATTTGCAAAGTATAAAAGACCAGTTTTTATATTTTTATGTTAAGAAAAAGTTCCTTAGCAAGTCAAAACCACGGGAAGTAGAAGACTTTGTAAAAAATAATGAAAATCTATTCTTTTCAAAAGGCCGTTTAACCCATAGTTTCGGCTTAGGGGTAGGATTCACGATTTTGTATATTATTGGGCTTCTCTTTAATGCTTCCAGGCTCTATCATAAACGGATGAAAAGGAAAATCAAAGGGATTGATATTGATGTGGATTTTAAGGACAAAAGTACGGTTTTTGTTCTCTGCAAAAACGAGACCATAAAAGAAGAGATTTTTAATCACTATAAGAATCAAGACGCGGTTTGCCTTGAAAAAATCAACCCGGATGATTTCAGAATGAACGGGATAAAACCGGCAGACCTCTTAGAACATCTTTCCAGGGTTGCAGGGGTAGACGAAAAAAGGGCTCGGGAAAACCTGGAGATTATGGGGGTTGATATCGATACCGCCGAAAATTCCCACGAAACAATTTTAAAAATTTATGCGGCGGTTATGGTTGCGGCGGATCAGCAGCTTATTGTAATCAATGAACTTTTTAAGAAAGAGTCGCGGCAATTTGAGACCGATGTTTTCAGGTTACTCTCACACCTGGAAAAAGCCGGTAAAAGAATAATCTACCTCAGTACTGAGATGTATCAACCAGCTAACGGCTTTGATGAACAAATCCGTATCGATAAATATGGGATTTTCCCCATTGATTTTGATGGGCTCACGTTGCGGTAGCAAAATAACCACGGTCAATCGAAGGTTTCCATTTTCGATAAAATACGTCCAACGTCGTATGGAAAAATCTTTTGTTTTCCACCATGTAGTTGAGAAACATTTTCAAATCCTCCATGCCGTATTTAACAGGAGTGCCATTTGGTGTGGGTATTCTTGGAACTTCTTCTTTAACCTTTTCGGTAATCGTGCCGGTTATTTCATTGCCTGTATTTTCGCACGAAATGTCAACGGTTTTCCCATCAATTTCAATTTTAGGCATCATCGATATAATACCGCTTTTAGCATTTTTTGCGATATAATCAACGATCTCTCCAGGAATTCTAACCGAGGGGACCCATTTTTTCCCCTCCCTGGTCAATTTAAACGGGATGGTTTCAACGACAGCGGTATCTTTTCCAGGCTCTATCATGTTTTTTATGCGCCTATATTGGTCTATTTCCGCTTTAAACATGTCTTCCAGTTCCCTTACCTTGTGAAAAATAGCCCACTTTAAGTCTTCTATTGGTAGTTTCAGCAGTACGGCAATCCTGTCGAGTAGGTCCTGGCTGTCAATCATCACTCTCCTCCTCGGGTGTTTTGCTTTTTAATAGCTCTATTTCCACTAATTTTGTGTGGTATGCACTAAATACCGCATGCATAAGTGCTTTATTTCGCTGCATGTTTTCAATCATTTCCCAGAAAGTCGGGGAGAATTCCCCAAAATCCGTGTTTTGATTTTGACCTCTATGCATAGGACCTTCCCCGGAAATTAGCCAGTCAATGGATAAGTCATACTTTTCCCGCAAAGCATATAAAAGCCCAAAGCTGGGTTTTGAGCCACCGGTCTCCATCCTGGAAATGGCAGCCCTTTTTAACCCGGCCATGACAGCATAGTCGTCTTGTTTTAAACCATGCCGTTTTCTAAATTCCCGTAACCTTGACGCCATTTGTTTTAACTTTTCTTTTTTCATTTTGCCTCTTGACAAGCCCAAAAAGTTTATTTAAAATAAACTTTATTTAAAATTTATAAACATTTTGTGTTTTATTTGCTAGATTCTAAATTTAAGTGTACTACAAAACGAAGCAAAAATCAAGATAAAATGAGGTTGACATGATGAAAAAAAACCAGCGCCAGCCAAAAAGGCATCACAGGCGGGAAAAAAAGAAATCAGCCTGTTAATTAATTCAGCGTATTACTTCATAGAATGTGTTTATATTTCACGTTTTAACGATGGATTTCGTCTCATTGTACTCCACCAGGGAACCGTATTAATGGATGCCATTTATAAGACGGTCAGAGGGGCACGAATCGCATTTTCCAGGTTGTACAAGAATAGATCCTGGAAAGAAGAGGTCAAAGCAGAGTGGTCGGATTTTTATTTACCTGAAATGTGCTGGATTGCCTGTCATTAGGTTGAGATTAACAAGTCTTTTTTTTTCGTTGCTTTTGTGGTAACATATACCCTCAACGTTTTAAGTACGTTGAGGTAATACTCAAAAAGAAAATTGACTTTTAAGGCGAATAATAGACAATGATAACATGACAACAGGAGCGGCAAATGGAATTTGAAAGGAATATTCTTTGCATTGGAGCCGGTTATGTGGGTGGTCCCACGATGGCTGTCATTGCGTTGAAGTGTCCTGAATATCGAATTGAAGTAGTGGATATCAATGAAGAACGGATTCAGCAGTGGAATTCGGATAATATCCCTATTTATGAACCTGGTCTGGATGAGATCGTAAAACAAGTCCGCAATAAAAATCTTTTCTTTTCAACAGACATTCAAAAGGGAATAAAGAAAGCGGACATTATTTTCGTATCTGTTAACACACCCACCAAGACGTTTGGGGAGGGTGCAGGCATGGCTTCGGACCTGCAGCATTGGGAGAAGACAGCACATACTATTATTGAGTATGCCAATTCTGACAAGATTATTGTTGAAAAGAGTACGCTGCCGGTTCGAACTGCGGAAGCCATGGAACGGATTTTAAAAGCCAGCAACAAAGGTATTAAATTTGAGGTGGTTTCCAACCCGGAATTCCTGGCAGAGGGTAGTGCGGTAAGAGATTTGCTGGAGCCGGACCGGGTGTTGATTGGGGCCCATCAAACTCCGGAAGGTCGCAAAGCTGAAAAGGAATTGGCGGACATCTATGCCCACTGGATACCCCGGGGAAAAATCATCATCACCAATCTTTGGTCTTCTGAGCTGTCCAAGCTGGTGGCCAATGCGTTTCTGGCGCAGCGTATTTCTTCTATTAATGCTGTATCTGCGTTGTGTGAAAAGACCGATGCGGATATTTCTGAGATCGCCTATGCGGTAGGCAGTGATTCACGGATCGGTCCGAAATTTCTCAATGCCAGTATTGGTTTCGGGGGTTCTTGTTTCAAGAAAGATATCCTGAACCTGGTGTATATTACCAAAAGTTACGGTCTCAACGAAGCAGCGGAATACTGGGAGATGGTAGTCAAAATGAATGAACATCAAAAACAGCGATTTGTACAGCGCATCGTCAAAGAGATGTTCAATACGGTTGCCGATAAAAAAATCGCACTTTTTGGATTTGCTTTTAAAGCGAATACTGGTGACACTCGCGAGTCTGCGGCCATTTTTATTACCAAACAACTGTTGGAAGAACGGGCTGTTGTTGCCATCACTGATCCCAAAGCACTGGATAATGCCAGGATGGATTTAAAGGGCATTGACCGGAATGTTATATACGAACCTGATCCCTATAAAGCTGCTGAAGGGGCTTACGCTGTTGCGTTGGTCACCGAATGGGAAGAGTTCAAAACTCTCGATTATGAAAGAATTTACAAATCCATGAAAAAACCGGCATTTGTATTTGACGGACGAAATATCCTGGATCATAAAAAGCTCTATGAAATCGGATTCAACGTCTACCCCATCGGCAAAACGCAATTGACTCATTTTGAGTAAAAGTAAAAGTCGGAGGAAACATGTGTGGAATAATATGTTATTGCGGGAAGAAACAGGCGATTCCCATTTTGATCAATGGTTTAAAGCGATTGGAATACAGGGGATACGATTCAGCCGGTTTCGCAGTGGTGGAAAATGGGGCAATAGGAAAAAATGGAAGGAACAATAAAAACAGGAGAAACATTGTTGTCAAAGCCAAAGGCCGGGTTGATCACCTGGAAAAGAAAAAAATCGGTCTGGATGTTGATGCTACGTTTGGGATTGCCCATACCCGCTGGGCCACCCATGGGAAACCTTCCCAGGTCAATGCCCATCCTCAAACCGACTGTGCCAATAAAATCAGTGTGGTGCACAATGGCATTATTGAAAATTACCTGGAACTAAAGGAAGAACTGATGGCCAAGGGTCATGTTTTTAAATCCGAAACCGATACGGAAGTCATTGCTCACCTGGTGGAGGAATATTTTGAGGATGACCTGGAGATCGCTGTTTTAAAGGCCGTGGAGCGATTGAGCGGCACGTTTGGTATTGCTGTTATTCACGCTGATATCGATCATCAAGTGATCATTGTTAAAAGAGGAAGTCCCATGGTAGTGGGGATTGGTGATAAGGAGTATTTAGCAGCCTCCGACTCCAATGCCCTTACCCCTTATACCAAAAAGATGATCTATCTGAGCGATGATGAGATCGCTGTGCTCAATTCCGACGAATACCATATAAAAAATTTAAGAAATGAAACCCTTGAGAAGAAGATAGAGATACTGGAAACCCGCGATTACAAAGTGGACAAAAGAGGGTTTGAGCATTATATGTTAAAGGAGATTTTTGAGCAGCCGGTAAGCATTGAAAATGCGATGCGGGGGCGCATAATCGAAAGTGAAGGGGTTTCTAAATTGGGCGGACTGGAACCAGTACTGGACCGCCTAAAAAACACCCGACAGTTAATCATTGTTTCCTGTGGAACCAGTTATTATGCCGGTTTGTTGGGGCGGTATATTTTCGAGCATCTAACCGAATTGAACATAGAAGTAGAATTGGCTTCGGAGTTCCGGTACCGGCGATTAAAACTGGATGAGGATGTGGCCGTGTTGGCACTTTCCCAGTCGGGAGAAACCGCAGACACGCTGGCTGCCATCAAGGAAGCCAAACGAAAAGGCGCGTTGGTATTAGGAATTGTTAATGCTGTGGGAACTGCTATTACCCAGATCACAGATGCCGGGGTTTACAACCATGCCGGACCGGAAATCGGCGTGGCCTCTACAAAAATTTACACATCCCAACTGGTAATCCAGACACTGATGGCCCTGCTGATCGGCAGGTACCAGGGGGTATCTTTTATCGAGGGCAGTGAAATTATCAATGCCCTTATTCGCTTGCCCGACCAGGTAAGAGAAATCTTAAAAAATGCCGACCAGATCAAAGAAATTGCCCACAAATATTCCCGGTATAAGAATTTCCTTTATATTGGCCGGCTTTTTAATTATCCCACAGCCATGGAAGGGGCACTGAAATTAAAAGAAATCTCTTACATCCATGCCGAAGGCTACGCGGCAGGCGAAATGAAACATGGGCCTATTTCCTTGATTGATAGAAATTTTCCTACAGTCGCGATTGTACCGGATGATTTAACCCTGGACAAAATGATCAGTAACATGCAGGAGATTAAAGCACGGAATGGCAAAATCTTGTCTGTTACCAATGCAAACGTACCACAGGTAGAGAAGATTTCCAACGATATTATCGTGGTGCCTCGTACTATTCCTATTCTTCAGCCCATCCTCAACATTATCCCCTTGCAATTGTTTGCCTATTATATCGCCAAAGAAAAGGGCCGTGACATTGATAAACCCCGGAATTTAGCCAAATCCGTGACAGTAGAATGAGGGAACCGCCAGCTATTTTTTACTGCCTTTGAACTTATACCCGGCACCATGAACAGTAAGGATGTAAACCGGATTCCTGGGGTCGTCTTCAATCTTATTTCTCAACTTTAAAATAAAATTATCAATAGTACGGGGCGAAGGAAAATACTCGTTCCCCCATACCACATCAATAATCCGGTCCCTGTCAATCACCTCATCCGGGTACTCCACCAACAGCCTCAATATTTCACATTCCTTTGGAGATAACGAGTACTCAGTACCCTCCCGCGTGACAATAAAGTTCTTGAAGCTTATTTCCGCCTTCCCCACCATTACGGTTTTTTCATTTTTAGCCACATCAGCCGTTTTAGCGCTCCGTTTTAATACTGCTTTTACCCTGGCTATCAGTTCTTTAACACTAAAAGGCTTGGTCACATAATCATCCGCCCCCAATTCAAACCCCAACAGTTTTTCACTTTCCCGGGACCTGGCCGTTAACATGATAACAGGAACGTCTTTATTTAACTGTTTTAGCTTTCGACACACTTCAAACCCATCCACACCGGGCAGCATGATATCCAGGATAATCAAATCCGGGTCTTCCTGGAAAAATAAATCAATGCCTTCCTTGCCATTGGCTGCTGTAAACACAGTAAAATCATGAAACCGCAGCGTGTCCTCAAGCCCCTCAACAATAGTTTTATCATCTTCAATGATCAGTATTTTTCTCATTTTTTTTCTTTCTTCTTTTCTTCGTGTTCTTCGTGCCTTCGTGGTTTCAATAAAACGGGCAGCGTTATTTTGAACCGGCTGCCTTCACCTGGTTGGCTGTTTACGGTAATCTCTCCATGATGAGCATGAACCGCATGCCGCACCAGGTAAAGCCCCAAACCACTGCCTTCAGCCGTTTGAACTCGACTACCCGGCACCCGGTAAAACCGGTCGAATATTTTTTTATGTTCCTTTTCCTCCATGCCGATTCCGCGGTCTTCCACTTCCAGGACAACGCTTCCATTTTCTTTGTGAAGCCGAACCCGGATAAATTTTTCTTCAACGGAATACTTAACAGCATTTTGCAGCAAATTCACCGCAATTAACTGCACAGCTTCTTCATCAAATGAAAACGGGGGGATGTTGTCATCGATTTCTACCTCCAATTGAAAACCCTGGTTATGGATGTATTTGGTATAGGATTCCAGGGTTTCCCGCACCACCGGGGGCAAATCAGTCACTTCCATCCGGTACTGTTTTCTTCCAGCTTCTATTTTTAAAAAATCCAACATGTTAGTAATCATTTCACCCATCCGGTCGGTTTCGGAAAGGATGGTTTGCAGATACTCCTGTTTTTTAGACTCCTGTGTCACCCATCCCAATTGAAGCTTTTCTGTCAGCATGCGGATCCGGGTTAAAGGAGTTTTAAGAGTATGAGAGGCACTATCGGTAAAATCGGATTTTAATCGTACCAATTCCGCCTCCCTGGACTGGTATTTGTAAAAAAAATAAATCCCCAGCACCAGCGCCAGGATAAAGGCAGTCAACAATGCATAGTTAAACCGGATTTCCTTTTGCACCTGCCAGGTGAAATAATCGCTCTGCCTGGAAAAAAGTACCAGTTTTTTCCCAGGAAAAAATCGCTGCAGCGAAACAGACATTAACTGAAACCGATGGGATACTGCCCCTGTTTCGGTTTCTTTTGCGGTTTCTTCCTGGTTTTGCCCTGTCACAAGGATTTGTAAATTCGGGTCATCCATATATTTACTGGAAATTTGCCGGATTCCCGAAGAGGTTAAAAAACCGGGTGAAATCATAAACCCGAAAAAAATATTCGCTGCCTCCGGCCAATTACCGGGGATTTTTTTATAGGCAATATTGATAGGGGTGTTAGAAAATGAGGGATGGAGTCGTTTCACCTGGAATTTACCTGTTAAAACAGTTGTATTCTCCCATTGATGCATTTCTTTAACTGCTTTATAAAATTGAGTTTTGGTATCGGTAGAGAGGTAAAATTCCCGGATTTTGGCAAACCGGAATAACTCCCTGTTTTTTTCACTTTCTTCACCTGGATCACTGCCGGTCTCATCCTCGATATAGCGCCATCTTAACGAGATATCCAGGTCAGTGAATGCTTGAAGATTGTCCAGGGTCCGGGCACGGTTAAACCGGTCCCACTCTCTTTCGCTTTCATCTTTAAATTCCTGGGTATCTTCATCACTGCGCGCCTGGATATGCTGCCATAAAAAATCCAGGGCTTCATTCTTAAAATAGGCGAATCGCTCCGAATTTTCGGATGATTCATATTGGAGAATCTCTTCATAAAGTTGAAGGTAAATTTTACCTGCTTTATCTTTCATCCTCATCCGTTGATAGGAAAGCGCCAACTGCCTCAAAGCCGGGAAATAGAGCGAGAGATCAGTTTTTAAAGATATAAAAACAGGGGGAGAAGACGGACCGGTATATATATCCCGGACGCTTTGATAATAACTCACTGCTTGAGGATACTTCCCCAGCTTAAAATAACACCGGCCAATGGAATTGAATATATAGGGTTTTAATTGCTCCGCGTCCCTATAATTATATTTAAGGCATTTTACATAACGTTTTAACGCTTCCTTTATCTTTCCTTCTCTCAGTTCCAGTTGTTCGCCTTCCTGGTAAAGGGTTCCTACCTGTTTATTAGCAATCCTGGGAAAGGGTGGTTGAGGAACTGATATACCGGTTTTTTGGTGGAAAGGAAAAACAAATCGTCCCCTGGAGTCCATCAAAAACGGATACTTTACAATAGGATTTTTTAAAAGTATTTCTTTAAGCCCCTGCTGAAGGGAAGGAGGATGATTTAATTGGAGTGAATTGTTTACGGTAAGGTTTTCCGCTGTCCGGAAGGAATTTTCGACGGCTTCCTGGATTTGGGTTTCTATTTCCATGCGGATTTGCTGCAGGTTTTTCAGGTATGATTCTTCCATTTTCAATTCTTTGGCTTTTTTTTGCTGGGAAATCGACAGGAATCCAAAACCGCTGATAATCACGCCTGGAATCAGGACTGGCAGCATCAGTAGTAGAAGGCGGTTTTTTTTCTTTTTCATCCATGTTGTTTTCGCAGTCATTTTTTGTATTATATACTAATACTGTTTTTTTTGCTATTGTTAAAATTTTAGCCACGAAGGCATTTACAATGCGGTAAAAAGCACAAAGATACACGAAGAGAAGAAAGAGAATGATCCCAATGGGAAATACTGTATTGGAGCATAGTACGGTGACTGACCGTGTATGAAAAGTTTTGCGGGGGTCCAGGGGGTGGTTTTTCAAAAGAACCCCCTGGTCGCCGAAGGCACCGAAAAGTTCTGATAGAGTTTTATAGGAGTTCAGGATGGGCAGGCAGAAGGTTTTATAATTTTTTTCGATTTTCTGCCCATCCTGTAGATAAAAATAGGGGTTTGTAGATCCGCGCGGAGGGCATCAGTTTTTTCAGAGTGCCCGTGCGGTACGAGAGATTAGCAGCTTGCAGTGTATTGAAACGGCACACAAGACAAAAAACCCCGATAGTATTGTTAAACCATTCAGGAGGTACATTTGTCAGAATATGTGTGACTCGAAACGGTACACTTTTGAATTGTTACAGACATACGACAAAACCGATAAAATAATCTATTTATTGAATATGAAAGGGTTTTTATGTTATTCTCTTACGTTGGCAACAAATTTGCCGTTTTTAATCTAACGTTTCTCAAGAGGATTTGTATGATGAGGTTGATAAATGTTTAAAAACTACTTCAAAGTCGCGTTTAGAAGCTTATTAAGGCACAAAGGCCATTCCTTTATAAATATTACCTGTCTTTCGATAGGAATAGCCGCCTGTCTTCTGATCCTGTTGTGGGTTCAGGATGAATTGAGTTATGACCGGTACCATGAAAATGCGGACCGGATTTACCGGGTTGTTTACCAATTAGAGGTGGATGGTCAAATAAGACAGCGTCCAAAAACCCCACTTCCCCTTGCACCGACACTGGTTAATGAATTTCCCTGGATTCAGAAAGCTGTAAGGCTTGGAAAAGCAAACTTTCTAATCAAATGCAAGGACAAGCCTTTTCGTGAAGAAATTCTTTTTACAGATCCCAATATCTTTGAGGTATTTACCTTTCATCTGGTGATTGGTAACCCGGACACCGCCTTAAATGATCCCCGTTCAATTCTTATCTCAGAGGATATGAGAAAAAAATATTTTGGTGAGGAGAATCCCATAGGGCAGATAATAACTTTAGAGAAAAATCACAATTACATAATAACCGGGGTTTTTAACAATATACCTCGAAATTCTCACTTTAAATTTAACTTTATTAGCTCTATTTTCGGATACCGAAAGGACTATTTTAATGAATGGGGAGTATCCAACTTCTGGACATATCTATTGGTGGCAGACGATTCTCCCCTTTCGATATTCGAAGAAAAAATGCCCCAATTTGTGGAAAAATACAGGGGAAAAGAATTACGTGATATGTACAGGATGACTTATCTCCTTCAGCCCTTAACTAAAATCCACCTGTACTCACATTTGCGGGGTGAAATAGAAGAAAATGGCGATATCGTCACCGTCTATATTCTTTCCGCTGTGGCATTATTTATACTCCTCATTGCCTGTCTGAATTATATCAATCTTGCCACGGCAAGGTTTACCAACCGTGCCAAAGAAGCCGGTCTGCGAAGAGTTTTGGGCGCTGCCCCTGCACAGTTGATCAAACAATTCCTGGGGGAATCATTCTTATCTGCCCTGGTCGCGCTCCCTCTTGCAATTCTCCTGGCTGAACTTTTTTTGCCTCTTTTTAATTCTCTCTCAGGAAAACCCCTGGCATTCCACTACTTTAATAATTTATTCATATTAGCCGGCATGGTGGGTATTATATCGGTGGTGGGACTGCTTTCAGGCATTTTGCCTGCTCTATTTATAATGGCCTTCCACCCTACGGATGCATTAAGAGGAATAATTAAAACAGGTCCGGTAATTACCTTACTGAGACGGTCCCTGGTTGTGTTTCAATTTTCCATTTCTATTATATTTATCATCTGTATGATGATCGTATCCCATCAATTGCATTATACGAAAACAAGAAAATTAGGTCTTAATAAGGAGAACATCGTCAACATAGCTGTTAATCACAACGAGGAAGCACGCCGGATATATGAAACCATAAAACATGAATTTTTGCAGCACCCCAATATAATTGCAGTGAGTGCGTCGGGTTTTACCCCGGGGAGAGCCCCCTGGAACAATAATTACTGGTATAAAGGTATATCGCCCACCGAATATCGTATGATCGGCTGCTTACCTGTAGATTACGATTTTATTGAAACTTTAGATATTAATGTTGTGGAAGGCCGGGGCTTTTCCAGGAATTTCCCGTCGGATGAAAAAAGCACCTTTATGATCAATAAAGCAGCCCTAAAAGAATTTGGATGGGAAACAGCCGTTGGCAAATACTTAAATGTTTCCAACGATTGGAAACAAGGAACCATTGTTGGGGTAGTGGATGATTTTCACTTTAACTCACTGCACAATAAAGTCGAACCGCTGGTGCTCTACATCGATCCTCCAGGTTATGATTTTTTCTCGGTTCGAATTACCCCTGGCGATATTCAAGGAATTCTAAATTTTTTAGAAAACAAATGGCATGAACTGGTTCCGGGGGAATCGTTCTTATATTCTTTCCTGGAAGATGATTATGATCGCCTGTACAAAACTGAATTCCGGTTGAAAAAGATTTTGACGGTGGTCACACTCCTGGAATTATTTATTGCCTGCCTGGGGTTATTGGGCCTGGCTGCGTTCAGTGTAGAAAAGCGTGTCAAGGAGATTGGCATCCGGAAGGTATTCGGGGCCTCTGTACAAAGGATTGTATTTTTATTGTCAAAGGAATTTACAGTGTGGGTCCTGGTCTCAAATATTATTGCCTGGCCCATTGCCTGGTATGCCATGAAACAATGGCTGCAAAATTTTGCCTACCGGATCGATATTTTGCCCTGGACATTCTTATTGGCAGGGCTGATTACCCTTATTATTGCGCTGTTGACAATAATTTATAAAACTGTCAGGGCGGCAGCAGCCAACCCGGTGGAGACACTTAGGTACGAATAAAATAGGTGCCTGTCCCTTAAACTCTTCGGGCGGGTATAAGGTGCCTGACGGCGGTAAACTTTTTTTTCTAAACAAAAATTTTTGTGGGGTCCAGGGGCGGTTTTTTTAAAAAGAGCCCCTGGCCGCCGGAGGCATAGGAGTTTCAGGATGGACATACAAAAAGTTTTCATTTTTTCTAGTATTTATGTCCATCCTGTAGATACGAGTATTGGTTAGTGTATCCGCACGGAGGGCAGCAGTTTTTTCAGAGTGCCCGTGCGGTACGAGAGATCGGATTGAGTAAATTATCTTCACTGGCATCTTTTCTCCAAATGCTTCAAGGAAAGATCAGTCTCCAGGGATAAATTCCAGAAGTCCAGGGTGAGATTTTTCATATCCACACTCAAGAAATTCTTTTCTACCGGAGATAATCTTTTTTTTACCGGAGAAAATTCCTTTTCTACCGGAGATAATTTCTTTTCTACCGTAGAAAAATATTTTTCTCCCGGAGAAAAAAGTGTTTCTCCGGGGGTTAAAAATTATTTACTTGGAACTTTATTTGGCATCAAATAAACAACAAGATACAGCGATGAACCGTACAAGAAAAGAGAGTCTATACTTCATCGGACAATAAAAAATCCATGATGTTCATCCGCTTGATACCTTCATAATCTCCACCCAGGATCGTGTCCATACTTAACACATACTTGGGATAATTATCCTTGACCTGGGTTAAAGGAGTAAATTCCCTCTCAATGGTCTCTTTGGTCGCCAATAAGTATGCAACCTGGAGGTAAATCCGCCTGCCCTCCTTCTCGGCAATGAAATCGATTTCCCTCTCGTCAAATTTTCCAATATATACAGCATAATTCTTCCGTTTCAATTCTAAAAAAACAAGATTTTCCAGCAGCTTATGTCATACCGCTGCGTTTTGTATGCAGAGAATGTTTCCAGGAAATAACCGATGTATTTGTATACCGTATCGACGCCAAAATTTAACCTCTGGGATTTAAGATAAAAAGTTTCTTGTATAGAAGAAACTTTACCAGAAATCACAAAAAGTTTCAAGTATAAAAGAAACTTTTATGAGGGAAGGGGACAAAGGGAGGTTACCTATTGCTGAAATCCTGCCATTTTGTTTGGGATTTGGAATTTCCCGGACAAGCCAGGTCCTTTTTGGGTTCGACTTGTCCGGGTTGGGTGTCAGCTAAAGAAATCATCGATGATGTAAGCCTGCATCGTCAATTTTCCACCCGGATTATTGACAATGTAACGCTGCATTGTCATTTTTTCACCCGGATTATCGACGATGTAACACCGCATCGTCGATTTTTCATCCGTTTTATTGACAATGTAAGCCTACATCGTCAATTTTCCACCTGGATTATTGACGATGTAACGCTGCATCGTCGATTTTCTGCCCAGATTATTGACAATCGGACCTCCGACCGTCGTTCCGCCAACTGGATTAATGACAATCGGACGCCCGATTGTCGTTCCGCCGGTCGGATTAATGACAATCGGACGCCAGATTGACATTCCGCCGGGTGGATTTTTGACAATCAGACCTCCGATCGTCTTTCCGCCATCTGGATTAATGACAATCGGACGCCCGATTGTCGTTTCGCCGCCTGGATTAATGGCAATCGGACGCCAGATTGTCATTGTTTCGGTTGGATTTTTAACGATCGAAGTTCCTTTTGTGGCTGCGACGGTTGGTAAAATGACAATCAACTGGGAAGGGAAACAGTTAAGAAGGAAGCGGTCAAATGTTGGTGCCAGGAAATCATGATGCGGAACCTCACCCGGAGACGTATGAAAAAGGGGAAACTACAGATTACGCAGATTTTTTTATTTTTTCTTCGTGTACCTTCGTGTAACTTCGTGGCTAAAACTAGAATTTCTTTTTTTTCTTTGTGTTACTTCGCGGCTATTTTCATAGTAGGGTAAAATCCTTATGGGAATATGGTTTCAGGGGCGTGGGAAAGGGATCAGGAAGCCGTAGGAACGGATTGTCAACACGTAGGAATATGAATATCAGGCCGTAGGAAGATGGAGGTCGGGGTGTAGGAAAAGGGTCAGGAACCCGTAGGAAAGGGGCGCTTTTTAGAAAGCGGTCAACAAATCTCTCTTTTCTTCTTCGCTTCACCGTTTTTTCATTTCTCTCAACCTCTCAACCTCTCACCTTCCGACCGTCTGCCCTCTGACTGTCTGACTTTCTTATCTCCTCTTCGCCTGAAAAGAACGCACGTTGTTCTCATCAAACAACGGTATAGTCACCATTTCCAATCATACAAATCGCCCGAAAACTTCATCAATAAATGGTTTTCAGGGTTTCAAAAAATCACTGGAAATCAAAAAAATGGCCGAGTGGTGACTAAAAGGTGACTACCGGAATTTTTTCGCCCTTCAAATTGTTGAAAATAAACAAAAAATCTCGATTTACGCCTCTTGTTTGATGAGAACAATCACCTACCGCAAAACCCTTTAATGAAGAGCCTTTTCAATTAAACATTTTGGGATTTTACCGGCAAATCAAAAACACTCAAAATGCCCCAAAGGTGTCCAAAAAGTGTCCGGTAGAAATTTTTTGAATATCGATTTGTTTAAAATTAACAAAACACCAAACTGCTTTATTGTTTCGATTTCAAAAACTTCGGCTCGATCCTGACAATGATATTCTTTTTGCTTACCTTACCATCTTTATCTGTCTCAATGAACACAAAATGGTAATACCCAACAAATCCCGGTCCAGGCTGCCAATAAAACTTACTGGTTTTATTATCGAGAGTTGAACCTATTGGCAAAGGTCTGAGTTGATTTCCAACTATCGTGTAACCTTCGATTAATTGAGATTCATTTGAAAGTTCAACTTCTATAAGTTCCAATTCTTTTATTTTGATATTGAAGATACTGCTTTCATCAATATTCACGACTCTATATTGACAATCCTCTCTAAAACCTTTTTTAATTTTTATAGGCTCCCAATCAATAATTGGAATTTCTGAAATTTGAAATAACTGATAGTATTTCTTCTTATTACCTTCCATTTTAGAATATGCAACTTGCATTCCTGACATAGGACTTCCAGTATTTTGAATTGTAAAATATCTACTGCCGATTCCATCTGTATTACTGCCGCTATCCGTGACTGTCCACTGGATTGTATGTACACCATTTTCATATTGCGTTGTATCTAAATAGAAATATCCAACAGCCCCGTCACTATTGGCATAACCAGGAAATAAAGTGGCAATATCAGGCCTATAAATATTATAGGTGGGATGACCAATATTAATGCCGTCAACCCAAACATTGATTGTTGAACCATCTGTTGGAATACTGTTTGGCTGTGGTGTTAATACCCATCCCCAGTTTATAAAACTGCTGCCTGTGGCAATACCTCCCTGAGTTGGTGTATCAATAGCTCCAAAAGGTTCTACTGCATTTGCATTGTCACAGTGGATGGTTTTGGTTCCTAACGTGGTGGTTTTGCCAACAACATCGGTAACAACAGCATGGATCACAAAGGTGCCGTTACCGCTGTTGGGTAAGAAGTTGGTCAGCATCATATAACCCCAACCCGCTTTTGTATTATTGGGATAACTAGGATATGCATCAGCCACATCCGGCCGCGCCCCCTCCACAAATACACCGTCACCGATATATACCAGGGTGTTCCCTTGCTTTCTATATATTTTCACGCTGTCAATACCGTAGTCATCCAACGCCCACCCGGTAACCGGGATGCTGCTGTATACGGTTGAGCCATGAATTGGCGTGTCAAAGGAACCGAAGGGCGGGTCTTTTTCTTCAAGTAAACCAGTTGTTGCAGAAGCTTCTTCACTGTACTCACTTACAACCGTGTTATCATTGTAATAATGCGGATTGGTTTGAGTTTTTACCACAAAGTAATATATCATTCCTGAATTTAAACCAGTCACATCATAGTAATTTGCGTATGTGTATTTAGAGGTTGTCATTCCAGAATATGTCCATGGACCTCCTGAAGTAATACTGTAATAAACCTTATAACCTCCTGGACTCCAGTTAAATGTAATAGGAGTCCAAGAAACTCTTATTGAAGAGCTAGAAATAGCAGCGGCAGATATATTTGTTGGGGCAATGGTTTGGGTGTCTTCCCAGCCAGGATCTTTTCTGTTTAAAAATGTTCGTAAGGTATCATCATTGGTATAAAGAGCATTATAACTAATATCAGTTGTGTCCAAATTTGTTAGATTTGTTAAACTGTTGGGTATACTGCCGATCAGTTGGTTGCCATCGAGATCAAGCCAGCTAAGATTTATAAGGTTGCCCAGTTCTGAGGGAATATTGCCAGTCAGTTGGTTGCCACTGAGAATAAGCCGGCTAAGTAATGTCAGATTGCCCAGTTCCGAAGGAATACTGCCGGTCAGTTGGTTGTCCCAGAGATAGAGCCAGCTAAGATTTATAAGGTTGCCCAGTTCTGAAGGGATATTGCCGGTCAATTTGTTATCCCACAACCAAATATCTTGCAAATTACTGAGATTTCCCAATTCTGGAGGAATACTGCCAGTTAAATTGTTTTCAACCATACCGATTTTTTTGACATGATTTTCTGACACCATAATCCCATACCATGAATCTTCTGTTCCCGGCATGGCAAAACCATCGGTATGCAAAGGTGGCATTTTCCATTCGCTATTGTTAGTCCAGTTGTCACCGTTTGTGTTATTGTAAAGGGAAATTAAGGCTGCCCGTTCTTGAGTTGGAATAGCTCCAGAAACAAGGTTTGAAGAAAGAATTAACACTAGAAAAAATACAATCAAAAATACCTTTTTATTCATTCTAACACTCCTAATAGGATTCAAAATTATTGTATCGTGAAGAGTAACTTTTTGCAATAGTAATCTGTTTAATCTGTTCGGTTTACTTCTTTCATTATTCAAAATCAATCCGACTGTCTTGAATGCATCCTGGAAACTCGTTTACTCCCGTGCCCCTTTCATCACCACCTCCCAAGTAAAAGCTCTGTATTGTCAAATTCCTATTTACAAAAATAATTTACCTGGCACTATTCTCCACATCCTCCATTTGAATCCTGTTAGCCCATGGAGGAAAAATCCCCGGGCAAAAAATCGCCACCTTTTAGAAAGTCAATACGTTTGTGGCTTCGACGATCCATTGGGCAAATTCTTTCATATTGCTAAGTTCTACCCCTTCGATAAATTCTAAACCGGCAATCCCTCGTGCTTCCGAACAACCACCACAGGCTTTAACTTTCCCATTTTTTTTGATCACAGCTTTCAACATTCGCTCGATGTTATAAAAGCCGTTGGGGGTTTTTTGTCCTGGTATAGCGCATCCCACACCATCAGCAAGTAAAAAAATGTGTACGTCCACATCGTCATGCTCTTTTTGAAGAGATAAGGCAATTCTTAATGCATTGTATGCTTTCTCAGAGCCATAAGGCGCATCATTGATAACTATTAAAATATTCATCCTATTATCTCCATTGAAAAAGTCATTATATCTCAATTAACTCTATTTTTCTACCCTGGACTAAAACCAGTAGAAAACGGGACAGGCGAATTTTCACTCCGATGTCTATACTCATTTTTTGACCCTCTGCATCAATTTTAATACCTTTCGCATCATTTCTACTGTATTGATTCTCTTTTTATATTATACTTCATATTAGTATATTCCTTTTATAACCGATGCTTCTGATATTTTACTTCTTATGGCTGCCGGGCAAAAGAAGGAGAGGCGGAAGCTTATTGAATTTAAGATGCTTTTTTTATAAAATAGTCTGAAGGCAGCGCATGAAAAATAAAAATACGATTGTGAAAAAATGGTGGCAGCAGTTATGGTTTAGAATCATTCTCATTTTTCTGGGTATTGGCCTGGTGGCGCTGCTGGCTTCTATGCAAATGTCAGGCCAGGCCTGCCTCTTCGAGAAAAGGGAAATACGCTATCCTCATTTTCTCCCCATTAACTTGCTTTATTTCTTGTGCTGGGGGATTTTGTTCCCCGTCATTCAAAAATTGTGCCATTTTATTTCAAAACGAGTCAACAAATGGTTTTTAATGGTACTTTTGCACATCGGTCTGGGGATTTTAATTTCTTTGCTTCACCTGCTGATCTTTTCTGTCCTGATCCACGTGGGAATAGTGATAAACCTGGTTACACTACCAGGCAGATACGATCTTTACACACTGGCTTACCGCTGGATGAACTCTAATATTTATATATATATTGCCATTGCTGGTTTTTTGCATTTTTTCTATTTTTATCGTCAGCATCGCGAAAAAGCACTGAAAACATCGCAACTGGAAACCCAGATGGTTCAGATTCAATTGCAGAGTTTAAAAAGTCAGTTGCATCCGCATTTTCTTTTTAATGCTCTTAATACGATTAGTGCCTATGTCAAGAAAAACCCTGATATCGCTATTAAAATGACCGCCCGTTTGAGCGATCTACTGCGATTAACAATGGATACCAAAACCCACCTGGAAATTTCTTTAGAAGAAGAATTGAAAATAGTCAGTAACTACCTGGAGATTGAGAAATTACGTTTTGCCGACCGCTTGCAGGTGAAAACGGATATTGCCCCGGATACCGGGGATGCTCTTGTCCCTGCCATGCTGCTGCAGCCCCTGGCGGAAAATGCTGTCCGTCACGGGATTTCTAAGAAAATAGATAAAGGCTGCATTACTATTTTATCCCAAAGACGAAACGAAAAATTGGAATTGATGGTGCAGGATGATGGACCAGGTATGAAAGAAAACGCAGTTGAAGAAAGTATGTCCAGGGGAATCGGGTTAAAAAACATCCGGGAAAGACTTAAGAGACTCTATGGAGACAAATCCTTAATGACCATAGATAGTAGAGAAAACCAGGGTTTCATGGTTAAAGTCACTATTCCCTTTAGGAAGTCTGAAACAATATAAGGCGGAACAGAGGAGTATAATTTTGTACAAAGTAGTAATCATCGATGATGAACCCATGGCGCGTGAGAGGATTCGTGATCTCTTAAACGGCGAAATAGACATGGAGATTGCCGGTGAATGCCGCAATGGGTATGAAGCGGTTTCTGCCATAAACGAAAAAAAACCCGATCTCATTTTTTTGGATGTGCAGATGCCTGGAATGGATGGTTTTGAAGTGCTTTCTGAAATCGATAAGGAAAACTTACCAGAAATTATCTTTGTCACTGCTTATGACAAATATACACTCCAGGCTTTTTCCGCTCATGCCCTGGATTATCTTCTTAAACCTTTTGACGATGAACGATTTAAGGAAGCATTGAGTTATGCCAGGACCCGAATGGAGCAAAAGAACTCGACTCAAACTCCCCCTTCATCTTTGGTATCCTTTATAAAAAAAATGGAAAAGGAGGAAAAATATCTAAAGCGCATCCAGGTTAAATTGAACCAGAGGATTTTCTTGGTAAATGTTAATGATATTGATAGTTTCGAAGCAGATGGTTGTTATGTACGCATCCGCAAAGGTGATTCCTGTTACCTGCTGCGGGAAACATTGAGCAAACTCGAAAAGAAACTAAACCCTCAGAAGTTTGTACGTGTTCACCGTTCAACTATTGTAAATATTGATTCCATTACCGAACTGCAGCATTGGTCGCAGTACGAATGGATCGCCCTGATGAAAAACGGCAGCAAATATGTAATCAGCCGAAATTACCGGGAAAAATTAAAAAACATTTTGTAATTACCTTCGGTGCCTCCGGCGGCCCGCTTTTTTGTAAAAAAGCGGGGCAAAAAACTTTTCATACATGGTCAGCCCGTGTTAAATGGCTTCTACCATTGTACCCCATTGGTGCCGCCTTACTTCTTTTCTGCCTGCTTGCCAACTGCCAACTGTCTTCGTGCCCCCCTGGACCCGTGAAGCATCCGCAAAACTTTTTATAAGAGAAAAGGAAAGTTTAAGGTTTCCCCAAACGTTTGAAGCAACAGCACTCTTTTCGATTCATATCAATTGCAGAAGAGTTCTCCCGGCTGGGCTTCTATGGCCCGTGACGCTATGCGCCTCGCCGAGGGGTCAGGTAAGGAAACCTTTAGATGGCGCGTATGCGCCTTCTGCGGCTCGTGACGCTATGCGCCCCGCCGGGGGGTTGACATAATTTTTTAAATCAGTAAACTGTAATCCTGTAATAAATAAAAATAAAGGAGAAGCGGTAATGTTTTTAGCAGGCCTTAACGACGAACAAAAGAAAGCTTTTTTAGCCATCGCCATGAAGATTATCGGTGCGGATGGGCGTCTGGATCCGAGGGAGCGACAAATGATCGAAGCCATGCGCTATGAAATGGGACTTTTCCAGGAAACCGATCTTCCCCACGGCTCCATCGAGGAATTGGCCGCTCCGTTTGATACCCGCCGGTCACAAGCCATCGTTTTGATGGAAGGCATTGCATTGGCCTATGCAGACAAGGATTTCTCAGGTGAAGAACAAAAAATACTACGGGCCCTGGCACTTATTTTTGGAATCTCTGAGGAAGATGCCACTGAAATGGAAAACTGGGTGCTGGAATTTAACAAACTCCAAAAGAAAGCAGAAGAGATATTTTCCAGGTAGGAAGAACCTGTGCCTTGCACCTAACTTCCAAAACCTTTGGTGGATCAGTCATGGACGAAGATTTACAAACACGGATTGATAATGCCTATAGGCAAATAAGGAAAATTTACCGTAAAAAAGGGGTGCTGTATTCTTTTTATACTTTTTATCGCCTGCTTACCTGCCCCATCAAAGGGATTTTTCATTTGATCCCTGAAGGGAAAAATTATATTGACGTGGGATGTGGGTATGGATTCATATCCCTGTGGACAGCCCTGGTCTTCCCGGAGGCCCGGGTCATTGGCATGGATGTTGTCCAATCCCGGATCGAATTTGCCAGCCATATGGCCGCCGCTGAAAAAATTGAAAATCTTACCTTCCTGGCAAAAGATATCACCAGGGAGGCCATTGAACACTCGTCCTATGAAATTATTTTATTGATTGATCTTTTTCATCATGTTGCTTTTGAGAATCAGCTGTCCTTTCTCTGGCAGTGCATCGATAAAACGCCCAAAGGAGGGTATATCGTATTTAAAGACATCGACCGCAAGCCCTGGTGGAAATTCCGGGTCAATTATATCCAAGATTTTTTATTTACCGGGGAGAAGACCTACTGCCGGGACAAAGATGAATATATGGAATTTTTCCAAAAGAATGGATTTGAAGCGGAATATTTTGATTTAAAGAAAGGGTATCCTTATTCTCACTACCTGATCCGGGCAAGGAAATTATAGAAAATGAAAAATAAACCCATGGAAATATCGAACCTGAGCCTTGTAGTTACTGACGATTGCAATTTTAATTGCTCCTACTGCTTCCAAAAAAAAGAAAAAAAATATATGAGCCAATCCACCATGGAAAAAGCAATCGCGTTTTTTTATCCCTATTTAAAAAAAGAAACGGAATCCATATTTTGGGGAGGAGAGCCGCTGCTTGCTTTCGATAACATCAAATACGCGGTTAATCTTTTACAAGAGAGAAATAAACAAGAAAAAAAGAAGATTAAATTTTACCTGACCACCAATGGCAGCCTGCTCAGCGAAGATAAGTTGGTTTTTTTTGATCGTCATGGATTTGATCTGATGCTGAGCTTTGACGGCTTGACCCAGGACACCGCTCGCAAAGCCGGCAGTTCAAAACGAATGCCTGGTCTTATCAAACAGGTTCGAAAATATCCGGGCATCGTGTTTTCAGTTAACAGTGTATTTACGCCTGAAACCATTGGTTATTTTTCAGAATCGCTGCGGTACATCATTGAGTTGGGGGTGCCTGAAATCATCGTCAGTCTTTCTTCCATACATCCGTGGGATCAAAAGGCACTGGATATATTGGCTAAAGAATATGAACGTCTCGTTGAGTACCTGTTTTCTTACTATAAAGAAACAGGAAATATTCCCGTAAACGATTTTAAAATCCCGGAGGGGCCGCCCAGGAAAGGGTTTGTTTGCCTGGCTGGCCAAAACCGTATGTCAGTCACCCCGGACGAAGATATATGGGGATGTTATCTTTTCCACGATTATCTAAAGCAAAAAAAAGGCAGCGACGATTACCGGCATTACCATTTCGGGAAACTGGATGATTTTATTAAAAATCACGAAACCCGTTACCCCGCAGTCCTGGCCAATTATTCGGACCTGAAACAGGATATGTTTTTCACGGAAAGGGAGCATTGTTTTCTTTGCCGGGATGTGGAGCAATGCAGTACCTGTCCGGTTAATGCGGCCTTTTCCACCGCTTTAATCGGGAAAATCCCACCCTGGCTCTGCGACTTGAACCGGATCCAGAGACATGCCAAAGAGCGTTTTCTCAGGTGGACGGCGTCCACACCCTATAAAAGTAAAAAAAAGTCCGAATAGTTAGAGGATTAAATTTCTGAGTTTGCATATTTCTGCTTGACAATTTTAGGGTAAAAGATATAATGTTTCTTTACGGTATATGATGTAGAACGTATGATAGAAGGTGTACGATGAGGACAGCATGACGGATAAGAAACTGGTGGACATCTTATTGCCGGTCTACAACGAAGAACATGTCCTGGAAAAAAGTGTAACCGCACTTCGCGAATTCTTACAGGATAATGTTGCGGATTTTGACTGGATTATTACCATTGGCGACAATGCCTCTACGGACAAGACACTGGAGGTAGGCAAAGAGTTGGAGAAACGCTTCGAGGATGTGCGGGTGTTTCACCTGGACCGGAAAGGCCGGGGGCGCATGGTGAAATACGCCTGGCAGAAGAGTGAAGCAGAAATCCTCTCCTACATGGATATTGATCTTTCTACCGGTTTAGAGGCGTTTCCCCCGATGGTGCGGGCCATTTTGGATGGTTATGATGTGGTTATCGGCTCCCGGCAGTACAAAGGCGCTGAAGTGGAACGCAGTTTTAAACGGGAAGCCATTTCCAGGGGTTATATCTGGATACTGAAACTACTGCTGCGTTTTCCTTTTACCGATGCCCAATGCGGTTTTAAAGCAGTATCCAAACAATTGGTGAATGATCTTTTTGACAGGATAGAGGATGACGAATGGTTTTTTGATACGGAATTGCTTTACCTGGCCCACAGGAATGGGTATAAAGTAAAAGAACTGCCGGTGCGTTGGGTTGAAGACAGGGACTCGCGGGTCAAGATAACCCGGACCGCATGGCTGGACATTAAGGGCGTATTCCGTATGCGCAAATACGAACGTCAGGGGAAGATACTGATAGAAAAAGAATGAAACCTCTTCCTTCTCTCCTGGTAACCGGGGCCGGTGGGTTTGTAGGAAAGCACCTCCTGGCAAAGCTGGACCCAGCGAAATATCAAACCATCTACTACCTGACCCACAAACGGGAAAATGTGCGGCTGCTGGAATCCACACCCGGAAATATCAACGTTATCGAAGGAGACCTTTTAGACGCCCCCACCTATGAAACATGCCTGGAGCAGGTGGATACGGTGATCCATTTGGCTGCATTAACCGGGAAAGCAAACCCGAAGGATTATTTCAAAGTCAATGCTTACGGTACCATGCTGCTGTTGGACCGCTGCAAGCAGGCAGGAGTAAAGAATTTTTTATTTGTCAGTTCCATAGCGGTATCGTTCAAGAATAAATATCGCTATTTTTATGCGCAATCCAAAGAGGAAGCGGAGAATTATGTAAAAACCAGTGGTCTCAATTATACGATTTTGCGCCCCACCATGATTATGGGAAAAGGTTCGCCGGTATTTGCCGGCCTGGCCATGTTAACCGGTCTCCCGGTTATCCCGGTATTTGGAAAAGGAAACGTCCGGGTTCAACCCGTTCATGTAGAAGATGTGGTCAAAGCCCTCGCCCAGGTTGAAGAGGATGCGCGGTATCACGGTGAAGTGCTGGAAATAGGCGGCCCTGAAACCATTCCCATCAAAGACTTTATGAAAAAAATCGCGATTGCCCGCGGCAAAAAAAATCCCAAAGCCTTTCCCCTGCCCATGGGTATAATCGTATTTTTCCTTTCTATCCTGGAACGGGTGGTATACGGACTTCTACCTTTTACTATCGGACAACTGGGTTCTTTCCGCAATGACAGTATTGCTGAAAGCAATTCCTTGTTTAAACGATTGTCTCCCTTTATGAAAGGGCTGGATGAGATGATTGCCAACAGCCTAGAGAAGGAAGAGGTCGTGGAAATCCCTAAACCTCTCATGAAGGAGTGCCAGGTGTTTTGCCGCTATTTGCTGAAGCAAAAGCCCGATAACTATGTGCTGGAAAAGTATTACCAATGTCACCAGAGAATAACCTTCGCCCCTGTAGATTTCCATGATGCGTTATTGTTAAAGATTGCTTCTGTTCATCCTTTTTTCACGCGCATGGCTGATGCTTATTCCCGTTTTTTCCGCTCCAATTCTCTGGTCAGGAAAAAATTGGCGTATCTTTTTGCCATTCTTGAAGTATCGCCGCCGTATTTCCGATATTTTGATTCTGCCGATGGACCCGGGAAATTGGGATTTTTGATAAAAGCAGGCATCAAAGGAGCAGGATTGGCGTTTCATTTGTTTCTTTCCGCTTTATTTCTTCTTCCCCTTCAACTGATCAGCCGCCTGACTGGGAAAAAAACAGGTAAGACAGAAGCTGTGGAAGGTCATAATGGCTAATATAACGGTGGTGGGTTCCGGTTCCAGTGCGGTTCATTTTGCCCTGACAGCCCTCAAAAAAGGTCATCACGTGACCATGTTGGATGTAGGATACACAGGCCCGCCGCAGGTGAGTCCCGAAGATACCTTTAACCGGTTAAAGGGTGGCCTTAATGATCCGGTTTTATATTTCCTGGGTGAACATTTTGAAAGTGTCGTACCCCCGGATTATAACAAAGAAATTTACGGATTTCCTCCCAACAAACAGTATATTTTCAAGCATCCACCAGGCTTTGCTGAGAATTCCAGCGGTTTTGAGCCGTTATTTTCTTTTGCCGCCGGTGGATTGGCCCAGGCCTGGACCGGTGGTTCTTATCCGTTTAATGATGATGACTTAAAGGATTTTCCTTTTTCTTATAAGGACCTTGAACCCTATTACGACGAGGTAACCCAACGCATTGGTATCATTGGTGTGGAAGATGACCTGTCACGTTATTTTCCTTTGCATAAAAATCTTCTGACCCCTATTGAGTTTGATGAACACTCACAGTTACTGGTGGACCGCTATCAAAAGAAGCGGGAGCAGTTGATTCAAAGGCACGGGATTTACCTGGGTCGTTCCCGTGTAGCGGTGTTAAGCAAAGATAAAGGGAACCGAAAAGCGTGTGATTATTCGGGCCGGTGTATTTGGGGATGTCCCACGGATTCGCTTTATATTCCTTCCCTTACATTGGACCAATGCCGTGGGTTTTCTAATTTTACCTACATTCCCAATCGGTGGGTCAGTCATTTTAAATATGACAAAACCAATCGAATTACCGGTGTGGTTTCTTATGAGACGGGCAAACCCGAACCTTTTGAATATGAAGTGGATACATTGGTGTTAACTGCCGGTACGCTTTGTTCTACCATGATATACCTGGATTCTATTTACCGGCAGACCGGGGAGGTTTTTAAACTGCACGGATTGATGGACAACCGGCAGATCCTGGTACCTTTTATTACCCTGGACATGTTGGGAAAGAGTTATAAACCCGAGTCTTACCAGTATCATCAACTGGCTGTCGGCTATGAAATTGAAATGGAAAAAGGCAAGGATTATGTGCATGGGCAGGTCACGACCCTTAAGACTGCGTTGATGCAGCCGGTGCTGCAAACCATGCCCCTGGATTGGAAAACGGCGTTGTTCCTGGGGCGAAATCTTCACTCGGCCATGGGTGTGATCAATATCAACTACAGCGATACCCGGCGTGAAGGGAATTCCGTTTCGATTCAACCCGGTGAAAATGGGGGCTCCCCTACCCTGGAAATTGTGTATTCTCCACCGGCTGATGAAAAGAAAAAAATAGCATCTTCTTTAAAGCGGGTCAAGAAGTTTTTCAAACCCCTGGGAGTTATAGTGCTTTTGGGTCAGGCTCATATTCGGCCCATGGGTGCCAGTGTTCATTATTCCGGCACTTTACCTATGTCTACAGAACCCAAACCGCGAACGCTTTCGCCCAATTGTAGGAGTCACGATTTTGAGAATCTTTATATTGTGGATGGAACGTCGTTTCCGTTTTTGCCGGCCAAGAATTTGACATTTACGTTAATGGCCAATGCTGCGCGGGTGGCGGATAAGGAATTTTAATGGAACCACGAAGGCACGAAGGTAAGAAGAAAATAAGCCACAGAGAACACAGAGAGCACAGAGAGAAAATTTAATTGAAAAATCTCCGTGTTCTCTGTGTCCTCTGTGGCAAAAAAAGTTTTTTAGAGGGTATAATGAAGCACGCAGTTGTAATATTTTTTATAATATTATTAGTTGTTCATGTTGGTTTTTCGCAGGATAAAGCGAAAAAAGTCGAGTTTGAAATATCCGCTGGTATTGGCAGGGTGAATCCTGAATCTATTTATAGCAGGTCCTCCGGGATCGATGCGCTCATCGATCAATACGCCCGGCATTACAATTTGGATACCACCTTCACCGGTGAATTCCCGGAAATTAAACGATTCATTCCTTTTAACGTCTCTTTGAATTTCCCGTTGAATGACAAATTGTACCTGAAAGTAGGGGTGGATTATTGTTTTAGTAATGCTGTTTCTGAGAAGAGCTTCCAGGTAGCATGGCAGGATTTTGACGAGAATCATGATTACAATATAACCGATAAGATTTCTTACTTGATGCCGCACATTGGTTTTGCCTACATGCCTGGTGCTTTGGGTTTCCATGGCGCTGTGGGCATGGGATTTGCACGTTTCACTCATATTGAAGACCTGGACTATTCGGAACCGGGGTACAAGTATGATACCAGTGATGCGTTTAAAGTAAGTGGCACAGGTTTGGGTGTTATCCTGGGGGTGAAGTTTCGGATCAGGCTAAGTAAAAAATCCTCTGGCAAAGCGGTGCATGCTTTTTTGAAACTGGAATCTGTCATGTTGAAAGTGAACACCCTTAGCGGTGATAAAACGAGAGCAGCGGTTAATGCGAGTGGTCAGAGGGTTTCTGAGACAGAGGAGGGTACGCTTTACGGGTTTGAATGGAATCCCTATGGAAATCAGCGGATTGATTTTTGGGACATCTATGAGACCCCACCTACTGATGCATCGATGCGGAATTTCCAGGAACTGGGTTTGAATCTTTCCGGTATCCGTTTTATGATAGGTATTTCATTCTGATTATTGCCTCCGGTGGCCAGCCCCTCGGCGAGGGGAGCCGCAGAAGGCGCATACGCGCCATCTAAAGGCTTCCTTACCGGGATCAATCAACCAGGTAATCACTTTCGAAATTGGCATGAATTGAAAAGGGGGATATTGTTTCAAACGTTTGAGGAAGCCTTGAACTTATCTTTCTTATGAAAAGCTTTTGCGGGGGTCCAGGGGGTGGTTTTTCAAAAGAATCCCCTGGCCGTCGGAGACAAAAAAAGTTCTTATAGAATTCCAAAAGGAGTTCAGGATGGACATACTTAAAGTTTTTAAGTTTTTTTCGTTTTTATGTCCATCCTGTAGATAAAAATAGGGGGTTAGTAGATCCGCACGGAGGGCATTAGTTTTTTCAGAGTGCCCGTGCGGTACGAGAGATAAGCTTTAAAAGTAAAAGGAAAGGAGACATGCAAGGAATCGCACATTAATCGAATTTATGGTATAATCATGCTGGATCAGGAGGTTAAAATGAGTGTACAGGTAAGTTTGGAACTCCCTGAAGGCGTTTTTTCCGCTACACGAAGTACGCCCGAAAATTTCGTAAAGGAGATGAGATTAGCTGCCGCAGTTAAATGGTATGAAATCGGGAAGATTTCGCAAGCTAAAGCTGCTGAAATAGCTGGAATCAGCCGATATGAATTTTTAGAAGCTCTAAATGAATTTGGTATATCTCCTTTCCAGGTCACCGAAGATGAGTTATTAGAGGAGATAGGTATTGAATGAAAAATGGGTAGTAGATGCGTCATCTTTGATTATTTTAGGAAAACTTTCCCTACTTCATCTACTCACTCACTTAAGCGATGAATTAATAATTCCAGAAGGCGTTGCCGGAGAGGTATTAATCGTAAATGAGTAAAGTTTTTTTAAGTTACTCCCATAAGGATGAAACATTTGTCACGCAGTTTTATGAACGCTTGAAACAGGATGGCGTGGATTGTTTCAAGGACAGCGAGTCCATCGACTGGGGCGCCAATTGGGTCGAGGCACTGGAAAAAGCCCTGGATGAATGCGAATTTATAGTGCCAGTTTTAACCCCCGATTACTGCAAATCCCAATGGTCCCAAAAAGAACGAACCGCATTTATGGCAAAATATTTAACAAGGAAAAAGAATAAAATCAAACCTCTTTTATTGAAAAAATGTGGTGAAGAACTGCCCTCGTTTCTCTGGGATATTCAAACCATAGATATTTCTTCTAAAGAAAAATTCAAAAGAAACTACCCCAGGATTTGTCAAGAATTGGGAGGAGTATATATAGATAGAGACACGCAAAGGACGGAAGACCGCACGAAATTGCCGCCGGTGTGTTTGTTGCCGGAAAAGCACCGGATGCCGTTTCGTTCCCTGGGAGACCTGTTTGCCGGGCGGGTTAAGGACTTATGGGATATCGATGATGCACTGCGCACCCGTAAAACCGCTGTAGTCCAGGGGGTTGGTGTAGTGATGGGCATGGGCGGCATCGGCAAAACCCAGTTGGCCGTCGAATACGTTCATCGTTTCGGCTGTTTTTATCCGGGTGGGGTTTTCTGGGTGGAAGCTGAACAGGGATTGTTATCCATGATCAGCCAGGTGGTAGAAAACGCCGGCATTAAAATCGACAACAAACTGGAAGTAAAGAGTCAATTAAATGAGTTGTGGCATCAATTAGGCGGTCAGGAGTCTGTTCTGATGGTGTTGGATAATTTCCCGAAGCATGAAGCCATCGAACCCTGGCTGCCGCCGCAAAAATCAATTTGCACCCTGGTCACCACCCGGCGAAAGGATTTTTTTAAGTATTTCTCTCATAACCTCGATACCCTGGACCGGGAGGAAGCACTTGTGCTGTTAAATTCCGGGCCCAGGAAATTCAAGGAAGAAGCGTACCCGTTGATCGATGTCCTGGAAGGGCTGCCCCTGGCCCTTGAGCTGGCAAAGAACTTTCTCAATTTACGGCCTGAATTATCCATAGAAAAACTATTGAAAGAAATGAAAACCCTGGGGCAAATGAAAGCCCTTGACATTTTTACTAAAAAATACGCCAACCACTTGCCCACTCGTCACAGCAAAGAAGTGGCCGCTACATTCCGAATGGGATGGGACCTGGCCTCCTCTTTTGCACGGCAGGTGCTAAAGGCAATATCCTTATTGGCCCCTTTCCCGGTTCCCCGGAGGCTTTTGAAAAAAATCCTTAAGGTGGATTCGGACAGCATGCTGGAAGACCCGTTGGCCTACGCCATCAGTGAATTGAATACCAAACTTTCATTGGTTGAACTGGATGAAGAGAATGATCCCCGGATTCACCGGTTGATCGCCGCGTTTGTTCAAACCTTCATCGATGAGGATGATCCCTTGCACCGGGATATAATTGCTGTTGGCAGGGATGAAATGAGACGAACTTCGGATGACAGAGATACCCCATCCTTGCAGGAACTGGAAAAGGTTTTGCCTCACGCGGATTTTTTATTGTCTTCAAAACACATTAAGCCGGAGCAGACACTCGATATTGCCAATTGTATGGGCTGGCATCATATGAGATGGGGCCGGTACCGGCTGGCTGAAGAATACAGGAGAAGGTCACTGGGTGTTGCAGAGAATAATTATAAAGGAGAGCCGGTAGTTGCAACCTGTCAATCGAACCTGTCGTTGGTACTCCTGGCTTTGGGAGAGCTTGAAGAGGCGCGGGACCTGTTACGGTCCGCCCTGGAAGCTGATCAAAAGACCTTTGAGCCGGGGCACCCCACCATCGTTACCAGTCAATCGAACCTGGCAATGGCGCTTCAGGATTTGGGTGAGCTTGCCGAGGCGCGGGACCTGTTACGTGACGCCTTGGAATCTTATAAAATGAATCTTGAAAAAGATCACAACAATATTGCTGGAGTTCAATCTAACCTTGCAATGGTGCTCAAGGATTTGGGTGAGCTTGAAGAGGCGCGGGACCTGTTACGGGCCGCACTGGAAGCAGATGAAAAAACCTTTGACGAGGGACACCCGAATATCGCTATTCGTCAATCGAACCTGGGGTTGGTGCTGAGGGATTTGGGCGAGCTTGAAGAGGCGCGGGACCTGTTACGGGCCGCACTGGAAGCGGATGAAAAAACCTTTAACAAGGGACACCCCACCATCGCCAGAGATCAATCGAACCTGGCAACGGTGCTCCAAGATTTGGGCGAGCTTGAAGAGGCGCGGAACCTGTTACGGGCCGCACTAGAAGCGGATGAAAAAACCTTTGACAAGGGACACCCGAATATCGCTATTCGTCAATCGAACCTGGCGAGTGTGCTGAAGGATTTGGGCGAGCTTGAAGAGGCGCGGGACCTGTTACGGGCCGCCCTGGAAACGGATGAAAAGACCTTCGAGCCGGGGCACCCGAATATCGCAATTCGTCAATCGAACTTGGCAATGGTGCAGAAGAATTTGGGTGAGCTTGAAGAGGCGCAGAACCTGTTACGTGCTGCACTGGAGGCGGATGAAAAATCCTTTGAACCGGGACACCCCACCATCGCTCTTCGCCAATCGAACCTGGCGTTGGTGCTGAGGGATTTGGGCGAGCTTGAAGAAGCAAAAGAACTATTAACAAAAGCCTATCACACCTTCTTAGAAAAATTAGGCCCCCAGCATCCCAAAACCAAAATCGCAAAAGAAAACCTGGAGAGTATGAGAAGTAAGAAGTGAAAGAAATAGGAAAATTCCAAATTACAAATGGAAATAGGAGACAGGCAAGAATGTCACTAACTTAAGACTAAATTCGAAGCACGAAGCACGAAATCCGAAACAAATCCAAAATTCAAATGTTCAAAATTCAAAACAAAAAGAACCTGGAACGTCGGTTTTTTCTTTGTTTTCGTCATTTGAAATTTGGTCATTTGAATTTGTTTCGAATTTCGATATTCTCGGTTTTTTAATCGGATTTATTTAGCCTTAAGCTAGTGCCATTCGTACCTGGCACCTTCGATTATGCTTATTAACAAAGCGTCTCGCGGGATATTAACGTCATCTGGCGAGACGATTTTTCAACAGGTTCCCCTTATTTTTCAGTCGAAATTAAATCTTTTTGCTCCGAGGAGACATCTTTTTGGTCAGAGGAGACATATTTTTACTCTTAGGAGACATCTTTTTGCTCTTAAGAGACATCTTTTTGCTCTTACGTCAAATCTATTTTGCTTTGAATTTAGATCTTTTTGCTCTGACTTAAAATCTTTTTGATCTTTCATTGAATCTATTTTGATCTTACCTAAAATCTTTTTGATCTTAATTTGCAGCTTTTTAATCTTACCTAAGAGCTTTTTGATCTTAATTCACAGCTTTTTAATCTTACGTCAAAGCTTTTTTGATCTAGCTCCAGAGCTTTTTGATATTAATTTACAGCGTTTTTATCTTTCCTCAGAGCGTTTTGATCTTTCCTCAGAGCGTTTTGATATTACGTACAAGCTTTTTTATTTAACAATCGGTCACTTTTACATCATCCGGTTAGTGGGAATAAAGTACCTGGCACCTTTGATTGCACCTTTGATTGCATTCGAAATATCTTGTTTTTTCTGATCATTAATTGCGCCGGTATAAAGTTCAAAAACTGTGATGGTGGAAATAAATAAAGTATACTTGCCAACGAGATTATAGAGTTGGCTCTTGTTTTTGTTTTTTTTCCTTAGATGATCGATGATAATAGAGGTATCTATTAAAAGGTTTCCAACTGCCATTTATTGATTTCCTTTCCTGCTTCTTCAACCGCCTTGATGTCTTCTTCAGTCCATTGGGAGATTTCCAGCAGTTTCTTTTTATCTAGTTTTTTCTTCCTGGGGGGTCTTTTTTGAAGCAGGAAGTCAATAAAATCATCGACTTCCTTTTTTGCATTTTCAGGAAGTACCTCGAATTTTTGCATGACCCTCTCTGCTGTTACTGAATTCATTTTTACCTCCGCCAATAATAATAGTATTTTTAGTTCTTTTTGTCAATGTGTTTTCGGCGATTTACCTAAATCGGCATCACTGTAACAACAAGAAAAAAAATCGCCTGGCAAGAAATCATTTTTTGGTTGAACCTCCTTAGGTTTGTTTATATTACTAGGATGCCAAAAAAATGTGCACGGTGCCTGACAATATGACTTTAATGCGGCATCCGTAACAGTTGGCAGAAGGACAACAGTTGGCAGTTAGCAGTTGGCAGTTGGCAAGTAGGAAGAGAAGAAACGGAGAAAGCTTAGTTATGAATGATGATTGATGAATGATGAAGGAGCGCGCCGAAGGCGCTCTAAATCCGTCCGAAGGACGCCCCTTTGCCCCTTGCCCCCACGCTTTGCAATTAAGGACTTGATTTTTTGAATATTCTAAAGTACAATTCTCCCATGAACGATTACTATAAAACATTAGGAATAAACAAAAAAGCATCGCTATCCGATATAAAAAGGGCCTACAGGAAACTGGCACGAAAATATCACCCGGATTTGAATCCCGGAGATAAGGCAGCAGAAAGAAGTTTTAAAGAGATTACCGAAGCATACGAGGTACTGAGAGACCCGGAAAAACGAAAACAATATGATATGTTCGGAAGTGTGGGTAGGAACTTCCGTACCGGTAAAAGAGGGTCGCCGTTTGATGGTTTTGATTTCACTACCACCGGTTCCAGTACCTTTGGCGATATATTTCAGACCATTTTCGGAGGAGGAGGTCCGTTTTCTCAGACACAAAATAAACAGCAGCGGCGCCCGGAACAGGGTGAAGATTTACGCTATTCCATTAACCTGAGTTTTATGGATGCTGCCCAGGGAATTGAGACCCCCATTCAACTGGTGAGACAGGAAGTTTGTTCCGACTGCGGTGGAAAGGGAATCGAACGAAATTCTTCCCGGGTCACGTGTCCCCGGTGTCATGGCAGCGGTAAGATCGATAAACAAACCGGGTTTATGAAATTTTCTTCTGCTTGCCCCGGCTGCGGTGGCAGTGGGTATTTACCCGGCAGGAATTGCAGTGCTTGCGGTGGTGAAGGACGAGTGGACAAGGTTAGCAAAATCCGTGCACGCATTCCAGCCGGGGTCGATAACAATTCCAAGGTGCGAATCCACGGGAAAGGCAATGCTGGTCGATTTGGCGGACCTGCGGGCGACCTGATCATTAGTATCAATGTTACCACTCATAAATTCTTTAAACGAAACGGAGCGAACCTGGAAATCATACTTCCTATTACTTATTTGGAGGCGGCAATGGGGGCAAAAGTGGAAGTTCCTACCCTGGATGGTTCTACCTTATTAAAAATTCCTCCCGGTACTTCCTCCGGGCAAAAACTGCGCTTAAGAGGTAAAGGTGTTGCCAATCCCAAAGCCAGGGGTAAAGGCGACCTGATCATTGAAATTAAAATTGTTCCACCCCCCACCAAGGACCTTGAAGTCAGACGCCTGCTGCAAAAAATTGAAAAAAAAGCCCCGTATAATCCAAGGAAGGATATGATACCATGAACACTAAAGATACGAAAGAAAGAACTTACTTAATATCTGCGGTAGCTTCCAAGTACAACATCCATCCCCAAACCTTACGGTTGTATGAACGTGAGGGACTCCTGGTACCTTCACGAAGTAAAGGAAATACGAGGTATTACACAGAAGAGGATTTAAAGAAATTGGAGTTCATATTAAACCTCTCACGGGAAATGGGTGTCAATCTCGCGGGTATCGAAATTATTTATAATATGAAGGTGAAAATGGAAAAGATGCAAGAGGAGTTCGCCAAATTCCTGGAAGAACTTAAAAAAGAATTCTTTACAGGAAAAGAGAGCCTTTTTGAGCAAAAGAAACAGAACGCACTGGTAAAGTTTTCACCTTCCACAGTCGCTATCTTTAAAGAAAAAAAATGAAAAAAAGGAAAGATTCTTTAAACTCATTAAACCTCTACTTTCAGCAGGTAAAAAAGATTGCAATTTTAACTCCCGAGGAAGAAAAAGAATTAATTATCAAGGCTAAAGAGGGGGATGAAGAGGCATTTAAAAAAATCATCATTGCCAACCAAAAGTTGGTGGTTAAAGAAGCATTAAAATACTATTTCAAAGAAGATAATTTTCTTGACCTGGTGAATGAGGGCAACAAAGGGTTGATTGAGGCGTTAAAACGGTTTGATCCTGCCCGGGAGAACCGGTTTTACACCTATGCCTTGTGGTGGGTGAGGAGTGAAATCCGCCGCTATCTGTCAAAGAATCAAAAAATCATCTCTTTTCCCGATATTTTTTATAATAACTACCTGAATTTCAAAAAAGAATATTTTAAGTTGACAAAAGAGTTAAAGCGCAAACCCAGCGAAGAGGAATTAGCGAGACAGTTGGGAATACCCAGGAAAAAAGTGAAGGTACTGCTCTCGGTCCCGGATGAAATCGTTTCCCTTGATAAAGGTGTAAACAGTAACCAGAACACCCAGCTGGCCACCCTTTTGGCAGATAGGTCTCATCGAGACCCCCAGGATGTCATGATCGGTGTGTCGACGCGGGACCTGATCCGGGAAGATGTGGAGGAACTCACGGATAAGGAAGCAGAGGTGATAAAATTGCGGTATGGGTTCCAGGACCAGGAACCCATGAAATTGAGGGAAATTGCCAAAAAACTGGAAATGAGCCCGGAGGGAATACGGCGTATCGAACTAAAAGCCTTGAAAAAACTACGAAACAAATTAATGCAGCAAGGAATATATGGAGTGTTAAATTGATAGTGGACAAAGGAACCTGTGAGCGCTGCGGTGGTACCGGGTGGGTAATGATCAATCGGGAAAACCGGGAGGTGGCCCAACGATGTAACTGCCAGGCAGATGATATCTATTTAACCAGAGGGGAGAATGCCAATATTCCGAAACGCTTTATGGGGTTTGAGCTTAAAACGTTCTACCCACATAAAGAATTTCCATCACAAAAAAAGGTAATCAAAAAAGTTCAGAAATTTATTGATGATTATCCGGCTGTGATTGAGAAAGGCATCCTGTTTCAAGGGTATGCCGGTGTTGGCAAAACACGTCTTCTTTGCGCTATTGCCACTGAATTAATGAATAAAATCGATTCGTTGGATGTTTATTATATCGACTGGAATGACCTGGTGCGGGAAATGCGCACTGGTGAACATCACATGACCAGGAATTTTTCTGAAATTAACCGGTTCATCGAACATCTGACCACGGTTGAGCTTTTATTATTTGATGAGTTGGGTGCATCCAATATAAGCGATTTAAGTCAATGGATCATGGACAGTATTTATTATATATTCAATAAAAGGTACAACAATCAACGAGTGACTCTTTGCGCCGCAAATTTCTTTGATAATCCCAAGGACGGCACGGAATCCCTTAAAGACAGGGTTGGTGAACGGATTCGCAGCCGCCTTTACGAAATGACAGAAACAATTATAATACAGGGTTCTGATCGACGATTAGAAATGTAGAGATTTAGGAGGTAACGAATGGATCAAGATTTAAGTTTCATCAATGAAAAAATTCAACAGGAAAGCCGTATTGTCGAAAACATCCTTACGGAAATCGAAAAGGTTATTGTGGGGCAGCGGGTGCTGCTGGAACGGATGATGATCGCAGTACTCACATCAGGCCACATCCTGCTGGAAGGGGTGCCCGGTCTGGCCAAAACCCTGTCCATTAAAACATTGGGCCGAACCCTTAACCTGAAATTCAGCCGAATCCAGTTTACCCCGGATCTACTGCCTGCGGACCTAACTGGAACCATGGTATTTAACCCTAAATCCTCTGACTTTTACACCAGGAAAGGTCCGATTTTCACCCATTTGCTGCTGGCAGACGAAATCAACCGGGCTCCGGCTAAAGTCCAGAGTGCACTGCTGGAAGCCATGCAGGAACTCCAGGTGACTATCGGTGAAAACAGCCACCCCATTGAAAAACCCTTTCTGGTGATGGCAACCCAAAACCCCATCGAACAGGAAGGAACCTATCCTTTGCCGGAAGCGCAGATCGATCGTTTCTTGCTCAAAGTGAAGATCACTTACCCCAGCAAAGAAGAAGAAAAAGCGATTGTAGACCGGGTAGCAGCATCTCCCGAACCGGATATTCAAGCGTTGTGCTCAAGGGAAGATGTTTTCAGGCTCAACCAATCCTATAAAATGGTCTATATCGATGAAAAGATCAAAGACTATATTGTTAACATTGTATTTGCCACCCGTTTTCCTGAAGAGGCGGGATTACCAAAATTAAAAAACCTTATCCAGTTCGGTGCTTCCCCCAGGGCCTCTATCTACATGACGGAAACCGCCAAAGCCCTGGCGTTTATCCGGCGCAGAGGGTATGTAACACCCGAAGATGTCAAAAACATCGGCCGGGATGTGCTGAGACACCGTCTTATTCTCTCCTATGAGGCCGAAGCCGAAGAATTAACCACAGACGATATTATTACTGAAATTTTTGATAATATCGAAGTACCATAGGGTTGCCCTGCCGGGGCCGGGAGGTTTTAAATGGCAAAGCGTAAGAAAAAATTTAAAAAAAAGATCAACCCGGAAAAATCCAACAAAATGATCATTGCCGTAGGCATTGGGGTAGTGATTGTCTTTTCCCTGATTTTCCTGCTGATGATGGGTCCGCAAACACCGGGAAACAAAGCCAAAGCTATGGAAAATACCCTTAAATACCTGAAGAAGACCACAGGCATCATGGCAATAAAGACCTTCCCGGAGCAGAATCGAGCGCTTCTTGTTTATGACAGTGCAGAAACAAAACCGGATTTTATAACAATCGCCCGTTATGCCGCCTTGAAGTTGTCTTACAAGATAGGAAATGAAGAAATCACTGTTGTATTGTCAAAAGATAGAGAAGAACAGGCCGTTTATACGACTGTCGCGAAAAACGGTGAGGTTATCCGAGAGGGAGCTAATCAGTAGGCAGTTGGCAGTTGGCAGATTACACGTTTTTTTCTTTAATTTTGACTTTTTTCAGGTTCATTTGTCCCAGTCCATGTTCATGAGCCAGGGTGATGGTAAAAATATTTTGGGGTTCCAGTCCCCATAATGTGCAGCAGTAGGCATCGATAGCCACCCTGTCGGTTCCGGCCACTACTTTTTGGGGCTTATGCAGTTTACCCGGGCCAAAGGGGCCGTTAGTGGTGATAAACTCCGTGGCATCAACGATACACAGGGCGGGAGTGATAACCGTGTTCAGGTCGGCAATGCACTGGTCCAGGTGGCGAATGTCATTGATATCGGTTTTCCAATTGGGTTTATGGAAGTTTGTCCGGTTGTTTTGGGGAGAATTTAATCCCATTAAATTCTTTAAGGTGCCGGTAAATTTGTTTCCTGCATGGTCTTTAGTAATGGGAATATCAATTAGCAGGTCATATTTGAAGAATTCCTTCATTATCCGTGCTTCTTTGAGTGCTTTACCTTTGGGCACAGGCATGGGTTTAAACAGTGATTCGTCTCGCTCTACAATCACCAGGTTAACGCCTTCTTCATCCACCACCTTTTTTAAACCTGTATTCTCCCAGTTTTGCAGTCCCAGCCAACTGATGCAGGCTATCTCTTTTGCACCTGCTTTTTTGCACATGCGGAGAGTCGCGGCCAGGACCTGGGGTTTGGTATAGGCGCCGGGATTATTTCTTTGGGGATTGGCCAGGATAGCTACCCGGGCATTTTTGGGCACAAATTGTTTCATTCCGCCCAATTGTTCAACTGCTTTAAGGGTGTTTTTAAAGTAGTCTTCGCCTTTAGCCACGGAAATATCAACTGTGTCTTTGGCAAAGAGAAAGCTTCCTCCCAGCAGTGATCCCACGCCAATAGCGGTACTTTCTTTGATGAATGAACGACGACTGATAGTTTTTGCCATAAACCACCTCCTTTTGTTTTAAAGGTAATTTATACCAGATATAGAAAAAAATATCAAGCACTTGGCGACCCTCAGCAATTCTAATTTTACCGTCTATCTTCTCCCTATAAAAAATTTTTGCGGGGGGTCCAGGGGGGCGGTTTTTATAAAAAGAGCCCCCCTGGTCGCCGAAGGCAAAGAATAGTTCTAATAGAGTTCTAATACTGTGGCTGCCTGCGCCGCAGGCCCCGTGCGGTACGAGAGTTTAACTTTTAGAGGTGCCCTTCGGGCGAATTTAAAGCGTCTTTAAAGATTTTTTTAGAGAAGCGGTTGCCTCGCAAGCATTTTCTATCATAGTGTCTGAACCGCTGATAACCATGATGAAATGATGACGCTGATGAAGAAACTCCTGAAAAGGCTTTTTGATTGGCACCTTTTTAAGTTGGCAGTTGGCAGTTGACAAAAGGGAATGAAAGGTTTATATTATATGCGGGTGTAAAAAATGCAACCAGAAACGGTGACCATTGACAAAATTAAATCAAAACTGGCAGAAGTGCCGGAAGATAAATTACCCGAGATTTACGACTTTGTTGAATTCATCGTGGATAAAGCCAAACTAAAGCAACCAAAGAAAAAGAAGATTGTCAAACTTGGCGGTATCTGGAAAGGATTGGGGTTTGAGAAGATAAATGACCTGGAAGGGGAGGTTAGAAAAATCCGGAAGCAATCACACCAACAGTTTTCCGAAAAGATTCAGGAATCAAGCTCCATCGATGCAATATGGAGTTAGAAGCATTATAGACGAATCTCACAATTCGGCAGTCTAACTTGCCTGACTCCAAATCATTACCTTGATACAAATGTAGTGTTGGGATTTGACTATTTTGGGTTTTTAGGTTATTCTTATAGCAAAAAATAAAACCAAGAAATAAGGAGGTGGTTTTGATGCTCTCTGTGAGAGGTATTTACGATGGCAAACGTATAAAGCCTATAGAAAAGTTCGATGCTCCTTCCAACGTAGAAGTTATAATCACTTTTTTGGATAAAAAAGCATCCGCTAAATCAGTCGATGATAAAACAAAAGATTTAGCAGAGTTGTGCGGATCCTGGGAAGATGATAGAACCGCTGAAGAAATTATCAAAGAGATTTATGACAGCCGAACATCAAGTCAAAGGGAAATAGATTTATGAGATATTTGTGGGATACCGATATTTGTGTACATTTTTTAAATGGAGATAAAAAAATTCTTCAAAAGACCAAAAAAGTAGGTGCTGAAAATATATGTACAACAGTGATCAATATTTATGAATTAATGTTTGGTGCCTATAATTCAACAAGGGTTAAGTCAAATCTGGAACGAGTCAAAAAATTGCAGGCTAGATTAACAATATTGGATAGTTTTGATGATAGTGTGGGTAATTTTTTTGCAAAAACCAAAGCACAATTGCGAAAAAAGGGAATAACTATCAGTGATTTTGATCTCCTTATAGCAAGTTTTGCCAGTGTCAACGATTTCCGCATTGTCACCAATAATACCAAACATTTTAACCACATTTCAGGGTTAAAAGTTGAAAATTGGTTGGCCAAATAATTTTCAAACACTAACGGCCAAAATCCTGGCCCTTCAACTTTTTAAAAATAAGGGGAGGAGATTTTTTTGCCTGTCGATTATTTCTGTTAATTATTTCATGCGGGAGTTCTTACTGCACTTCCGGGAATGTTTCCTGCACCTGCTGGAACTTCTCCCGCACTTCCGGGAACGCCTCATGAACCTGCGGGAACTCTTCCCGCACTTGCGGTAACTCCTCCCGCACCCACGGGAACCCTTCTTGCAAATGCGGGAGATTCTCCCGCACCTGCGGGAACGCCTCATGCACCTGCGGGAACTGCTCCTGCACCTACACGAAGAAAAAGATCAGGAATGGGTTTTGAGAAGACAAATGACCTGGAAGTGGAGGTTAGAAAAATCCGGAATAATTCACACAAACGGTTTTCTGAAAAGATTTAGAAATCAAGCTCCATCGATGCAATATGGACAGGGTCTCGTCAAAGTTTTTAAATCCGAAATTCGAATATCGAAATTCGAAACAAATTCGAATGACCGAAATTCAAATTACCAAAACGAAAAGAACCCGAAAGCATCGTACCATGTCGTTTTTGTTTTGGATTTTGAACATTTGAATTTTGGATTTGTTTTGGATTTCGTGCTTCGTGCTTCGAATTTAAGGCGACTTTGACGTCGCACTGGCCATATGGAGTTAGAATCATTATCGATAAATCTTACAACTCGGCAGGGCTTTCTCTAATTCTTCGATTTGTTCCTTAGGGATAGGATTATCTTGTATAAAAAGACATTCCAGTTTTTTCAATTCTTTCAAGGGGCTGATATCGGTGAGATGATTGCCATTTAAGACTAAGCCTTTTAATCCCGTCAATTCTTTTAAGGGGCTGATATCGGTGAGATGATTACCCTTTAAGTCTAATCTTTCTAATCCCTTCAATTCTTTTAAAGGGCGGATATCGGTGAGATGATTATTGTCTAAGTATAATCTTTCTAATCCCTTCAATTCTTTTAAGGGGCTGATATCGGTGAGCCAATTATTTCTTAAATCTAAGCTGTGTAATCCCGTCAATTCTTTTAAGGGGCTGATATCGATGAGGCCATTCAAACTTAAGTTTAAGATTATTATATTTTCTAATTCGTTGAGCTTTAATTTAGAAAGCTCTCTTTCTTTGGTTGAACCCTTAATTCTGTAGTCTCCTTTTAAATTAATTTTAGTTAAGAACTTAAATGTACATTCTTTCCACATATTGGTGTAAAAACTCTTTGCCTGGTCCATGCCTTCAAAACTGAATTCTTTGGCAAATACATAATTACTAAGTATTTCCAATGTCAGAAAATACTCCAATATGGATTTGTGGGAAAACTTATACTCTCCCTGTGCATTGCGATTCAACAGGGAACGGCTTTTCATTTCTATCTCGTCCAGTTGAATACTATGCTCTTCCGCAAAGGGTTTAATCTCCTCTCTATCGATAATCAATCCTTTTCGAGATTCCCGGTTCCGGTAAATATCCAGGGCAATCGCTTTTGAAAATTTATATAATTCCTCCTTAAAATTTTCCCTCTTATCTTCTTTAAACCGCCTGGATTCCCGCTCAATCCACCGGCCGATCAACTCTTCATACACCTGGTAGGTAAATTCATATTCACGATTACTTTTCAGCAAATCATCAATATAACTGAGGAGCATGGGACGCACCATCAGGTTGGGCGAGTGTTTAACAATTTGCAGCGCCTTTTGCTTTTTCCTGAAATTGAAAACAGAGAATTTCTTGTTGAGGTACTTCTTAATATCTTTCTCATCAAAAGGCGAAATATACATCTTGCGAAATACATGGTATCCTTTTTGACCGCCAAATTTAAGGACACCGGTCTCCCCGGGTTCCTCCTCTTCGGAGGGAAAAAATTGCGTCCGACAGGTAATAATGACCTTCCGAAACCGAAAAACTTTGTTAAGAATGTCCTCCATCCGCTTCTTGTAATCCGCCACTGCCAACGAGAAAAAGCAAGATGACTTCCGCATACTGTGCCAATCCCGGTAAGCCGATACCTACCAAAAAGTCTTTAACAATTTGTATCAATTGGCTCATTTTTAACCTCCTATGAAAAAAACCACAGATTACACAGATTTACACAGATTATAAAAAAAATATAAAAAAATCTGCGTAATCTGTGTAATCTGTGGTTTCCCTTTTTTCATACGTCTCCGGGCGATGAGGATAATTTACCTGGAACCTTGTTCCTTTGCTTAAATAACACCTGACAGCAGGCATTTGACAACCTCCACACTTTATAATGCCAAAATATGTCAAAATATTCAACCCTTATTGTAATTTTTATGAAATTAGGTGATTAAGGTGAGTGAGGTGAGTGGGGGGAGTAGGATAGCTTAGCTGACACCTTATTCTGTGTCAATATATCGTTGGGAGGTGCTCCCAATGATTTTTTTACCTCGAAAAATGATTGGGACGTGGTACCAATGATTCTTTTATCTCCGAAAAAAGTGGCAGACGAAAAAATCCTTTTTCTTTTTGATGACCCGGAATTTATGAAAAGATTTAAGAAATCAAAAGAGAATAAAGGAAAATAACCTCTAACTGCCAACTGGCTCTGTGTCTTCGTGGTTCATGGTTCATCTGCGGCCAGGAATCGTAAATATTCTTCCACTTCTTCTTTGAGTCCGTTGGCCTTACACCAGTCTATTGCTTTTTTCCGGTGTTGCTCCTCCACTCCCCCGGCAAGAAATAATCCATAATTATCTTTCCCTATCTCAATTTTGGCCAGTCTTTCATTTAAATCCTTCGTCTCCCCTTCCAGGATACGCCTGAAAGCCGAAGCCTTATCCACAACCTTTTTCCCACGCGGCAGCCCATTCTTCTCGATGTCTTTTAACGTCTTCTTAAAGCGTTTCGGAGAGAAGCGTTGGAATTTTTTGAAATATTTTACCAGGGTGGTATAGTCGTCGATCTTTTCCAGGTAATGAAGCACCAGCATGACATTTTTAAAATCTATATCCTCTCGACGAATAAAATGCCCCCATATTCCCAATTCCTTTTTTTGAGATTCCGTGGGTGGTTCATCTTCACCTTGCTCTATTCTCTTTGTGCTCACGTGCTCCTTGAAATGGGCCCGCATTAAATCCGCGACAGCGGTAATGTCAAGGTCTGTACTGAATGTGCCGGGTTCAAAAGAACCCGGACGGTCAGGTAAAGCCAAAAAGAATTGGGCACCGGTGTCTATTAAATCCTTTTCCAGGCAGCCTTCGGCAATAATGAGAAATTCACCGAGATTGCGGCAGGTTTCCCATTTGCGGAAGGCTTTTTGTTTATCCCCTTGCAGGGCATAACAGATGCCTTCCAGGGTTTCGAATCCCCCCAGGCGGGTAAATAAAAAAAACGCCCGTTCATAATCCTCTTCAAAGTAATAACCCATGGCAGTGCCCCGCATGGGTGCCGGGTCTGTTAATTTCTCATAAACCGCTGCGCTCATGGCAAAGTTGTTCTCTTTATCCCGGTCAGTACCAAAGTACACTTCAAACGCATTCTCATAATCCCGGATTTTTTCATAAACCCCTGCGGCGGTGTAAAAATCCCTTGCCTGTTCATAATAGGGGATAGATTCTTCATATTGTCCCATGTGGTAATAACAGTCGGCGATTTTAGCGGGTTCTTCCGCCACCAGGAAGCGGACCAATGCCTGGAAATACCCCCGGTCCCTGAAAAAAACGTCCCCTTCTTCGATTAACCGGCTGCGGTCGATGTCCAGGTTCTTCAGGTACCTGGCTGCTTTTTCCAGGTTGCCCTGTTCCTGGTAAATCTTAAGAACTTCTTCATGTCTGCCGGTCCGGCGGTACAATTCCAGGAGGTTTTTCCAGTTCCCGGTTTTTATCCATAAGACTTCGGCTTCGGGGTAATTTTTATTCATGAAATAAAGCTCCGCAGCCTTATCGTAATGTTCCAGTCGAGAATAGAGTTCGGCAGCTTTATCGTAATCACGGCTGTATTCATAGTATTGAGCGGCTTCTTTGGGATTGTGCAAATGTTCCAGGTAAATTTCCGCGGCCGTCCTGTAACTTTTCGCTTGCCGGAAACACTCCACAGCAGCGGTGTAGTTTTTTATTTCCAGGTAAAGACGCCCGGCTTCCCGGAAATTTTTCTCTTCTTCCAGGAGCGCGGCACGGCATTGGATGATGCGTTCACGATTATCCAATCTCTCCCAGATAACCCGGGCCTGCTTATACTCACCGGCGTTTTCATAATTCACCGCTGCCTTTTCCCTTTCCCCGATTTTTTCAAAGTTCACGGCTGCTTCCCTGTAATTACCGGCCCGTTCATAGTGATGGGCCAGGGCTTTGGACAGGTTCACCGGGTCATCACCGTTCCGGAAACATTCAGCGGCTGCTCTAAAGTACTCTCTTTCAAAAAAATAATGCCCCTGTTCCACCCACTCTCCAGGAGTAGAAACTACGTTCCACACGTTCGCCAGGTAGCGGCGGTCATCGGTAATATAAACGTTATCTTTTAACGGTTCGCTCTCCCAGATGACGGAAGGTTTTTTCCCGTCGTAGACAATTAGGTCTTTCTGGCACCGCGTGACTCCCACATATAAAAGGCTGATTTCATGCCTGATCCTGGCTTTATGAATATTCCTGCCGGTCAGATCAAGGGTGGCTTTCCATACGTCTTCGGATTCCGATGCCAGGTCATCGCAAAATTTCCACAGCACCACCGTATCGAATTCCAGCCCCTTGGCCTCTTTGATAGTAAACACCAGTTCGGTGCCAAGGTGTTTCTTCAACGTTTCTTTTTCGGTTTCGGTTCGGGTCAGTATGGTGCGCTCCGCACCGGCTGCGTTTAAAATCCCCAGCATCTCTTCGCTGTCGATACCGGTTACCACTGTCACCGGCCTGCCTTTATATTTCCACGCCTCCCTGGGTTCATCGGACTTCCTGCCGGTAAATTTCTCCTTTAATTCCAGCAGGATATTGGACAATTCCACGATACTGCCGGAACTCCTGAAATTGAGAGATAAGTATTTTAGCTCCGGGACCTCCAACCCTCTTTCATAGAAATGTTTTCGCACCTCTTCCCAGCGGAACCCGCTGGGATTGATGGTTTGCCTGGTATCCCCGGCCAGGAACATGTTGTTGGGGTTCCTGGCAAAATTAAACAGCAAGTCCAATTGGGTGTCGGTAAAATCCTGGACTTCATCGCATACCAGGATATCGTAGGTATATTTTTCCTCCACTGCGCCCGGCATCATATCCAGTTCATCCCACAGGCCCCCGGTTTCCAGTTTGTCCTGGTACCACTGGAAAATGCGGTAAATGTCTTTCCGGTTCCCCTGGAAATTGGGGGCCTTTTTTTTGCCCAACATTTCATATTCTGCAAAGGAAAGATATTTCCGTTCAGTCAGGGTGTCATCTTTCTTTAACGCCGCCGCGGTTTTTTCCAGGACGGCGCACACGCACTCTTTTTCCCTGTCGCTGGCAGCATCCGGTTGAAGATGTTTCTTGATGTTGGCGGCAAACGATACGATATCGATTTTCAGGTACTTGTGGACAAATTTATCTACCTTATGAAACGATTCCAACTTGGAAAACAGGATAAATTGTTCTTGCAATTGTTTAACCAGGCCAGGATTAACGGTTCCTTTTTTAAACCGGCGTAAAGCGTGTTCCAACACCGGCAGGTTGACCCGGGGCACCGCACCTTTGATAATGGCCCGGATTTCCTCCCACACCAGTGCCGCATCAAAGGATTGATGATTGGGATAGGAGGTAAATAAATCCTTAAACCGGTTAAAATCCACCTCTTTGGCGGGATCGAACCGCTGTTTCCCAGCCGTTTCCAGGCACAACTCTTTAAACGTGTAAAAATCCGGGAGAATGACGTCATCTTTCCATTCTCTTTGGTTTAAAAGCCCGTGGTACAATTTCCCGGCAAAATCCCTCAGGTATTTGTTATACGTAATAAACAGTTTTTTCTTTTTGTTTAAGTTCCGATTCAACAGGTAATAGATTGCCAGGCTGGTTTTACCGCTTCCTGCGGTTCCGGAGATCATCACCGGCAGTGGTGTGCTGAGAATCTCGTCTTGCTCCGGTGTAAGATGGAGAAACAGTTCGAAATCGTCCCGGGTGTACATGCGGATACGCTGCCATTCCGGTTCATCGATGGGATACCACCGCTGACAGCCGGACTCATCGGCTGTCCGTTGGCTAATATTCTCCTGGGTAAAATAGGAAGGCTCCAGCTCTTCCATGTCCACATCTTCAAGAAAAACTTCTTCGTAATCGTGGAATCGAAGGAACGGCACATTAGCAGGAATAATGGTCCGGCTTTTTCTCGAGATATCGTCATGAACCACGATACCCCAAACATAGACAATAAGCATGTTAGTGTCTTTCTCATTCCCGGTGTGTGCCAGTGCCGGAGGCGGGTACCCTAACGTGAACAGGATGCGGTTCCCCCTGTCCAGCCGCGCTTCAAACACATATTTTGACGACGTCCCTTTTAATTTTTTAACCTTTAATCCGCCATCCCAAATCCCGGTTTCCAGGTACTCGAATTTATCACGGATTTTTTCCCGGGTATCACCGGGCTGCTTCAACAGGTATTTTTTAACCGTGTCGTTAATTAAAACAACAATCATTCAGCATCCTTTTCTTTTTTAGGGGGCAATTCCAGGTCCTTTTTTGCCTTTGCTTCCAATATTTTTTTCCATGCCCTGCGTTCATCAAACTTCTGCCGTTCGATGACATCCTCCACAGACTTTTCCAGGCCCAATTTCACCACGTACTCCGGTTTATCTTTGCACGCCACCCGTACCGTATCCTCGAATTCTGTCATCCATTCTTGCAGTTTCCCAAATGACTCCTGTAACTTGTATTCACCCTCAGCCCACTCTTCATCCGTCTGTTTTCTCCAGAATTTATTTCCTTCCAGTTCATTCAATTTGGACAGTCCTTCTACCAGGTCTTCTTCCGAAATTCCGTATTGGATTAGTTTTTCCAGGATTTCATCCTTATCCAGGACCTTGAGGTAAAAATTCTTAGTTTGCCTGGTCCAGGGGTAGAGGGCATCGAATCGCGTTTCATGCAGCCCCAGGTAGGTCAGGGTGGGCACATCGCCTTTAAAAATCAATCGTGCCGCCGTCATGTGTTTCCATGACCTGCGTCTGACGCCGTATAGTTTAGCCCGGTATATGGACTCTCTCAACCCGTTTGCCCGGGGCGATTGATCGCTGTCCCTTAAAATCTCGTATTTTTTTTTACTTTTCATTACACTGACCAAATGTTATTTCCCCGGTTAGGGAAATATCAAATACCTCTGCTTCATCCAAACACTTTTTTAAGTGCTCTTCCAATGGAAACTCTTTGTCAAATCGTTCCACGTAAGAAGCGTTGGGCCGTATCACCGGGTGTTTAGGCGCAAACATGCTGCAAGCATCATCGTGCGGGATAACCGATATATCATGCGTGCCGATCTTCTTCGCCAACTCAATAATCTCTATCTTATTGTATCCCACCAACGGCCTGAAAATAGGAAGCGGCGTAACATTGTCCAATAGGGAAATATTCCCGATGGTCTGGCTGGATACCTGACCCAGGGCATCACCGGTGAGAAGCGCCTCCGCTTTCACCTGCCGCGCCAGCAGCGCAGCGCACTGGAGCATGGCTTTACGAAAAAAAAGGGTCCGGTAGTCCTCTTTGCATTTCTTTGAAATCAAGTCCTGCATTTCCCCAAAAGGAACAATGTACAACTTCGAATGCCGCTGGTATTGCCCTAAAACCCGTATTATCTCCAGGAGCTTGTCTTTTACTTCGTCTCCTACAAACGGATACGCATAGAAAAAAACAAAAGTCTGACGGCATCCCCTTTTGAACATCAAATAACTGGCAACCGGCGAATCAAAACCGCCGGAAATCAATGCCACCAGGTGACCACTGGTTCCCACAGGTAACCCCCCTACGCCCAACATTTTCCGGGTAGAAAGATATATATTATTTTCTAAAATGCGTATCTCAATCACCAGGTCAGGTTTTTTCACATCTACGGCCAGGTGCGGGAATTCATTATCCACCAGCGCGCCGATATGCTGGGACACCTCCATGCTGTTCATGGGAAACCCTTTGTAACTCCGGCGCGTTTCCACTTTAAACGTACAGGGCTGCGTGCCCGTTAATTTTAATTCTTCTTTGACCACAGGGAAGATATCATCTAAATTGACAGGAATCCGGCGCGCCGGCATCAGCGAATGAATCCCCGGCACTTTCAACAACGCCTGCATGGTCTCCTGGGAAAAAGGCAACCCTGATTTAGCCACAAATCGCTGCTCCTCAAGATCAAACGAGAATTCTCCCGGATGGTAAGCCTGTAAAACCTCCTGGATATGCCTGCGTATCGCTTTGAAATACATCGGCCGATTCTTACCTTTCAACCACAGTTCATCAACATTGATTACCAGTGTTTTATACATTAGTATTTCTTTCTCCTTCGTGTCTCTTCGTGTCCTTCGTGGCTCCCCCTATTTCTCATCTGGCTTTATATTTGATATACATTCTTAACTCATCATAAACGATGGCAAGGGTATCGCAGAACGTTAACACATCCGCTTCAGTGGTTTCATGGGAAAACGAAACCCGTAACACAAATTTATGCATTTTCGGCGGCAGATGCAAAGCCGTGAACACCGGGTTGGCACCTTTAACCCGTGATGAACACGCCGAGGTGCTGGAAATAAAAATATCCCGCTGCTCCAGGTGACGAAGAATTATATCGCTGGAAATCCCCGGCAGCAAAAAAGTCAATATATACGGGCTGGTGTGTTGGGTAAAAGGAAAATCAACGACTTCAAGTTTTTCTTTTAAACATTGCCGTGCCCGTTGGTTGATTTTGAATACATGTTCCAGGGACGACTCCATGGTTTCCATGGCCTCTCGCGCGGCTTCACAAAAAGAAAATATCAGCGGTGCCGCCTGCGTAGAGGAACGCAGTCCGTCTTCCTGTCCGCCGCCGTACAGCAGCGGCAGCATTTTCACCCCGGCATGCAAATACAACCCGGCTGCGCCCTTAGGCCCACCGATTTTATGAGACGAAATGCACAGACTGTCAATGATCCCATCCTTTAATGAAAAAGGAATTTTACCAAACCCCTGGGCCGCATCTACATGGATATGGACACCGGGATTTATTTTTTTGATCTCGCGGCCCCACCTGCCGATATCCAGGATAACACCGCTCTGGTTGTTAACATGTGTTAAAATTACCAGCTTAACAGACGGGTTCAATAATTTGAGAAATGCTTCTTCTTCAGGGGTCCCATCTTTTTTTAGCGGCAGTTCTATTACCTGGATATCCCGCTTTCTCAACCGCTCCATCGGCGCGGTTACGCTGGGATGATCGGCAAAAGATACTACCACGGCATCACCGGTTTTAAGATGGATCCCTTCAATCAATGTATTATTGGCTTCGGTGGCAGAAGCGGTAAAAATCAACCGGTCATTTTTACCTGCCCCCAGGAATTCCAGGAACGTTACGCGGCAATCTTCAATTCGCTTATGGAGACCTTTTCCCAGTTTATGCACAGAGGAGGGGTTGGCAAAATCCTCCTTTATGGAAGTAGTTAGGACTTCCAAAGCACCGGGCCGAATCGGAGCAGATGCTGCATAATCCAGGTAAAGCATTTTATATTCCTTTTTTTATTTTTTTACCTTCCTACTTCCTACTCAGCTTATTATACAGCGACTTGCGGGAAATCTTTAAAATCTTTGCCACTTTTACTTTATTTTTGTATTTCTGCAGCAAGTAATCAATATACCGGGCCTCCAATTCCTCCATGGACATGTCACTGGTTTTAGCGGTTTCAAAAAAATCTTCAGAGCTTTTCAATAGTCCATAGACATCATCGTCGGTTAACCGGTCTTTTCTCACAGATGCGGTGGTGATAAAATTCTCAATCTCCCGGATATTTCCTGTCCAGGGATAATTGCAGAGTACCTGCTTTGTTTTGTCACTGATAAAAACCTTTAATTGTTTTTGCCGGGCAAAGTACATTACCAGTGGCAGGATATCGTTTTTTCGTTCCCGCAGCGGCGGCACCCAAATGCGATAAGGAGAAATCCGGTAATAGAGATCTGCCCTGAAGGTTCCATCCCTGACCTTTTGTTCGATATCGTCATCAGCAGAAAAAATAAAACGGGCATCAATATCCGTCTCCTTACCGGAACCCAGCGGATAGTATTTCTTTCTTTCGATAATGCGCAGTAATTTGGATTGAAGGTTTAAACTCAAGAGGTCAACCTGGTTTAAAAATAAAATTCCCCCTTCGGCTTTTTTCCACTTACCTTCATAATCGCTAACCGCCCCGGTAAAGGCCCCCTTTTTATATCCGAACCATTCGCTCTCCAGGAGGTTCTCCGGCACATCCCCGCAATTGAGGTTCAGGATCGTAGGATAATGACTGATTTCGAACAAATAATGAATCCAGAAATCTTTCCCTACACCGGTTTCACCATAAATCAAGAGATTGGTATTTAAATCCACAACCTGGTGAATCGTTTTTTTGATCGCCAGTGACTTCTTATCACTGAGGTTCTTAATTTGGGTAAAAATTGTACCGTTTTGCATCCATCCACAACTTTTCAAGGGAATATTTTTCCCTGGTTTCTTCAGAGAAGATATGAACCACGAAATCAATATAATCCAGCAGTATCCATTCTGCCTCCACTTCGCCTTCCACGCCGTAGGGTTTTAGTTTGAATTGTTCTCTTAATTTTTTCTGGATTTCATCTGAAATCGCCGAGTTCTGGCGGGTGGAGTTGCCATGGCAAAGTACCATAAAATCCGTGATATCACTGATTCCTTTCAATTTTAACACCACCACTTTCTCTGCCATTTTATCCAGCATAGCAGATACTACTTTTTTGATTTCCGCTGGAATTCTTCTCCGTTTCAAATCCGCTGTAATAAGCTCAAACTCCTCACTTCTCATATAACTTATATTCCTCCATGATTTTTTTTACCTCCTTGTCGACAAAATTATCAATACGCTCCGACACCTTTACTTTCTGGCGTATTAATGTTGAAGAAATACGAAGCTTATCCGATTGGTAAGAGAAAATATAAACACACGGCGCTTGTGCATCTGTCTGTGTGTTTCTAGGTTTGATTTTATCATCACAAAGGTAAGGGGTGATCCCTTCTCCTTTCACTAAACGTTCCACTTGCTCTCTATGGTCCTCTTTTCTTAAAACCACAATAAAGGGGATTCTATTGAGTAGTTTTTTATAATTCTTCCAGGTCCTGATTTTCAAAAACCCTTCACTTCCGGAGATGAAATAAAAAACGTTCCCCGGGTATCTCCTGTATAACTCTTCGACAGTATCGACGGTCCAGGAATCCAGGGGACGTCTCATCTCGATATCGCAAGGTTCCAACATGGGAAAACGTTCCAATACCTTGACCAGCATCTCCCATCTCAGGTCCGCAGGTACGATTCCCCCTGCCTTTTTATGTGGGGGTCTGGCCGCCAGGATATAAAATACTTTATCCAGGTCAAAGGCTTCTCTTATGATTAATCCCAGTTCAATATGCCCCTTGTGGATGGGGTTAAACGTTCCACCCAGAAGTCCCACTTTAGTTTTCATAGTAGTTCCTCATGATGCAAGCCTCGCCCGGAGACAATGAAAAAGGGGAAACCACAGATTACACAGATTACGCAGATTTTTTTATATTTTTTTTTAATCTGTGTAAATCGGTGTAATCTGTGGACTTTTTTCATAGCAGCTCAAATAACTTTTTTTTAAACCTGTTAAGATTAATTTCCTTAAGAGCAGAAATCTCAACAAAAGGCAGATTGTTACCTTTGCAGTAATCCCTCAATTCTTCAAGGGAGTTTCTGTGATCATGGTCTTTTTCTGCATCATCGGCATTACCCAGCAGGTCGATTTTGTTGGCCACTATGAAATTCTTTTTTCGTAATAAATCAGCTTTGTAGGATTTTAACTCATCCTGGAGAACAGTAAGGGTTTTCAATGGCTTTAATTCTGCATATGGAGAAACATCCAGCAAATATATCAGGGCCTTAGTTCGTTCGATATGCCTGAGGAAACTCACCCCCATACCTTCGCCCCTGTGGGCACCTTCGATAATACCAGGGATATCAGCCAGTACCAGGCTGTCATAATCCTGGTACACCACGCCGAGGTGAGGAGTCAACGTCGTAAAGGGATAAGCGGCAATTTTAGGTTTGGCTCCGCTGATTTTAGAGATCAGCGTGGACTTCCCGGCATTGGGAAATCCCACCAGGCCGGCAAAAGCAATGAGTTTCAATTCCAGGATCACTTTGATGGATTCACCGGGTTTTCCTTTTTGAGCAATCCTGGGCGCTTGATTGGTGGAAGATTTGAAATGAGCATTCCCCAATCCGCCTTTGCCGCCCTTCACAATGGCAAAGGACATATTTTCCCTTGAGAAATCGAAGATCACCTTTTCATCCGGAACGGTTTTTACCACTGTACCTGCTGGTACTTCTACGATTTTATCTTTTCCATTTCTGCCGGTTTTGTTAGCTCCTTTGCCATTGTCACCTTTTTCTGCCTGGATAGAGTCCAGGTATTTGAAATCAATCAAGGAGTTGATATTTCTTTTACTGGTTAAGACAACACTTCCGCCGTCTCCACCATTCCCGCCATCGGGTCCACCTTTGGGTATGAACTTCTCTCTCCTGAAACTAACACACCCGTTTCCCCCTTTGCCGGCGACAAAGTTAACTTTAGCAGTATCTACAAACATAACCCCCCGGTTCTTGTCAGCAGTTGGTCTAACAGGAAAATAAAACGTTTAATTGGCTTCAACCTCTACAAATTTTCTTTTATTTCTGGTAATAAATCGAACAACCCCGGAGGCCCGTGCAAACAGTGTATCATCTTTCCCGATTCCTACATTTTTACCTGGTTTAAACTTTGTTCCTCTTTGCCTGACAATAATGGAACCGGCATTTACCAGCTGGCCGCCGTATCTTTTTACACCCAAACGTTTGGAAATACTATCGCGCCCGTTTTTTGCACTACCGCCGGATTTTTTATGTGCCATTATTCTTTCTCCTTTTCAGACTTTCCCGTTTTTTCGGTCTTTTTAGTTGTTTCTGCTTTTTTCGTTTTCTTCGGTTTTTCGGTCTTTTTTGCTGCTTCTGCTTTTTCAGTCTTTTTCGTTTTTTGAGTTTTTGCAGCTTTTTTTGGTTTTGCAGTTGTTTTGGTTTCTTCGGTTATTTCTGCTTTTTGAGGCTTTTCTGTTTTGGTTTTTTTGGTTACCTCTGCTTTCTTGGGCTTTTCTTTTTTAGCTTCTTTGCTTACTTTTGCTTTTTTGGGTTTTTCTATTTTAGTTTCTTTAGTTATTTCTGCTTTTTGAGGTTTTTCTGTTTTAGCTTCGGTCTGAACCGGTTCTTTCTTTTCAATTGCCTCTGCTTTTGTAACCTTTTTACCGGTACTGATTTCGATTTTTTCGATCTTGATGCGATGAAGTTTCTGTCTGTGCCCCCTGGTTCTTTTGAACTTTTTTTTGGGTTTTTTCTTAAAAACGATAATTTTGGGGGCTTTGAGTTCCTCCAACACCGATGCCGTAATCCTGGCATCTTTAACAAAAGGCTGACCAATGTGCAGCTCCTTGTCTTTGACCTTTACCAGGAGTACACTGTCAAAATCAATTTTATTGTCTTCAGATATCTTCTCTTTGTCTAAAAGCTCAACTTCAAGCACATCGCCTTCTTCAACTTTGTATTGCTTACTACCTGTTTCAAGAATTGCAAACATGATTAACTCCTATCTGTAATAGCATGATTTATACCATAAAATAATAGTCAAGTCAATAAGTAATCAAAAATCATTTAGTGTTAAGTGAAGAAGCTGAAGGCAAAACTATTGGGTAAGGATTATAATCGCCACAATGACGATGATGACAAACAGGACGGCCAGTGCGATTTTCAGTACGCTCCACGGCCGCTCGCCCTGTACTTCACCGGTCTGGCCGTTGATCAAAAAGCGGAACACCTTATCCTTAAACCGATATGAACTGATCCAGATAGGCAAAAGAATATGTTTAAAGGTAACATCATTGTAAGCCGTATTCATGGTCAAAATCCGCTGTTCATCGCCGCCGATGTCACGGCGAATCGTCTGTCGTATCACCGGTATCATCTTTTCTTTGGCTTCGTTGAGTCCGGTGGTCACATCCACCTGGTAAGATTCGCTGCGAAATCCGCTTAAGTATTTATCATTATAGGACACTAAATTGCCTAAATTCCAGGGTTCCAGTCGTTCGCTGTATTTTTTGGGCAGGGAATGACTGGCAATCACCAGGATATCGTCAAAATTGTTGGGTACGCTGCCGGATGCAAACGTCCAGCGGGTACGGCGAACCTGGCGGGTCCTGGTAACGGTTCTACCGCTCTCTGTGGTGGTATACGTTACTGTCTCATAATAATAATCTCCCCGTTGACCGGTATACGACGTATAGGTTTTGGCATCATAGGTCCAATAAGGTACATAAATACCATTTACTTTTTCCCTCACCACATCGGCTTTTTTCAAGTCTGACGGCGCGAACCAGAGTTTTTTTATCCATGCCCGGAATAATTCTCCTGCTTTTTTCTTATCAACAACAAAGGGCAGCAGGGATTTGGGTTTTAACAGGGTGCTGGTGCTGCCGCTTTTAACCACAATATGGGATGCACAGTAAGGACACTGATCAGAGATGATATTGGGGTCCAGGGTAATGGCTGCTCCACACGCGGAACACTGCAACGAAACCACTTCGATCTTTTCTTCCTTATCCAATTTTTCATCGATAAATTTTTTATAATCGATCTCTTCGATCACTTCTTCGGATTCTTCAATGGGATTTTCAGCACCACAGTATTGGCATTTGAGCATTTCGGTACCCGGTTTAAAATGCAGCACAGCACCGCAGCCGTTACAGTTCAACTCATTACTTAATTCCTCTTCATCCAGGGTTTTGGCATCCGAACTGTCTGTCATCTTTTATTCTCCAATTTATTTGCTTACTCATTGCATCACCAAAATGATTATATATCAATGGAGTCCTTTTTGCAATTAACACCCTATGGTTCAGCCTATAATAATAAAAAACCAAACGGCTTCTAATGGAAATAAGATTATATCCTAATTAAAAATGGTGTAGAGGTCAAACAAAGCCCAAAAAGCAGACTGCTTTTTGCTAAAAAGCAGTACTGGTTTTTATATATAAGCAGACTGCTTTTTATGCCTTTTTCCCGTAGGCCCTGACGTTTATAACGAAGGTAAAAAGGTTATTAATGTAAATATCGCTAATCCTACACCTGGGAACTGTCGTCTCTATACACTCCGATCTGCTTGTGGCTTACGGCTTGTGGCTGGAGCTTAACTGTTGTCCTTATTTATTAATACTCTGCAAAATGCGCTAAAAAAAACAACGGTTTTCCGTCTGGTATCTTTCAAATGTCATGAACAAAGCCTATAGGGTGGGGACGCCGTCCCCTTTATTGAAAAATGATAACGATTCATAGTATAATAAAACATTGGAGACGGGATGAACAAAATAGAAATTTTTGTGGCTTCGGGAAGCGATTTAAAAAAAGAACGCCAACACGCCATCCCTATCATCAATAAATTGGGAAAGGCTTTAAAACACTTAAATTTAAATCTTGAAATAGTTGAGTGGGAAACCGACCTGCCTTCCGGTTCATATAACGGCAAAACCATCCAGGAAGAGATCGATCCGTTACTGGAAAAATCCGATATCGTCCTGGTTTTGTTCTACTCGAAATTGGGCAAATTCACCGTACACGAATACCGACTCGCCCTCCAAAAAAAGAAAAAGATATTCCTTTACTTTAAAATTAAAAAGGAATTTTCGCCGGAAAATGAACAATACAGGCAAGTACTGGATTTCAAAGATAAAGTGGAAAAAGAAAACAAAGTGCTTTTCAAGCAATACAATACAGTCGGGGAATTTAAGGAATACTTAAAAGACGATTTAACTCTCTATTTATTGCAGGAATATGGAAGAAAGGACGAGGTGCTCCAACGGATTTTGCGCGGTTCCCGGACATATTATGAACGGTTAAGAGGGGAAAACGGGCGGTTCCGTATGCTGCACATCGAAGACCTGATCCTCAGCCGGACGGATACTAAAGATAAATGGGTGCCGCAGTCCGTTTCCGGCGACGATGAGGGGTACGACAAAGATGAGACGGTCATTACCCTGCTGCCGCACTCGTGGAAACAGTCGCGTAAGCATGCGGTTATCGTCGGAGACGGCGGCATGGGTAAAACCGTTTCGCTGGTCCGGCTGTGGGAATCCCTCTTAGACCGGATTGCCAACGAAAAGGATGAACCGGTCCCGGTGTTTATTGCGTTGAACGAATTCAACCAGGTTAAAGAAGAGAATCGCCAGGGATTTATTCTAAACTATATTCGCGAAAACTACTGCGATTCTTCCACGTCAATAGAAGAAATATGGGAAGCCATGAAGCAATCGGTGCCGGAAGACGCGTTTAAGCCGCGAATTGCCCTGATGTTGGATGGTTTTAATGAGATCACTGTGGAAAAAAAGGAATTATTGCTGGAAATAAAGCGCATCATGGAACAGTGCCCGGGAACCCGGATCGTGCTTACCAGCCGGTTCGATATGCGGGGTCAATACCAGTGGGGGAATTGGAGCCTGGTTCGCCTGATGAAACTGGAAAAAATACAGGTGGAATCGTATTTGCAGGAAAAAAATCTGGGCATACCGGGTCAGGCGCGGTTCCTGGAATTGATTGGGAATCCCATGATGTTAACGTTGTATGCGGCCACATGCGAGGTGCAAATCAAGAGCCGTGAATCCGGGCACTGTTGTTTCAAGGACAGGGTGGAGAGCGTGGGCGAGTTGTTGTGGAACGTCATGGAAGCGCAAGTGGGGAACCTGGGGGAGCGATTGGGTGAGGACCGGGAAAAGGTTTATTATTATAAATTTCTTTTGAAATTTTTCCTGCCGGCGTTGGGCTTCGAGATGGAAAAAGCGGGTTTATTCGATTTTACCAACGCTCAAATCAAAGGCCATATCGATTTTATTTGTAAACGGTTTTCGCAAGATGATTTTTTCAATGCCTACGGTGAATTCGATGAATATGTTGAAAATCTGCCATTGGGAGAGGGTGCGCATGATGTGGAGCGGCGAAAAAGGGCCGCGAAATTGAAAAGAATTTTTTGCGAAGAGCTGCATATGCTGGTAAAGGAAGGGGAATCCTTTCGATTTCTTCACCAGGATTTCCGGGATTTTTTTGCAGCAATGCATCTATTGAATGAGATTGAGATGGGAATGGCCGATGGTGGAAGGATACCCGAAGTAATGAAAGATCGGTGTTTGAGTTATTTTGTTCGGCGGATGATGGGAGAGATCGAAGAAGAGCATTATGCGAAGCCGTATGTGGTGGAAGGAGAAGGGTGGAAGAGCGACATCGATAAAGGGAACAAGTTGCATGGGTTAGTGGATTGTTGCCGGGGGAAGTTTGGCGAAGAAGTGGGGTATGCGGTCTGGAATGTGGTGAGTACCTGGCAGGAGGTCAGGGGGGAGTTAAGTGGGGCGTATTTATCGCGATTGGATTTATCGCGGGTCGTGTTGAATGGGGTGAGGTGCAGCCGGTTATACGGTGGAATTGGAGGGCGGTATCTGGCAGCGGTATTCGACATGTCGCGGGTCCATGAAAGGAATCTTTTTCCCCGGGGGGATAGGGAATTTGTAAGCAGCGCGGTGTACAACGCGGCAGGGGATAAAATCGTGTCTCCGACTTATGATTATACCGTCAAAGAGTGGGACGCGGCCAC
>WVZO01000617.1 GCA_011772425.1 Candidatus Aminicenantota bacterium
AGAAAAAAGACAAAAATATCTGACCTACTAACTTTCTAACCCTTCGCCGCAGGCGATTTAAAATTGCCCGCAGGGCACCTTTTTTTGCCTTCGGCGACCATGGGGCTCTTTTCGAGAAAACTGCCCCCTGGACCCCCGCAAAAGCTTTTCATAAAAAAGTAAAGTGAAGGATAAATTTGTCTCACACCCCTTCCCAACTTCTTAGGCTCCCCCTGCCAGGGGGTTTAGCTCCAACCGGACGGCACGGCCCAGTTGTTCAATGGTGTAAGGTTTTTTTATATAGATGCCAGCCCCCAATCCTTGCATTTTTTTAACTTCATCAGTCTCGGAGAATCCACTGACAATAATTGCTTTTTGCCGGGGATGGGTATCAAGAATTCGCTGGTAGGTTTCAAGACCATTGATGCCGTTTTCCAGGATCATATCAATGATCAGCAGGTCAACGGAATTGGTTTTCATATATTCGATTGCCTCTTCGCCGCTGGCGACGGCTGTAACCTGGTACCCCAGGTCAGATAAGATTTTTGAAGCCACTTCCCGCTGTTCCTCTATATCATCGACAATTAAAATCTTTTCATTTCCCCGGTATTGATCGATGGATATGGTGGAATGCTTCCTGGTTGGTTTTGTATCAGTCACCGGGAAATAGAGTTCAAATGTCGATCCTTCACCTGGTCGGGTGTTAATATCGATATAGCCATTGTGGTCTTTGGCGGTTGCCCAAACCACTGACATTCCCAGGCCAGTGCCGCTTCGTCCCAATTTTTTCCGGGTATAAAAAGGTTCGAATATCCGGGAGATATCATCCGGGGAGATGCCGACACCGGTGTCAGATACGGAAAGTACCGCATACGTGCCGGAGGGAATGTTATCAAAACCGTCAATGAGTGTATGGAGATATCTATTTTCAGTTTTAATTCGAACCCAGCCGCCGTCGGGCATGGCTTCAACGGCATTGGATACCAAGTTCATCAGGGTTTTGAACAGGTGGATGGGTGAACCCATTACTTGTTGAAGGTCCGGTGCGGTACGGATAGTAAATCGCGCCTCCGGGTGATGAGATTTCAGTTTCTCATACCCCGGACTGGTTAAGTAATCCTTAACGATATCGTTTAAATTGACCACCTCGCTGAGCGCTACACCCCTGCGGGAGAGGGTCAATAAATCCTGGACCACTGCCGCGGCTTTTTCGCCTGTTCGTTTGATAGTTAATAAAGGTCTTCTTAAAGGGCTGTCTTCCGGGATTTTCATTAACAACAGCTCCGGGTAACTGGTGAGACCGCTTAATATATTATTCAAATCATGCGCCACTCCCCCGGAAAGCATACCAATGGCTTCCATCTTTTTCACCCGTTCCAGTTGCTTCTCCACCTCTTTCTGCTGGGTAATATCCCTCATAATGCCGCGGTAGGCCACCACATCTCCTGCTTTATTGCGAACCGCCGTGACGGTCATCAATACCACCAGTTTTTTGCCATCTTTTCTCCTCACATCCAGCTGGTAATCTTTGACATATCCTTTTTCCTGGATTTCTTTTTGGAACGTTTTCCTGTCTTCCGGGTTGGCATACAAATCCCTGCCAATATCAACCTCTAAAATTTCTTGTTTTGATGCATAACCGAAGAGCTCGACTCCAGCAGGGTTAATATCGGTGAGTTTACCCTCCAGCGTACTCATATAAACCATGTCTTTCGTTTCCTGGAAGAGTGTACTGTATTTCTCTTCAGACATTCGCAATTGTTCGGTTCTCTCTTCTACCTGTTCTTCCAGGCGAGCAAAATACCTTCTCTCGACAAGATACCGGTGAACAACGATTGATAGAGCTCCAAACAGAAGTAAGACGAACAAATAAAACCACCACGTCTTGTAAAAGGGTTTGCGAATAATGACTTCAGGAGATTTGACCGGTTCACTCCAGGTACCCAACGCATTTTTGACTTTCAAATGAAAACGGTATTTGCCAGGGCCTAGATTCCGGTACCTTGCCAGTTGATTATAAGGGAAAGCCTCTTCTGACCATTCATCTTCAAGTCCTACCAGTTTACTCCTAAAACGAAGGCGGGTTTCATCCAGGAAAGAGATCGCCCGGAAATGAAACGTTATGGTATTTTGTTTAAAGGCCAGCCTGATGGGCTCTCCCGCTGGCAGCGGGATTTTCCCGTCAGCCGTTTCCAATGCCAGCAGCTGCGCTTTAGGGGGGGAGGGATAGGATGGGAAGTCCATATTATCAAAGGACCGGTTGTACACCGAGACCCCGCGATTGGTACCGATCCACACCCGTCCCTGGCTGTCCACAATTCCGGCAGCACGGTTGGTCTCCAGGCCGATTAAACCGTCGGACGTGGAGTATTTGACAGCTCTTTTCCCATCCCAGCGGATTACCCCGTTGTCTGTCCCGAACCATAGCCGACGGCTGCGGTCCTCGACAATAAAATATACAATTCGTTCAATTTTAAACTCCCCGGATATGAATCGTTTCAGCACACCGTCCTGCAAAATAAACAAACCGGCCCGTGTTCCTGAAAAGACGCGGCCGCTGCTGTCTTCTATTATAGAAAAAACACTATTGGCATTGGCCTGGTTAGGATTTTGAAAGTGACTCCACTGACGGTTTTTTCTGTTGTAAGCATACACCCCGGACCTGCTAGTGGTAAAATAAATCATATGGTTTGACGGTTTATATATTCTCCTGATACTTTGATTTTTTAATTCTTTCACACCTGGTTCTAATTCCAGGGGAGTAAACCGGTGGTTTGTGGATTTCATAATATAAACGCCGCGGCTTGTTCCCAACCACACGGTATCGTCCGGGTCAATCCAGATACATTGAGCAGAAGCGGCCAGGCCCTCTTGTTTTCCATACCGTTTAAAGTCTCCCTGTTCATTGGTTTTTATTAGTTGATCTCCGGCAAGCACTGCCCAGATGCTGTTTTTAGAATCTGCCTTCATGTCCAATACGCGCTGTACCAGGGTTTCATCAGTATCTTCCCAGGGAAATGGCTGGGTTTTAAAGACAGGGCTGCCTGTCATGTTATAAAACGTTAAGCCGGTATTGTGACCGAAAACAAATTTCCCCGGTGCATATTCCAGCACAGCGGTGACTTCGTCCTCTAATAATCCGTGTTTCACCTGGAAACTACCAAACCTGCGGCTGGCGATTTTACTAACGCCGCGAAACGAGCAAAGCCATACATTTTTCTCAAAATCAACAAAAACCGAATTGGCACCGTCATTGATGAGTTCGTTCTTAACTCCCATAGACTCTACTGTGCCGGTATTATAATTAAAATAAGACACTCCCAAAAATTGGGTGATATATATCCCATTTTGATAATCAGGAAACAGGTTTACACGTATTCCCCTTCCGGGAAGAGTCAGTCCCGACCGCTGGTATATATGTACCTTCGGTTCTGCCTGGTTCAAATCATTTTCTTCGATATACCCCAACCATTGATCACCGCAAAGCCACAGGCGGGTGTGTTTTAACGGGGAATTGGCAAAGCGGTCCTTCCACTCCAAATTGATAGCTTTTATTTCCGGTGAAGGTATGCTTATTGCATTTAACCGGTTATCCACGCGTATTCTTCCGTTGGTTTCGTTGATTTCGATGATTGAAAGCCCCTTACCTGCGGCCGCATAAAATTTCCCCCCCAACGCCACTACACCGTTCACTTTATTGCTCAACAGCCCATTTCCTGTTGTCAACGGGTTCCACTGCCGACCGTCCCACAGCAATAAACCCATATCTCTTGTGCCAACAGCAATTAAAACGTGTGCTCCAGCTTCCATTTCTATTTCTAGCAATTCAAATGAAGGCAACGGCTCTTGCCGGTTGTATTCCAGGGGAACTTTGGGAATGTTGTTCCAGGTTTCACCGTTATAAAAAATAACATGAGCCCCCATTTGTCCGGTACCTGATAAGGCCCATATCCTGTTCCTGCTGTCTACTTTTATATTTATAAAAGAAGAAGCCGGCAGCCCTTCAGAGGTCGAATAATGTTTCCAATGGACACCGTCATATACGGCGATTCCCTTGCGGGTGGCAAACCACAGGCGCCCGGTATGGTCCTGGGTAACATCATACACCATGGAACTGGGTAGTCCGTCGGCTTCCGTATATTGATGAACCAGGAAACTCTGTGAAAAAGCAGACACTGTCAAAAAAAGAAGAAGAGCAGTGGCCAGGAACACTCCGCTTCTCATGATTGCAAATTTAAAAAAAACTCTTTTTAATCTCACGGTTTACCTTTTCCTTAAATTCGACTTTACATTTTACATTAACCATTATACATCCTCTTGGCAATAATGGCTATGGGTTAATTGTTATATAGTTACAGTGCAATAATTTTGTTAAAGGCAATAAGAATATTTTCAGCGGTTAGGTCAGGTGAGATACGGTTTTGTTTTAATTTTTCCCTGGTTTGGCGGCCTTTTCCGGTGAGGACCAGGACGGTTTTGCACCCGGCATTTTTTCCTGCTTGGATGTCGATGGTGTCATCGCCCATCATATAGGATTCTAAGAGATCGATGTTGTAATCGACGGCTGCCTGGAGAAGCATACCGGGAGATGGTTTTCGCCACGGATGGTTCTTTTTGAATTCTTCAACGACTCCATCTGCATGGTACGGGCAATAATAGAACGTCTCAATCACGGCTTGCCGCTGTAAAAATGCCTCGCGGATCTCTGCATGCATTGTTTCCACTTGTTCTTGGGTGCAGATTGCCCGGGCAATGGCGGATTGATTGGTTATACCGATGACCTTAAAATGATGTTGGTTCATCTGGCGAACGGCTTCAAAAGCAAAAGGAAAAATTTCCGATTCTGAGAGATGGCAGATATATCCCCTTTCTTCAATAATTGTCCCATCGCGGTCAAGAAAAATAGCTCTATTCATTTTAAGAAAAGGTTGAGGTTAAGGTTAAGGTTGAGGTTGAGGATGAGGGAGAGGAAGACAGGAGAGATACCATGGTTTCAAATACCTCATCCACAGTGATGGCTTTCATACAGGGGTGGTCCAGCGGGCATTCCCTGTGCAGGCAGGGTGCACATTCGCACGCCTCCGGGTAGTGGATAACTTTTGTTTTCTCATTTAGCGGCCCTGTTTTGTGTGGCTGTGTGGGGCCGAACAGGGCGATCAAGGGAATATCAAGACTGGAAGCAATATGCATTAACCCGGAATCATTACTAACAAAGAGGTGACAAAAGGAGATCGCCACAATGGCCTGCCTGAGACTCAATTGGCCGGCCAGGTTGTATACATTACCGTCCCTTTCCCTTGCTGCAGCTTCTGCGATCCGAGATATTTCTTCTCTTTCTTTTGCTGAGCCGAACAATAACAATACCGGTTCATAAATAGGCGATGGTTTTTCTTGAAGGAACCGTTTGATTAACGCACTGAAACGACCAGGAAGCCACGCTTTGGAACTGCCGTAGGCCGCAGATGGCGAAATCCCTATTACGGTTTTGTTAGATAGATCAATGCCCAGCGAAAACAGCACCGATGCGGCGTTGTCCCGTTCTTCGCCGGTAATAACCAGTCGATTGGAATCGACTGGAGGGATTTCCTGTTTCTGTCCTGTTTTTTCTCCCGGCAGGGCCCGGGCCAGGTTCAGGTAAAAGTATATATGATGTTTTTCATCCCGGGGAAACTTAAGTTTCTTTTTAAGCAAAAATCCCCGCAAATCTCTGACGTATCCAACCAATCTTTTAATTCCGCCTAATTTGAATAAAACGGCAGAACTGAAGGAGTTGGTAAAGAGCACTCCCCAATCAAAACGATACTTCCTGAGTATTGCAGCAGCTTTAAAGGTGTTGGTTAGGTTAATCGTGTCGGGGATGGTAATCATTTTCTTTATCTCATCGATGTTTTCAAATAAGTCGCCAAGATATTGTTTGGCTGCCAGGTAGAGATTGGCATCAGGAAAATTATTTTTTAATGCCCGTATGGCTGGCAATGCCATTATGCAGTCGCCGATCCAATTGGGGGCGCGAATTATAATACTATGAATCACAGTAAAAATAAATACGTGGACAACAATCAGACTTCGAAATGACGTAATTACCTATTTACACCTTTATATCATTTCGAAATCATAATTATTATCCGGTTTCTTCGTGACTATTTGATTCGTCTTTATCTCTTCCTTCAAAAAGAAAATCTTCCACTTCGTCTTCTACTTCCTCTTCTGCTTCGATGAACTGAGCTTCTTCATACTCTTTGAGTTTTTCCATTTGCTCCTCATCAAGAATTTCAAAGTTAACTTTTCCCTGGTAAATTTCTTGCATAGCAATTGTTAGCGGGTTTTCTGCATTCACTTCTATCTTTCTTTTACTGCCGGCTACCAACTGTTTGGCTCGCCTTGCCGCCAGAAGTGCTAACCTGAATTTACTATCTATGAAGTCCAGTTGCTCCAATATACCCTCCTACTATCGTACTATCGAACCAATAAGAAATTATATAAAAAAAAAGGGATTTAGTCAATATGGTGTGAAAATTGCTACTCCCAATTTTTTAGCTAATCCGTTTACTGGTGCGGTATTTAAAGAAATAAAAAAAATTCAGGTTAAGGTTTAGGTTAAGGTTAAGGTTAAGGTTAAGGACAAACCCCGGCCTGGCGGCCGCCCCTCTCAAGAGGGGATTTCTGTTCCTCAACCTCAACCTCAACCTCAACCTAACCTTCTCCTTCTCCTTTGAACCGTTTCGCCCTCTCTTTGATCCGATGCTCTCTGTCTCTCTTCCGATGCTTTCTCTCTTTCAACCATTTGAGTCTTCTTTCCTTTCTGAACGATTCGATCTTCTGAAGCTGTTCCGGGGTCAACAATTCCTTTAAATCAAGGAGATAGTTCATGTGGGCAATTTGCATATCGGTTTTTTTCCCGGTGATTTCCCGGATCATTTTTTCCATATTTTTACGGTCGATTTTGTCCTTTTTTAGATAAGAATGGAATTTCATTTCCTTGATTTTGAGATCTGCTTTTTGTTTGATGGCGTATTCCGTGAATTGTTCCTGCATCTTTTCAATTTTGTTGACCTGGTCTTGGGTTAGTCCGATCTCATCTTTGAATTTCAAAAGCATATGGGCAGGGAGAAGGTTTCTTTCTGCCATGCGGATGCCGAACCTGGCGTGTTTCATCGTATCCCCACCGGGTGGAGGGGCGGCTTCGGCATTTGCATTGAAATTCGCTGCCATTAACATCAAACCGGCAGCAATGATTGTTACTAACTTTTTAGTCATCGTGACCTCCTATCTTATTCAATTTATTTTCCTGGTTTAATTTTCATCCCTAAAACAATCTAAGTTTCGATTTCTTGCAGAAAATCTGCTATTTGATTAAAACTGTTTTTTGGTGTAAGATATGGCTTCCAAATTCAAAGCAAAAACAACCAGAGGAGGAATAAAATGCCATTTAATTTGAAAAACAGACATTTTTTAAAGTTATTGGACTTTACCCCGCAGGAGATCAACTACTTACTTGATCTTTCCTTTGAGTTAAAAAAAGCCAAATATGCAGGGACTGAACAGCCCTGTTTAACCGGGAAAAATATTGCCTTAATTTTTGAAAAATCCTCCACTCGCACCCGGTGTGCGTTTGAAGTGGCTGCACTGGACCAGGGTGCTCATGTGACATACCTGGGGCCTTCGGGCTCCCAGTTGGGGGACAAAGAATCCATGAAAGATACAGCCCGGGTTTTGGGCAGGTTATATGATGGTATCGAGTACCGGGGTTTTGGGCAGCACATCGTGGAAGAACTGGCTGCTTATGCTGGTGTACCGGTATGGAACGGGTTAACCGATGAATTTCACCCCACCCAGGTTTTGGCGGATTTCATGACCATGATGGAACATGCCAATAAGCCGTTAAATCAAATCACCTTCTGTTACCTGGGGGACGCCCGGAATAATGTGGGCAATTCTTTAATGGTGGGGGCTGCCAAAATGGGAATGGATTTCAGGGCTGCTGCCCCCAAAAAATGCCAACCTGGCGAAGATTTACAAAAACAGTGCCGGGAAATCGCTAAACAAACCTGCGGTAAAATTACCATTAGCGAAAATGTAAAGGAGGCTGTCAACGGCTGTGATTTCTTGTATACGGATGTTTGGGTTTCCATGGGAGAAGCGGATTCTGTCTGGGAGGAACGTATCAAACTGCTGAAACCTTATCAGGTCAGTAAAAAAGTCCTGGAAATGACCGGCAATCCTAACGTGAAATTTCTTCATTGTTTGCCTGCTTTCCACAACCGGGAGACCAAAATCGGTGAGAATATTTACGGGAAATTCGGCCTTGAAAGCATGGAAGTGACGGACGAGGTGTTCGAGTCCGAAGCGTCTATCGTGTTTGATGAAGCCGAAAACCGCATGCATACCATCAAGGCCGTAATGGTCGCCACATTGGCGTAGTGAAAATTGTTTTGAACCACCTACTTCCTACTTCCTACTTCCTACTTCTTACTTCTTACTTCCTACTGGATTATTTACCTGGCACTTAATGACGGTTTGAATCGATGACCTGGGGTTTCTCTGAGTCATGAATAAAGTACCTGGCACCTATTTCGTTTTACTTCTGAAAACTGAATAGTTACAAAATTACCTATTGAAAAAAACCCCCCAATATGAAATAATTTATGCTTCTTATTGGTTTCCGGTTTTTCGCTGGACCTATAGGGAAAGTGGAAATGCAGCGGAAGCCTGGTTAAAGGAGTGGAATAACAAATGACGAATGATGAAGCATTAAATGTAAGTAAACCGGACAGGCAGGCATCGATAAAAGATATCCAGGCATTCCTGGAAACCAGGGTAGACATCCGGTTTGCTTATATTTTCGGCTCCTTTTTAGATGAAGAACATTTCAGGGACATTGACCTGGGGATTTACATTGATGAAACCGATGCAATCACAAAAGATAAGTTCTATGATATAGAATTGTCCACTGAAATAGAAGAATTTGTCAAGTTTCCGGTGGATATCATTGTTTTGAATCGTGCGCCTGCCGCGATTGTGTACAACGCCTCAAAAGGAATGCTGTTAAAAAATACCGACGATGATCTCCGGGTCGACTTTATCACCCTGAACTGGAACAAATACTGGGACTATAAGCATTTACTACACGATCATATGGAGGAACTAAAACGTGGGAGTAAATAAAGAAAGAATTACATCGCTTATCGGAGACATAGAAAAATCTTTACAACTACTAAAAGAATTCTCCCGGAAAGGAAAAGACGAACTCCTGGGAGACTTGAAATCTCTTGGAAGCGTGAAATACTATTTTATGACAGCTATCTCGGCTTGTTGTGATATCTGTAATCACATCACGTCGAAAGAACGATGGGGGGTCCCGGACAGCTATGCCAATTGTTTTGACTTGCTGAAAGACCATGGGGTAATCAGTGATGATTTTGCTAAAAAGCTGGTGAATATGGCTAAGTTCAGGAATCTTTTGGTCCATTTTTATCGGAAAATCGATGACGAAAAAGTCTACGAATTCCTGCAAACAGAACTGGATGTTTTTCAAACTTATATCGATCTGATTGCAAAACAATACCTCTAACCCGGTGGAATCGCACGAAGGCGTTTAAAATTGGCTCGAAGGGTGCCTACTCCTTATTCTCATCCAACACCCTTCTTACTACCCGGGCCAGTTCGCCCTTGATAATAGGCTTCATGACAAAATCATTCACGCCAATGGATTTGATCTCTTCTTTAGTAATAGCAGTGCTAAAACCGGAACAAAGAATAAAAGGCACTCGTGGTCGAATACGCTTGGCTTCTATGGCTAATTGAATCCCGGTCATCTGGGGCATGGTCACATCACTAATAATCAAGTGGAAGCGATCCGGTTCATTTCGGAAAACCTCCAGGGCTTCCAGGGAGTTGGATTTACCCTCTACTTCATAACCCAGACGTTCCAGTATTTGCTTTCCCACCTGTGTCAGTGCTGACTCGTCATCCACCAGCAAGATACGCTCACTGCCGCCTGGAATCTCTTCGGTTAACGTGGTTTTCAACTCAGCCTCTTCCTCCAGGCGGGGCAGGTAAACATGAAAAGAACTTCCTTTTCCCGGTCTGCTGTATGCGGTGATATCACCGTCGTGGTCTTTAACAATCCCATGGATCACTGCCAGGCCCATTCCCGTCCCTTCGCCCGGGGTTTTGGTAGTAAAAAAAGGATCAAAAATTCGCTCCATCACCTCTGGTGAAATGCCGTGGCCGGTATCACTGACAGTCAGCCTCAGGTATGGACCGGGTTTGATCTCTTTATGGTCAACCACATCCCCGGCATCCAGGTAGACCTCGTCCAGGATCACATCCATTATACCACCGTTCTTTTGCATGGCATGAGCGGCATTGGCGCCCAGGTTCATCATCACCTGGTGAAGCCGGGTGACATCGGCCAGGACCACGTCGGCGCCGGGATCCACCCGGATATCCTGGCGTATCTCAATGGTAGACGGCAGTGTGGAGCGAAGAAGTCTCAACGCCTCGTTAATAACCGTACTGAGCTTGACTGGTTTTCGTTCTCCTTTGCTTTGCCGGCTGAAGGCCAGGATTTGTTTGACCAGTTCCTTTGCCCGCTCCGCGGCTGTTAATATCTGCCGGGTGTTCAGGTGCTCCTGGCTTCCCTCTGGCAGGTCATCCATCAACAATTCCGTGTACCCCAGGATCACACCCAGGATATTGTTGAAATCATGAGCAATCCCACCGGCCAATGTGCCGATGGCTTCCATTTTCTGGGCCTGGAACAACCGCTGCTCCAATGTTTTTCTGTCGGTAATATCCCGGATTATCCCACGATAGGCCACAATCTTACCCGCTTTGTCCCAGACCGATGCAGCAGTGACCAACGCTGTGATGGGTTNNGAAATTTCTCCCTGTCCTCCGGGTATTTGTACACATCTATTACAGGTGTGTTTAGTAATTCCTCCCTTGAGTCGTACCGAAATAAATCCACACCAGCAGGGTTAATATCGATAAACCGTCCATCCGGGGTAGAAATGAATACCACATCTTTTGACTCTTCAAATAGGCTCTGGTATCGTTTCTCCACTGCCTGGAGTTGATGGGTTCTCTTTTCCACTTCTTTTTCCAGGAGTGCGGCCTGGCGTTTTCCCAGGATAACCAACAGGATCGTGTAGAATACACCACCCACTATTAAAGCAATAATAACATAAAACCACCATTTCTTATATAAGGGTGTGAGTATAATAATTTCCGGTGATGTGACCTCCTCACTCCATACCCCTTGTGCATTTCCTACTTCTATATGAAACCGGTACTTACCTGACAGCAAATTGGGGAAGCGGATCATTTGGTCATGTGGATAATGTTCTTCGGACCATTCCCCTTCAAGACCTTCTAATTTACTTCTAACCCGCATGGTGGTTTCATCTGAAAAGGATATTCCCATGAAATGAAACGCCAGGTTATTCTCCCTATTGCTCAAGCGAATGGATTGGTATAGGTTTGGTTTTCCCCCCAAGGGGATCCTCTTACCTGCTGCTTCCAGGTGCAGCAAGTGGATTTTGGGGGCAGGATTAAAGAATTCATTATTGTCAAAGGCTTCGTCATAGATGGAGACGCCGTTATTGGTGCCGATCCAGATCCTGCCGCGGCTGTCTACCAGTCCTGCGGCCCGGTTGGTTTCATGGCCCACCAATCCTTCAGTGACCGCATATTCTTTTCTTTGCTTCCCATCCCAGCGCACGACCCCATTGTCGGTCCCGAACCAGAGCCGCTTTTTGGTATCTTCCAGGATAAAATAAACCGGGCGATCCACCTGGAAACCATTGGCACTAAATTGCCGGGAGGTTTCATTTTCCAGTATATACAATCCTCTGGCAGTTCCCAGCAAAAGACGGCCGCTGCTGTCTTTTTTGATTGCATAGATGGTATTGGCGTTCCTGCCACCGGGGACCCGGTAGTGTTTCCATTCCCAGGTATTGGTTTGCTTTTGTTGTGAATACACCCAAAAGCCGGAGATCATGCTGCCAATGTAACGCAATTGGCCTGAAAAACCAGCCATTCTCCGCAGATAGATATTGGGAAATTCCTTCACTCTTTTGAATACCAACCTGTTTCCGTTGCTGTATCGGTAATTGGTTGGGGAAAAAATTCCCTGACCTGTGCCCACCCACAGCTTATCGTGCCGGTCGACCCACAGGCACATAATAGCAGCAGGTAAACCATCCCCCTGACCATACCATATTATTTGGCGTTCCCGCTGCTGTTGAAGATTGACTTTTGCCAGTCCTGCTTGTGACAATGCCAACCAGAGGTTTTTTTTCGAGTCCAATTTCATGTCCAGCACCCGGCATATGGGAATACCGGTAATCTTTTTGGGGAAAGACATTTGCTGAAACTCGTTGCCATTATAAAAGGTGAGTCCATATTTATGGCCCAGGACAAATTTTCCCGGTTCGTATTCCAGGACAGCGGTGACTTCATCATCCAATAATCCATCTTTTTTCTTAAAATTGCTGAATCGGCGGCTGACAATTTTACTGACCCCGCGATCGCTGGCTGCCCAGATATTTTTCTCAAAATCGATGAATAAGGAATTGGCACCGCCGGCGCTGAGACCGTTGCGCTCACCCAGACGCTTCCATGAACGGGTATTATAATTGAAATATAAAAGTTCAAATTTCTCGCCGATATATAACCCACTGCGATAATCCGGTAAAAGGGTAATGGGTCTATCTTTTGAGACAAAAGGCAGCTCCAATGGATAGATGGTCATTTTCAACCGGTTCTCCTGGAAATACCCCAACCAGTGCTGCGTAAAAAGCCAGAGGCGAGAGTAGTGCAAACGAGAGTCCGGGTATTTGTCTTTTCTTTCAACACAGATGGACCTTATAGTTATACCTTGATCCTCCGGCCCTGTGCCCGAGGACAGCCCCGCTAATTGATTCACCTGGTTATCAATGGAAAAACTGCCGTTCCGGTTCAAGTTTATAATGGATAACCCGTTTGCAGTGGCGGCATAAAGCTTCCCATCCAGGACAGCGAGTCCATTAACAATATTGCTTAACAGCCTGTCTTTTTCAGTAATATTCTTCCATTCTCCGCGGTTCCACAGGAATATACCATGTTTAGCGGTGCCAACCGCAATAATAGGTTTGTCTATATCAGGTTGTTTTTGTTTTAACTCCAGCAATTGGAATGAGGTCAATTCAAACGACCCTTGGACAAAATCAATTTGGTTCCACGGTTTTTTTGTCTTTATTTGTTCTTTTTCCCTATTTTGTTTCTTTTGTTTTGGTATTCCGATATTTTCGCTGTTTTCGTGATAATAAGCTATATGAATCCCGTATTCTCCGGCATCAGCCAATGCCCAGATTCGACCTGCCCGGTCCACCCGAATTCGAAAATAGGGCTTTAGGGGAAGGCCGTCCTTTATGGCATAGCTTTCCCAGGAAACACCGTCATAAACAGCGATCCCCACCCGGGTGGCAAACCACATCCGGCCCCAATGATCCTGGGTCACATCATGAACCTCGGAACTAGGTAACCCATCCCTTTCCGAATAGCGATGCACTAAGTAACTCTGCCCGTAACAGTATAAGGACGAAAGCCAGACCATTGAAAAAAATAAAATGAAAATGAACCTACCCTGTCCTCTGCACTTTTGTCTTCTCATTCTCATTTTTTTCTCTTTTTACTTGCCAACTGCCAACTGTCAACTGCCAACTGCCAACTGCTTACTCCTTCCTCTCATCCAGAACTTGTCGCACGACCCGGGCCAGTTCGCTTTTAATAATGGGTTTCATCACAAAATCATTCACTCCGATCGCTTTGATTTCTTCCTTGATAATGGTGGTACTGTAACCGGAACAGAGAATAATGGGGATGCCGGGTTTGATGCGTTTCACTTCTTTTGCCAGTTGAAGACCTGAGATGTTTGGCATGGTGAGATCAGTAATAACCAGGTCGAATCGGTCCGGTTCGCTGCGAAAGATTTCCAGGGCCTCGATAGGATTGGATTTGCCTACCACTTCATATCCCATACGTTCCATCATCTGGATGCTTACCTCCAGCAGGGCCTCTTCATCTTCTGCCAGCAGGATGCATTCGCTGCCACCAGAGGTCTCTTCCTCCAACCGGAATTTGGCTTCTTCCTTACCTTTCTCCATTCGGGGCAGGTAAACATGAAAGGCACTCCCTTTTCCCGGTTCACTGTACACAGTGATATCGCCGCCGTGGCTTTTAACAATGCCATGAATCACTGCCAGCCCCATACCTGTACCTTCTCCCAGGTTTTTCGTGGTGAAATAGGGTTCGAAAATCCGCTTTTTTACCACTTCCGGGATGCCGTGACCGGTATCGCTTACCACCAATCTCAGGTATGGACCGGGCTGCATATCTTCATATGCCACCGTGCTTTCCGCATCCAGGTAAACGTCATCCAGGCATACTTCCAGGACACCGCCGCCCGTTTGCATGGCATGAGCCGCATTGGTGCACAGGTTCATCATCACCTGGTGAACCTGGGTGGCATCCGCAAGGACCAGGTCGGAATCAAAATCCACCCGGATATGGTGACAAATTTCAATGGTAGCAGGCAGGGTGGCTCGCAGGAGTTTTAGCGACTCTTTGATAACCGGGCTGAGATGTAAGGGCTTTCGCTTCCGGTCAGTCTGGCGACTAAAGGCAAGAATCTGTTTTACCAGTTCTGCTGCCCGTTCTGCAGCTATCAATACCTGCTCGATATTATTACGCACCGGGTATTCTTTGGGCAAGTCCTCTAACGCCAGTTCTATATAACCCACAATTACTCCCAGGATGTTATTAAAATCATGGGCAATCCCCCCGGCTAACGTGCCAATGGCTTCCATCTTCTGGGCCTGGATCAACTGCTGCTCCAGCCGTTTATGCCGGGTAATATCCCGGATGATCCCGCGATAGGCCACAATCTTACCCGCTTTGTCCCGCACCAACGTGGCTGTCAATTGCACGGTAATCGGTTCACCATCTTTCCGCTTAAGTTCCAATGGGTAATCTTTTAGAAATCCCTTTGTTTCAATTTCTTTACGAAAAGCAGCCCTTTCTGAGGGATTTTTGTAAAACGTAATGACGAGTATGTTTAAAGCTTCCTCCCGGGAGCGGTATCCAAATAATTCCATACCGGCGGGATTAATATCCACTAGCTTTCCTTCAGGGGTAGAGATAAATACCACATCTTTGGACTCTTCAAACAGGTTGCGGTATTGTTGTTCCGCAGTCTGCAATTGGTGGGTTCTTTCCGCCACCTGCTTTTCCAGCAGCGCCGCGTACCGTTTTCCCGCAATAAATTGCATAATACTATAGAAAACAGCGCCTAGCAGTAAAAGCCCTATCAAATAAAACCACCATTGGTTATAGAAGGGGGCGCAAATAATGATTTGCGGCGATGAGGCCACCTCGCTCCATACCCCCTGCACATTTCGTACTTTTATATGAAACCGGTATCTCCCCGGGGACAAATTGATATAACGGATCATTTGATTGTAGTGATAACTTTCTTTTGACCAATCTTTTTCAAAACCTTCCAGTTTACTCTGAAACCGGATCGCGGTTTCATGGCCAAAGGAAATCCCCCGGAAATGAAAGGTGAGGGTGTTCTCCTGGTGATCCAGGCGAATGGGTTTGTTTTGGTTTTTTTTTCGAGTCATGGGAGCCCGTTCATCGCTGCCCTGTATCTCCATATCCAGCAGGTGAATTTTTGGGGGTGGATTGAATAATTCATTGTTATCAAAGGTCTCGTCATAAATGGAAACGCTGCGATTGGTGCCGATCCAGATTCGTCCCCTGGAATCTTCGATAGCAGCGGCGCGGTTGGTTTCGTGCCCTACCAGCCCGTCGTCAGTAGAATATTTCCTGGCAGTGGTACCGTTCCAGCGCACCACGCCGTCATCCGTCCCAAACCAGAGCCGGTGCCTGGAATCCTCCAGGATAACGAAAACCGGTCTGTCCAATTGGAAACCATTATTTTTAAATTTATAAAGGGTGTCGTTTTCTAGGATGAACAGCCCTGCCCTGGTTCCAACCAAAACCTGCCCCCCGGAGGTTTTTTTGACAGCAAAGACAGAGTTGGCATTGTTATCACCAGGCACCTGGTACTGCTGCCATTGATTGTTCCGGTCATCATACACATACAGCCCCTCATCACCGCTGGCAATATAGCGCAGCCGGCCTTTGTCAGCAAACATTCTCCGCACACCGGGCCTTGATATTTTCTCTCCGATAGGTCTGGGTACAGCCTTTTCCCCTTTTAATAAAAAAAGGCCTTTTCCTGTTCCCACCCACACCCTGTCCATTTTATCCACCAACACGGATGTAATAGGGGAATTCAAACCATGTGACCGGTCATACCATGTGATCCGGTAAGGAGAATGGGGATTGATTTTTGCCAGGCCTGTGTAGCCTACTGCCAACCAAATATTCCCCTTTGCATCCGCTTGAATGTCCAATACGCGGGATCTGACCGACAGCATGGATTTCGTATCCCGGTACAGCGTATTTATACGGAACTCTTTTTTATTCTCATTATAGAAGGTGATGCCAATATTATGTCCCAAAATGAATTTTCCCGGTTCATATTCCAGGACTGCAGACACTTCATCATCCAGCAGACCATGCTTCATCTGGAAATTGCTGAACCGCCGGCTGGATATTTTACTGATACCGCGGTCACAGGCGATCCATATATTTTTCTCAAAATCGATAAACATGGCATTGGCACCCTCGCTGATGAGACCGTTACTCATTCGCAGGGGTTCCCAGGTGAGATTCCTGTAATCAAAATAATTAATAATGGCCTTGTCTCCCACATACAAACCACTGCGATAATCCGGCAGCAATTCAACCCCTTTATCTTCTTCTATTAACATCATCGCCAACTGGTAGAAATCCACTTTTGAAAGGTTTTCCTTAAAATATCCCAACCAGTCACGGCCGAAGAGCAATATCCTGGAATAGTCCAGGTGAGAGTCCGGGTATTTGTCTTTGCATTCAATCGTAATGCCTTTGATTGCTTCGCTCCCGGGAGGCAGTCCCAATGATGCACTGGAGAGATTATCAATTGTGGGGCGGCTGCCGCGGGAGCCGGGAGTGATAATGGACAACCCTTTATCCGTGGCAGCGTAGAACGTTCCATCCAGGGCAACCATGCCGTTGATGGAATTACTATATAAACCATGGTCCCGGGTTATTTGTTGCCATTTTTCCTGGTTCCACAAATACAGGCCAAGGGATGCGGTCCCTACCGCAAGTACGAGTTTATCTTGCTGCTCCTGTTTGTTGTCCACGATCAGGAATGATGTGATTCTAGATGATTTAGAAGGAATTCTCAAACTCTTAATGGAATGAAAGTATCCTCCGGGCTTGCCGTCATGGTAAACCACGTAAAGCCCACCTTGACCTATCTCGGCTACTGCCCAGACTCTTCCCTTTTGGTCCACGGTAATTTTGGCAAAGGGCGCCACCGGGAGTCCATCCGAGCTGGTATAGTTTCTCCAGGACACACCGTCATACACACTAATCCCGGCACGGGTGGCAAACCACATCCTGCCCAGGTGGTCCTGGGTGATATCATGGACATTGGCACTCATTAATCCATTGCTCTCCGAATAATGGTGGATAAAATAACTCTGGGTAAAAGAAAAAGCCCGGAAATAGAGCAGCAGCACTGCTGCTATAAGGCCCCTGATGAACAGACTGCTTACATATACATATCTCATGCCGGTGGTTTACCTCGTTGATATATTTTAGCATAAATTGAAAATAGATGCATCCGGTCATCGGCAATAGTCAATGGTCAATTGTTAAAAAAAGAAAGGAAACGATTGAAATGGTTTTGGTTTTTCGGTAAAATGAGACCATTCACTTTAGGAGGTGTTAACAATGAAGTGCAATGTTGGGAAAACAGATCGAATCATTCGTATCGTCATTGGCCTGGGAATTTTGATTCCCCATTATATCTATTATGCGGTCACCGGGTACTATTGTGTCTGGGCAAACCTGGGCTACATCCCGTTATTGACCGGTTTGTTCAAATTCTGCCCCCTGTACGTTCCCTTCAAAATCAAGACCAATAAGAACAAGTAGACAGTCCCGTAGGGTCATGCGGTTACAAAAAAAAACATATTATGTTATAATCAATGATAGAGGTAAAAATTAAAATGAAACGAATAATAATTTTAGTTTTGTTATTATCCGTGGTTTTTGTTATGGTCACCAACTCGTTACTTCCTGAAAAGAATATTGCCAACTTTTATAAGGGGATTGTATATGTATTGTTGAAGGATGAAGTACCTGCACTCACCTATTTGAATACATTTTTCCGGGAAAACCAGGACCCGGCGTTAAGAAGTATATTTGAACAGCTGATCAGAAACAACAGTTTTGAAGTTACGAAACGATTTAAGCGGTACCTGGATATTAATCACCGTTCCACAACTGCCCTGGTGGGGATTGCCCTGTCCATCACCGACATGAAAGTTTCCACATCCATTGGCAACCTGGAACGTGCCCAACGTTTGGATCGAAGTTTTTCGGTTATTTATCTCTGCCTGGGTGCTGAATATATGAAGCAAGGAAATTACCCGAGGGCTGAATCATACTATAACCAGGCTTTGCGATATTCTTACATCCCTGAGTATAAAATTCTCCTGGCAAAATTGCAATTTCTCAAGAATGATCCAGGAAACGTATTACGCTTGATGAAGCCGGAAGCGGATCGGCACCCGGATAATTTTTATTTCAATTATTATACGGCAAAGGCTTATTACCAGCTTGGGCGGGTGGATGACATGAGAAAGTATATTGAAACTGCCACTGAAGTGAACCCCGGGAAAAAAGATGCTCAATTATTAAAGGCCCAATATCTTTTGGCAAAGAACCAGTTGAAACAAGCACAGGCTATTCTTAAGCGATTAAGATTTAAAAAATATAATGAAGATTACTCTGTCACCTATGGCCATGTGTTGTTGAAATTAAACGATCGAAAAACCAAAAGCGTACTGGATGAGGTTTATGCGAGGAATAGTTGGAATAAAGATATCAATCGCTTGATAGCTCTGTATTATGCAAAAAATAAACGAGGGATGGGGAATATCCAGAATTGGATCATTCGTTCAATATTGAGTGGCAATCCAATCGATCAATTGAAGACATTACTTCCCGGGAAATATGCATTCCCGGAGTATAAATATGTATCGTTTTTTGATGTAAACGACATTCAATGGATTTCCGATGACCTACTGGTGGTGGGAGGAAGGAAGAGAAGCGGAGACGCCGGACAACTGTTTTTTATCCAGTCCGAAGATTTAAAAGTGATCAAATCATTCGCTTACCAGGGAGTGATGCAGAAAATTTCTCCCTCAGAGGACCGTAAAAAACTCATATTTGCCACCACCTCTAAAAAGGGCCTCCCGGTTTATCTTTATGCGGTGGAAATTTTGGAGCGGTCTATCAATTATAAACAGCTTCATGCGGCGCCGTTACCCCTACCTTCCGTGGCTGTAGGGTACAATAAAGCCGGGAGCCTTGCCTATATTACGGATAGTCTCCTGGCGAAATTGGCCTTTGAATCTCCCTTTGCTATCGTACCTCAAATCGGTGAACGAACATATATATATGAATCATATCCATTTCCCATATATGTACAAAATTTCGCCACCGGGGAATTTGGCATATTAGATATGAGCTGGTTGGCAAAGGTGCCGATTCCATGCGTAAAAAAATACTATGCAGTATTCGAAGCTGCCGGGCTAAAAAGTAATATACAAAAATTAATCGAAAAGGGACAAAAACTGGACCTCACATCTTCTGAAATCGTAAAGATCTACTTTGCCAACGATTTAGCGTCATTTATTATTTATCTCTCTGATTTAACCAATGCGTTCCAGGCGATTATCTTTGAAAGCTTCAACAACAGGATATTAAATATCGATGAGACCATGTTCCTGGGGGAAGATGAATATGCGGAAGTAGAATTGCTGAACTTTGATCCCTGGACGAAAGAAATCTTGCTGACTACCAAAGATGAAAACCGGACGTTAATCCACTTTAATTATAGAACCTATATATATATTCACCCAACCGATAAAGTTTGTGAAAAATATTATGACAAAAAAGCCAACAGGTTATATGTCCTTACCGAGAGGAGTAAAAAAGGGCATTTTACCGAAACCAAACTAGAAATTATCTCCTTTAAACCGTATTCCAGGGAGATAGTGGATGCACGAAGGGATTTAGAAAAAATTCATTTTAATACAATTGAGAATGACGTTTACCTTTCCAGCTTTACTGGCGAGTGGTTAAGGATGGACAATGAATATAAATTCCATTACCTGGGTCCCTCATTTGAAGGCTGCCTGCATGCGATATCCCCCTCCAGGAAGAAGACCGCAGCCTTTATTAACGGGCGGTTGTTTCTGCTTGACGGCCCGGTAAAGGAATATACCATAGCCAGTCTATCCAAACCCGCCAAACCGACTAAACCAGGTGCTAAATCAAAATAAAAGCTAACCAATACAGGAAAACAAATAAAAATCAAAGGAGCAAAAGTGGCCGCGGATACAAAACAGGATGGGTATTGAGAAAGAATTCCACGAGGTGAAGCTTTTTTCAGGCTTTATTTACAGGGACAAAAAAAACTACCAGGATGTCAAAGATAAGTTAACAGCGACTTTTTCACCTGTTGACCTGGAATCTGAGGTGTTTAATTTTGATTTTACCACCTATTACAATAAGGAAATGGGTTCTCCCTTATTCCGGCAATTTGTTTCTTTTAGCGAATTAATCCAGCCGCAGCAGTTACCAGAGATTAAATTGTTAACCAACAAAATCGAAATAGAAACCGCCCGGGATGGTAATCGAACCGTCAACCTGGACCCGGGTTACTTATCTGAAGCCAACGTGATTATTGCCACCACCAAGAATTATTATCATCGTGTGCCGTTGGCGAAAGGGATTTATGCCCATATGGAGTATGTGATCAGGGGGAAAAAAATTTGTCCATTGGCATGGACGTATCCTGATTTTAAATCCACAGGGTACATGGAATTTTTCCACCGGTTGAGGATTTTATATAAAAAAAATTTGAAAGAATTACGACAAAAGGAGAAAGAGTAGATCAGTTTGTCAGTATTTTGAATTTACCTGAACTGTGTACTAGGCTTCATGATCAAAAAAATGTCTAACAAGCAAAAAAGAAAAAATCGATTCTCAAAAGACTACATCTGGACGTTTACTACTTATTTTACAGAAGGGTTCCCCTACGGTATGATCCGTTCGGTCTCTTCGCTATTTTTCCGGGACATGAACGCTCCGCTGGAGTTCATTGGTCTTACATCCCTGTACCAGTTGCCCTGGACATTGAAATTTCTGTGGGGTCCTTGGGTGGATGAATACAGCAGCAAACGACGCTGGATGTTGACCATGCAGCCTCTTTTATTGGTTATGCTTGCAGTGGCGGCGTTATTGACCCCGTTAGATAACAGTATTTACTTGATCTTTGGGCTATTTTTTGTTGGAGCGATTATAGCTGCCACTCATGATATTGCCATTGATGGGTATTACATGGAGGCTTTGGATAAAGACGGGCAGGCAAAATTTGTGGGCTACCGGACCATGGCATTTCGTATCGCCTGGATGACCGGTACCGGTGTGATTGCTACCATTGGAGTCACTGCTGGATGGTTCCTTGGCTTTTTAGCGGCAGCTGTTATTTTCGGTTTATTTTTTCTTTACCACATTTTCTTTTTACCAGAAGTGCAAACTCGAAAAAAGAAAATAAAGGTACTTTTTTCACGGGCGCTCGATGAGAAACCGCTTTTATTGGCTTCGGCACTCATTATCGTGGTTCTTGGCGTATATCTTTTTTTTCAATCGCCTGTTTATTCCCAGTTGAAAGAACAGGTTCCCCTCTTAAAAAAGATCACTTTCTCTCACTGGATTGCGCTGCTGTTACTGTTGGGCCTGGTGCTGCTGGGGATATTTCGTAAACGGTTAAAAGCGCTTATTTTGAGAGACCCGGAATCGCAATACAGCAGGGCATTTGTTTATTTCATGGATAGGGACAGGATCGCTGTTATCCTGACCTTTATTATTTTGCTTCGGGCCGGGGAATGGACGTTGACCAACATGGTATCTCCTTTTATCGTGGATATTGGCATTAAAATCCATTATGGGTGGCTCAGCGCCGGTGTGGGGCTGCCTGCATCCATTGTGGGTGCCATACTGGGAGGCTGGATGATCTCCCGTCTCTCCCTCAAAAAGGTCATGTGGCCGTTTATCCTGGCCCAGAATTTCAGCAATTTGATTTACATGGGGTTGGCCCTTCACCTCTCTTATTTCCTAAATATCAACCAATGGGTAGTCCATCATCCGGTTCTCCTGTTGGGTCTGCCGGGCTATGGTATTGTTGTGCCCCTGGAACCTCTTCCGATCGGTACAGGCAATCTTTTATTGGTGGCGCTTACCCATGGATTTGATCAATTTGCCAGCGGCCTTGGTACTGCTGTGTTAATGACCTTCCTGATGCGGATATGCAAAAAGGAGTTTAAAGCGGCCCATTATGCTATTGGCTCCGGTCTGATGAATGTTACTGGTATATTTGCCGGTGTGTCCAGCGGTTTTATTGCTGCCTGGCTGGGTTATGCCTGGTTATTCGGGATCAGTTTTGTCGCCTCGATCCCGGCAATGGTTTTGATCCCTTTCTTACCCTACCTTTCGGATAGGGAAGCCACGAAGGACACGAAGGGACACGAAGAGAAGAAAAGGAGAAGGAAATGAAATTATTGATAAAAAATGGTTGGATGGTTGATCCGGCAACCGGGACAGAAGGTGTGTATGATATACTGATTGAAAATGGAAAAATCAAAGAGATATCAACGCTAATCAATCCCAGCGGCTCGATAGAGGTTATTGATGCGTCGGGGTTGGTGGTGAGTCCGGGGTTTATTGACATGCATGTGCATTTGCGGGAACCGGGTCAGGAGCACAAAGAAGATATTGAAACCGGTTCTAAGGCGGCTGTTCACGGTGGATTTACTTCTATTGCCTGCATGCCCAATACGTCACCGGTCAATGACAGTGTTTCTATTACCCGGCAAATTGTTGAGCGTGCCAAAGAGGTGGGGTTGGTAAATGTGTATCCTGTGGCTGCGGTTTCCAAAAACCTGGAAAGTAAAGAGCTTACCGACATGGCAGGACTGGTGGAAACCGGGGCCATTGGATTTTCCGATGATGGCCGCTGTGTAATGAGCGAAGCGCTTTTTAAAAAAGCGCTGGAAAAAGCAAAAAGTCTTCATGTACCGGTGATTGAACACCCTGAAGATCACACTATTTCCCAGGACGGCCAGGTAAATGAAGGTGAGATTGCTTTGCAGTGCGGGTTAAAGGAAATCCCTGCGGTTTCCGAGGATGTGATGGTTGAGCGAGACATTCGCCTCCAGGAAGCAGTGGGGTCTTACCTTCATTTGACTCATATCTCTACAGAAGGGGCGGTGCGATTGATCAAGGATGCAAAAAAGAGAAACATCCTTGTGACGTCGGATGTGACGCCGCATCATTTGTTATTGGATGATACTTTTCTTAGAGATTGCGACCCGGTGTATAAGATGAAACCGCCGCTCAGGGGTCCAAAAGACAGGAAAGCCCTGGTGGAAGGAATCAAAACCGGGGTGATCGACTGCATTGCTTCCGATCATGCGCCTCATTCCCCGGAAGAGAAAGCCAGGGATTTTGAGGCGGCGCCTTTTGGAGTTATTGGCATGGAAACTTCCTTTTCCGTGATTTACGACCGGTTGGTGAGAACCGGTATAATTGAATTAAAGCGGTTAATTGAACTATTTTCCACCAACCCGGCGAAAATACTTAACTTGAAGGATAGGGGGATAGTAAAACCAGGGGTTCCGGCGGATCTAACGCTGGTTGACCTGGAACGACCTTTTGAAATCAAAGGGGAGGATTTCCAGTCGAAATCGGTCAATAGTCCTTTTATCGGTTGGCAAGGCAAGGGCGTCGTTACCCACACCATTGTGGGTGGAAGAGTAGTCTATAAGCTGTAAAAAATAGAAAGAAAAAATGAAAGATATATTAACCGAATCGTTTAAAGCTGCGCTAAAGGACTATCTTTTCCTGAGAAACAGGGAATACCCGGAGAAACCCTCCATGAAACTGGTGGGAGACCGGTATCGATTGACAGGGATTCAACGAATCGTGTTGTTCCGCGGCATTACCTCGGAGGCCAAAGCCCAACAGAGAAAAGCCAAAACAACCACGGCCGCCGATCTGGAAGGAAAAGAGCTCTACCTGGATGGATACAATGTGTTGTTTACTATTATGAATTACATGCTGGGGAAAGCGGTTTTTATTGGAAATGATGGGATATTAAGAGATGCCGGCGATTACGGCGAAATCGAAAATGAACGCATTTTCTATAAGGCAATCGAGGTGCTGATGGATTTTATCAGGGCATGCGCTGCTGCGTGGTTAATAATATACCTGGATCGTTCCGTACCCGGCAGTATCACACACAAGGATGCGTTACAGGGGAAAATGCTCCAACTTAATATCCAGGGGGAGGTATACCTGGTTCAGTCGGCAGACAAAGAATTAGAAAGAAAAACAGGAGGCGTCATTGGCACATCGGATTCGGAAATCATTGATGTCACGTCGTGCCGCGTCCTGGATACAGCCCGGCTCGCATTGGAAAAACAATTTAAAACAGACATCCTGGATTTAGAGAATTTATTACAGACGAGATGAATTTCAGGAGTCTTCCCTAACCGCTCTCCAGGTTCCCCCTGTTTTGCCATCACCTTCCCAGGTGCCCTCCATGGAAGCTATAGAACCAGTCAGTTCGTAGTCCTGCCAGTCGTTGAAAGTGATGGTGATGGTTATACCAACAATATCCCAGGTGCCGGAATACCCGCGGTCATCTGTAAACTCGCCGAAAAGAAGATCATTCCCGGAAAAGGTAATTTTGAATTCTATTGGGTCTTGTTCCTCCCCGGTATCCGGGTCCGTATATTTTAACTCAAAATTCCAGGTGCCGCGAATGTCAATGATGCGGGCCACCACATCCAGGTCAGTATACATGGTAAACTGACCCTCTGAGCCCCAGCGGCTGTCATTCACAAGGACTTCTACCGTATGATCCGGATTTATGGCGGTATATTTGTAATCGATGACGGATAAATCCTTGTAAGCATAAACACCAGCCTCTGGGGTGCCTTCAACACCTTCCTCAATGGTAATCTTCAGCTCGAATTCAGGTATGCCGAAGTTTTTACAACTGCTGAAGGACAGGATAATTGTAATGCCTAGAATTATCGATGCATATAAAGAGTATTTTTGAGCTCTTTTCCCTTTCATTTTCTTTACACCTTTTTGTATTATATTTTTGTTCATATTAAAGTATCTTATGATACCTCAAAATAGAGGTTTTTTCAAGTAGGAATTTTTAGCCGCGAATGCATTTACAATGCGGTAATAAGCGCGAAGGGACGCGAAGAAGAGAAGAAAAGATGAAAATTACAAATTCCAAATTACAAATCACAAACAAATTCCAAATTACAATGACCAAAATTACAAAAAAATAAAGTAACTGGCACCTTATTTTTATGAACATGAACTGCCAGCAAATTTAGGTCCCGCACAACCTAATTTAGGTCTCGCACAAGCAAAATTTGCTGAGCACAAACAATTTAAATTAAGTGAATCAATAAGGAACATCGTTTGGAAAAAGTGGGAAAGTGGGAAAGGAAATATAGGAGCCAGGTAAATAATCCATAAGAGAAACTGGGAATATCTTAATAACTCAAGCTGACCTTTAGTTCTATATAGGTGAAGTGGAATCGCCGCAGGCGTATTAAATTGGCCCGAAGGGCACCTTATCTCTCCTACCGCACAGGCACTCTGAAAAAACTAATGCCCTCCGTGCGGATATACTGTCCAGTATTTTTTCTACAGGATGGACATAAAAACTAAAAAAGAAAAACTTAAATAATTTTAAAATGTCCATCCTGAAACTCCTGTGCCTCCGGCGGCCAGGGGCTCTTTTGAAAAACCGCCCCTGGACCCCACAAAACTTTTGTTTAGAAAAAAAAGTTTAGCGCCATCAGTCCACTTATACCCGTCCGAAGGGCACCTATTGTTTTTTTTTTAAGTTAGCGCTTATCCCTTGCCGAGGGGTTATTTTAGTTCAACTTTTTGCTTTTCTACAATTCCTCCGGCGTTGATTTGTATGGTGTAGATACCTTTTGGCGCAAAATATTTTCTCCTGTCTCTACTGTCTGTGGTCAAATTCCAGGTAATCCGGTTAAATCCTACTGCTCCTTCGGCTTTGAATGATTTAATTACGTTGTCTTTGGCATCTAACACTGTAACCTTTACTTCCTGGGCTTTTTTCAAGGTATAGGTAATTTGAGCCGGCTTGCGGGGCTGCCACCAGGAACGGGGAAGAGTCACTGTAGAAATTTCAAATATGTGCAGGTCTTTGGCCTGGATTTTTTCATCAGAGGCGTATGTTTGAATCGCCGATACATCCATGGTATAGAACCCACGGCCGTGAGTCGCCGCCACCAGGATGTTATCCCGGGGATGTACCACCAGGTCATGCACAAAAGTGGTGGGCATGTTGGCAAGAAGAGAATACCACTCCTTCCCCCTGTCCAACGAAATATAAACCCCCAGGTCAGTACCTGCATAAAAGACATTTTTGTTCTGAGGGTCTTCCCAGATAACATTGACCGGACCGCAGGGGAGGTTGCTGCTGATATCCTCCCAGGTTTTCCCATAATCGGAAGATTTGTAAATGTAGGTCTGGAAATCATCATCCCTGTAACCGTTAAAACTTAAATATACTGTTCCCTTATCAAATTTGGAAGCCACTATCCTGGATACCCATTTTTTCGCCGGGAAAAAACCAGCATTGATTTTTTGCCACGAAACCCCACCATTTTTGGTCACCTGGACATTGCCGTCATCGGTGCCCACATAAATCAAACCCGGCATTAAAGGAGATTCGGAAATGGTGGAGATGGCTCCATAAGGAACATCTCCTTGTTCTTCTTTGGGGTTGGTGGTCAAATCCGGGCTGATTCGCTGCCAGTGCTCACCCCTATCCACGGAACAATAGAGATATTGAGAACCAAAATACAGGGTAAAAGGATTGTGGGGAGAAATGATAAATGGAGTCAACCAGGTGCACCTTAACCGGGGTTCTCCCTTTTCGGCCTTTGGTTTAATCGGTTTGCTGCTGTTCTCCTCCAGGTTGGAGCGCATCAATCCACCAAAAGAGCCTTCGCTGTAAAGGATATTGGCATCAGTGGGGTCTACTTCTATATAGCTGGCTTCACCCCCGGGAATCCGCTTCCAATCGTAAGCAGGATCATCGGCCGGATTATGGGTGACAGGACCTTTAAAGGACCCGTTGTCCTGTACTGAACCATAAACATTAAAAGGCGTTTCCATGTCCACATACACATTGTAAAATTGGACCACCGGGAGATTATCAAGGTCCTTCCAGGTTTTTCCGCCGTCATAAGAGATATTGATCCCGCCATCGTTGCCGTCAATCAGGTGATTGGGACTCCCGGGATCGATCCAGAAAGCCTGGTGGTCAGCATGAAAGTCTTTATAATACAGTGCTCTGAATGTTTTACCACCATCAACAGACTTCCGCAGTGAAATTCCCAGGAGGTAAACAATATCTTCATTGCAGGGGTCTACCCGGACTTCACCAAAGTAATACCCGTATTCAAAGTAAAGGTATTTGATATTATGTTGATTGATCTTTTTCCAGGTTTTTCCTTTATCATCGGACCGGTAAAGTTCGGCTCCCTTGATGATTTTTTTCGCTGGGAATCCATAGGAATCCAGTTCTCCTGGTTTGGGTTCCCGCTCAGCAGCCTGGTTATCCACCAACGCATAAATCACATTGGGATTGGAATGAGCAACAGCCAGTCCGATACGTCCCATTTTCCTTTCTGTGGGCAGCCCATTGGTGAGTTTTTCCCAGGTTTTACCGCCGTCCTGGGTTTTGTATATTGCACTGCCCGGGCCATCTTCCCACATATTCCAGGCTTTTCGCAAACGTTCCCAGGCGGCCGCATACAGGATATTGGTGTCAGAAGGGTCCATCACCAGGTCGATCACTCCGGTTTTGTGATTGATATAAAGTATCTTTTCCCAGGTTTTTCCACCATCTGCGGTTTTGAATACACCTCTTTCTTCATTAAAACTATATAAATGACCAACGGCAGCCACATAAACAACATCCGGGTTTTCCGGGTGGACGATGATGCGGCCGGTATGATGGGTATCCCACAATCCCATGTGTTTCCAGGTTTTACCACCATCTTCGGATTTGTAAACCCCGGCACCGGAATAACTGCTCCTGCTGCTGTTGTTTTCACCGGTCCCCACCCAAATGATCTGTAGGTTAGAAGGAGCTAAAGCAATATCACCGATGGACGTGGACAATCCATGTTGGAAAATGGGTTCCCAGGTGGTGCCTTCATTCTCTGTCTTCCAGACACCACCGGAGGCCGCAGCCACGTAATACGTATAGGGTTTCCCCGGCAGCGCTTCAATATCGGTAATCCTGCCGCTCATCCATACCGGTCCGATAAACGCCCATTCCAGGTTCTTGAACGTTGACATTTCATTCATTTGCAGGTGTCTCTGGTACCATTCCACCCGCAGTTTCGCATCGGTGCCCTGGTTGAGTGGGGTTTTCTTCTTTTTCGCCCACAAGGTATCATCGACTGTTGTTACCATTACCAGTGAAAAAATCACTATACCCCAAATAAAAAATCGTAAGGCTTTTCTAAACACATTATCCTCCATTGATGTATAAAATAATAATGTAGTGGATAGATCTTAGCAGAGACAAAACAAATGTTCTGTCCCTGTTGCTCCAGGCTCTACGTCTATGCTCTACGCCCTGCGCTACAAACCCAGCAGGTCTTCTTTAAATCCCTTGCCAGGCCCGGGTTTGGGTCCGATCCAGCAGGCAAACAGGGCATCGGCAAATTCTTTCCCTTCAATCACTCCTTTTTGCTTGCCTTTTACTTCGACGGTTGTTCCTTTCCCCGGGATATAAGTAAAAACAATGCGCTCTCCTTTTTTTACATCTTCCATATAAGCGCATAAGGTATCAAATTGTTTTTTCAATTCCGGTGAATGGTTGGGGGTGTTGGCTTTCAAACCGTCCATCCATCCGCCATTTAGCTTACTGGCGCCCACACTATAGACAAAATGCATAACAGTACGCCGCATGGTGTCGGATTTAAGGATTTTCTCCGCGTCGGTTTCTTTTTGGGGCAGGTAAAGACCAGCCACGTATACTTTAACGATAAATTTCTTCCGCAGTGCCATCCCGTTTAATACCAATTTCTGGCCTTCTACGTCAATGGAATCTTCCATGGTCACGCCCTTGAATGTTGCGGCATTCAAGTTAAAACCGGGAATGACTAATAAAAAAGCAGCGATTAATAAAATAACTTTAAATCTCATTTTTCCTCCTATTTTTATTTGGCCACGAAGGCACAAAGACACAACGTTTTTCTATAAGGGAAAATATTAAAGGTTTAGGAACCATTTGTCAATATATAGGAAAATTATCTTACCGGATTATTGCAGGAAATTGAGAATAATGATTATTAAAAAAGCCAAAAGTGATCCGATCAAGACAATTTTTACATACTGCCGATACCGCTGCTCTCCACTGGAGGGGCTTTCATGCGGGCCCCGGTACTCATATCCATAAGGTTTCTCTTCTATTTCTTTTTGTGTAGAAATTCCCGCCTCTCTGAAGATTTTTTCCGCTTCCGGGACATCCTCTTTTTTTATTAATAAGCGGATTTTGTCGCGGCGAAGGTGAACGCCTCCCCCCCGGAATCCTATCCAATCATCATTGGAGATGATAGCGTTGATCCCGTTGGCAAGTAGAAACCCTTTTGCGACTTCTGCTTCATGCCTGGTGGAGAATTTTTTGATAGTAACTAAATCCTCCAGGGGGTCGAACTCTTTAGAAGTCATTTCTTCTTCGGGTAATCGTTCCACCAGGGGGATTCTGCAATCGGCACATTCTGTAATGCCTTCTAAGTATTCGCATTTGCACTGTGGACAGAACATAATCATCTCCTTGATTCTTTTTGAGTTTAGCATTGAACATGAGAATTGTCAATTAAAAATTGACTTTGGACAGTTGATAGGATATTATTAAGTAAGAGGTGAAAGAGCAATGATAGAGTCAGGAAAATTTAAAAATATTGTTTTTTTTACCGGTGCGGGGATGTCTGCTGAGAGCGGTGTTCCTACTTACCGGGGAAAAGGCGGGATATGGCACCAGTACAATTGGGAAGATTATGCCTGTCAAACTGCGTTTGACCGCGATCCGGAAAAGGTGTTGAAATTTCATGAACTAAGACGGAAGGCTGTGCTGGATTGTAAACCTCATGCCGGTCATTTTGTTATATCTGAATTGGAAAAACAACACCCGGGCGTTTTTGTTGTGACTCAAAACATCGACGGCATGCACCAGCGGGCAGGCAGTCAGAAAGTGATTGAGCTTCACGGCAGCCTGTGGCGGGTAAGGTGTCCCAACCACGGCATTTCCGAAGATATTGGCGAGACATTCAAAAATTATAAATGTGAGAAATGCAGCAGTTGGTTACGGCCGGACATTATCTGGTTTGAGGATATGTTGAACCAGGAGGTGATCCGTGAGGCCATGGCTGTTATTAGCACCTGTGATCTTTTCATCAGTATTGGTACGTCCGGGGTGGTGTATCCGGCGGCGGGTTTTCCCACCATTGCCAAAGACAATGATGCTAATTGTATCGAGATAAACCCGGAAGCTTCACCCATGTCCGGGATGTATGACGAGAATATCCGGGAAGGAGCAGGCAGTGCGCTGTCGAAACTTTTCAAGTTAAACGCCTTGCGGCGAAGTTAAAAACCACGAAGGCACCAAGCCAGTTGGCAGTTGGCAGTTGGCAAGTTGGAAGAGAAGAAGTGAGGCTAACACACCCCGACCGCTTCGCGGCCACCCCTCTCGAGAGGGGATTTATTGGGCTAAATGTGGTACGATGGTTGAAACCTTGTAACACAGGCTGACCGTGTATGAAAAGTTTTTTGCCCCGCTTTTTTACAAAAAAGCGGGCCGCCGGAGGCATCTTATGAACAGTGATTATTTAAAAGAGATTGAGCGGTACAATATAAGGCGGGGAGAAATCAGACCGCAAAAGTGTGCGCTGTTGGTCATTGATATGCAGAATTATTTTGACTCCATTTCCCGTAACATCCAACAAAACCTGCTGAAAATTATCGATACCTGTCGAGCCAATGGGATGCGTATCGTATTTACGCGGCACGGGCATAAGGATATTTCTAAAGATGGTGGGATGTTGGCGAAATGGTGGGGTGATTGTATCATGTACGGAACCCCTGATTGGCAGTTGATGCCGGAGTTCACTCCCGGAGAGGAGGATTTACTCATCGATAAAAACCGTTACAGTGCATTTTTCAATACTGGTCTGGATGAAAAGTTACAGGCTGAGGGAATCGAGGAATTGATCATCACCGGGGTGATGACCAATTGCTGCTGTGAAACCACGGCGCGTGAGGGATTTGTCAGGGATTACCGCATCTTTTTTGTAGCTGATGCCACGGCAACAGCCAATGATGATCTTCACCTTTCTACGTTAAAAACCCTGGCTTACGGGTTTGCTCACATTGTGAGTACCGAAGAGGTCTGCAAGCAAATTCGTGTTTAGGATGAGGGGAGTATTAATATTGAGGCATTGGTGGTGTCAAAATAGATGATCCAGTTGAAGTCTCGGCTCAAATCGGTGAGCCAATAATATTTATCCGGAATGCCATCATAAAGGGCACCAATTAATAAAAATAGTCTCAGTTCGGAGAGCCAGCTATCCCAGGCAGAACCAGGAGGGATAGCATCCAGGTTAAAGGCAAAATTTGGGTAGAAGGCACGATGAAACAGGAAATTAACAGACGTTGGGTTGGGTTCATCTATGATTGTATGGGTCAACTCCCACAATAAATTACCCACTCCCACTGCGGTAAAGCTGCCCCTGGAAAAACCAAAACCCACTGCCTGGTACAGGTCACCTAGATTTTTATGTAAATGATATCCGAATGGCCCTTTTTCGCCGTACCTATAAGCTTTGGCAATGTGACCATCATGGGCCCATAATGTAATCCTGGCATCTTCTCCCAAAAAATCAGCGATCCACAGGGCATTTTCAGCCATAAACCGGTCACGCCAATTGATTTTGACATTATTCTTGTGATAATGAGTGTAACGCACAATAAACGCTTGCCCGAAGGTTCTGAACAACTGTTTGCAGATTTCGTATTCCTTTAAAGAAGAATTGGCAACCAACTGATCTTTATTGGCAGTTAATTGATCTTCCAATGATGCCAATTGGGTTTTAATGGTGTTGTAGTCCTCCTCTGACAACCCAATATAATCATCTTCGGAAAAATCCTGCACTTGCGACAATATTGGGGAGGCGGTTTCCCAGAGGGTGGGCAAAAGCGGTTGCAAATAAGTGTGGATCAAATCGGGTTGATACGTGAGGGCTTGACAATCAAATCCAAAATAATGAATCTTTTCTTCATCGCTTTTGCCCGTATTATAATTTTTCATCCATTCTAACAACTCTTTAACCGCTTCGGTTCTCCATGTCCAGAAAAGCATCTTTGTATTTATTAGTTCTAACAGGTCTCCTTCTCCTTTGGTTACATAGTTGTTGAGGTATAGGCATTCGGCAAAATCAGCTTCAAAACCAAAGGCTTTGTGATTGAGATGTTCCACCAGGTATTGAAAAACCCGGTGCTTCATTTGAAAGAATTCCCGGGTACCATGGGTGGCTTCTCCCAACGCCACAATTTTGGCAAAACTCAATTGGTCAAGAAAACTCAACTCTTTATCTGTCAATTCAAGGGGTGAAGCAGTCAAAGGGAACAACCAACCATTGAGCTCCCGGATCAGTTGCTGCTGTTCTTCTGTGAGCACCGGGGATTGGCTGTCACCTACTTTGCAAGAGAAAAACATGACCAATTGAAAAAAAATACAAATCGTGATGATAAACGGCTTAAGTTTATTTAACATGGTTAAACCTCCTATATTTTTTTCACCTCTTTTCCTTTTTTAACCTTCTCTTCATTCATATTTGCTGCTTAATGTTTAAACATTAAGGAGTAAACATTTAGGATTAGCGGGGGATTAATATTGAGGCATTGGTGGTGTCAACATAGATGATCCAGTTGTAGTGTTGGCGCATATCGGTGACTCTATAAAAATTATCCGGAATACCGTCATAAACGGCCCCGATTGATAAAATTGGTCTCCATTCGGACAGCCAATTATCCCACGCAGAACCAGGAGGGACACCATCCAGGTTAAAGGCAAAATTTGGATAGAAGGCATAATGAAACAGGAAATTAACAGACGTTGGGTCGGGTGCATCTATGATTATGTGAGTCCACTTCCCGTATGACTCACCCCATCCCACTGCGGTAAAGCTGCCCCTGGAAAAACCAAAACCAACTGCCTGGTACAGGTCATCTAAATTTTTATGTATGTGATGTCCCATTGATCCATCGCCGCCGTACCAATTATCTTTGGCAATATGACCATTATGAGCCCATAGGGTAATCCTGGTATCTTCTCCCAAAAAATCAGCCATCCACAGTGCATTTTCAGCCATAAACCGGTCACGCCAATTGGTATTGTCATTAGTTTTACCATAATAACTATAACGCACAATAAACGCTTGCCTGAAGGTCCTGAACAACTGTTTGCTGATCTCGTATTCCTTTAAAGATGAATTGGCAACCAGCTGATCTTTATTGGCAGTCAATTGATCTTCCAATGATTCCAATTGAGTTTTAATGGTGTTGTAATCCTCCTCTGACAAATCAATATAACCATCCCAGTTAAGGTCCTGTACTTGCTCCAATATAGGGAAGGCGGTTTCCCAAAGAGTGGGTAAAAGAGGTTGCAAATAAGTTTGGATCAAATCAGGTTGATACGTGGTGAATTGACAATCAAATCCAAGATAATGAATCTTTTCTTCATCGCTTTTGCCCGTATTATAATTTTTCATCCATTCTAACAACTCTTTTACTTCTTCTGTTCTCCAGGTCCAGAAATGCATCTTTGTTTTCATTAGTTCTACCAGATCTCCTTCTCCTCTGTTTACATAGTTGTTGAGGTATAGGCATTCGGCAAAGTCAGCTTCAAATCCAAAAGCTTTGTGATTGAGATGTTCCACCAGGTACTGAAAAACCCGGTGCTTCATTTGAAAGAATTCCCGGGTACCATGGGTGGCTTCTCCCAAAGCCACCATTTTAGCAAAACTCAATTGGTCAAGAAAACTCAACTCATTATCTGTCAATTCAAGGGGTGAAGTACTCAAAGGGAACAGCCAACCATTGAGCTCCCGGATCAGTTGCTGCTGTTCTTCTGTGAACACATGGAATTGGCTGTCACCTACCTGGCAAGAGAAAAATGTGACCAATTGAAAAACGATACAAATCGGGATGATAAAAAGCTTAAGCTTATTTACCATGGTTAAACCTCCAATATTTTTTTATTCCATCTATTTTTGCAGGGCTTGTCGAATGATTTCTTTTAATTTGGAATTGATTTCTACCTTGTTACTTTCTGCTCTTTTGATATACTCCAGGGCCATGTTATACTTTTTTGCCATATAAAAAAGAGTGATCAGGTTATTATAAGCAAGGGTATGTTTAGGGTCAAGGGTGATAGCTTGCACATACTGGTCATGAGCTTCCTTAAATTTTTTCATTTTAAATAAGATATTACCGTGAACAAAATTGTAATCCGCGGGCATGGACTTTGCCCGGGGAATGGGAGTACTTAAAAGACTATCGATTTTAAGCTTATCCTTTTCCATCTCTGCTCTCTGACTACTGGGTATCTTTGTCAGCATCGGGTTGTCCAGGTCTTTTTCTATATCTTCCTTTTGCTGGCGAAGCCGGTCCAGGTACTGCAACTGGGAGTCCACATCCAGGTCTCTTATATATTTAAAATTTTCCTTTGCCCGTTTAATGTGGACCATACTCTGCATATAATCTTTTTTGTTATAACAAATTTTTGCCAGGAAATAATCCGCATAGGAAAACTTCGGGAATGCATCAAGAGACTTTTTAAAATATTTCTCCGCCTTATCGTATTTTCCTTTTAGAAAAAGTTGTACGCCTGAATAATGATACTTTCTGGCTAACCTGAAACTGTGTAATTCTTTTTTGGTCAACTCGTGCCTGCCCTGGGCAAAGCCGATATGTACCCCCAAAGATAAAATCATCATGACCAAAACACACCAGGCAGCGGTGGTTGACATTATTGTTTTATTGACTTGCTTCATTTCGCACCATCCCACTTCGTACGTAAGTAACTTCCTCAAAAAACTTTTTTTAACTTTTTCTTCATTCATATTTACTGCTTAATGTTTAACCATTAAGCGGTAAAAACTCACTCTATATCTTTCACGTTTGTCAAACTAAAAGCAATTTTGATGCCAAATAGTCTCACATTTTCCTGTCCTCAATTGGGGACAAAAAACCTGTTGAATGAAAAAAATAGGACATATGACGTAAAAGTTAAGCTGCAAGCCCCAGCTTCAAGCCCCAGCAAGAGCTTTAAAGAGCAGTAAATCTTCGCTTAAAGTGCAACTTACTCCTGGCAAAATATTTCCTTTGATCCGGAACGTTACAAATTTTTATTAAAAAAATACAAAAACCGGAAGCCCCATAAAATGCCCAGGGACTCGTCAAAGTCCTCATTTTTAAAAGAGAAACCACAGATTTCGCAGATTTCACA
>WVZO01000263.1 GCA_011772425.1 Candidatus Aminicenantota bacterium
TGCTTCCTCCATTGAGAACGTCTCTTCAGGTTTGTTTTTACCTGGAGACCATATTCTTTAACACTGCATCTACCTACTTGAAGCTGCCGGCCTGGTCAATAACTCGGTGAGCGCGATACGTTTTGTCTGCAACCGTGAACTGTGGATAGGTGGTCTTTCACCTCTAAGGAAACTCTCTTTCTTTACCCATATTAAACCTCCTATTTATTTAAAATATTTGTTCTCTTTTCGATTAACTACTGAATACCAGTTATATAATGGCTGCACATCATGAATTTTTTTGGGCTTAAGGCCCAGGCCAAAGGCCTGGTGTTGGGAAATTTAATATATAATGCATTAAAGAGTATTTGTCAATACACCAAAAGTCGTATATTTGGTATGAAAATGATACTAGAAATTTGTACAACTAAAGTTGTACTTTTTCGATTTGGTTGTACGTGACAGTTAAGCTCCAGCCGCAAGCATAAGAAGGGGACAGCCACAAAGGCACGAAGACACAAAGGATTTATTTATAATAAAACTTTTTGTGTTACTTTGTGTCTTGGTGTCTTCGTGGCTAATTTCATGGCAGACGATCAACTATCAATATTAGCTTTGAATATCTCAGCCATTTGCTCCACATGCGGAGACATGAACATGTTAAAATGATCTCCCGTCATTTTAAACAATTTAACCCCGCCTGTACTCATCTTAAGCCAGGTCCTCTGAAATAACAACAAACTGAGATTCTTCTTCGCCCGAATGTGAATAAGCGGGGAATGTATGATTCGTATATACATGAATCTCTTACGCAATATCTCTATATTATTGTCTTCAACCCGCTTTATTAACCGCTTCTGCTCTTCATTGCCTTGCTCGCCTAAATGCACCGACGGGATCTCTGTGCGCTTTACGTGGGAGGCAAAAATGCGCCGCTCCAGGTTAAATTTCCATTCTTCAAACCAACTCATCCTCCACGGCGAACCAAATGTGCCAACATCCAACAATATCACTGCTTCCACCTCTTCTCCTTTATCTTCCATTTCAGTGGCAGCAAGATAAGCCAGCCCACAACCAACACAATAGCCGGCAAAAATATAAGGCCCTTTTTCCTGCACAGTCCTGATCTCCTCCATATATTCCGTTAACATTTCTGCATAATCCACTGGGAGCGGGTCCTCACGAGTCAAACCTTTGGCCTGTATCCCATACACATTAAACCGGCCTTCCAATAATTTTGCCAACTCTTTATAAGGATAAACCAGGCCGTTCAACGGATGAAATATGAAAATATTCTTTTTATTCCCGCCCTTGTTCAATCTCACTACAAATTCCAGCTTACCGGCTAATAAATTCTTCATGATGTCGGCGGCTAACTCCTTGATGGTGGGGTAAAGAAACAATGTACTCATGGATATTTCGCAGTTGAAATGTTTTCGTAATTGGTTCTGCACTTTTAAAATGTTGATGGAATTACCTCCCAGTTCAAAAAAATCATCCTCTATGCTGATTTTCTCAGGGTCTAGCTCCAATACGTCCGCCCAGGTTTGCAGCACAGCAGCCTCGGCTTCATTGGTGGGGGGTTGATAAGGTCTCTTTTCCGTGACCATGGTTTTAGGGTGGGGAAGGGCTTTGCGGTCAACTTTCCCGGTGGGTGTGCAGGGTAATTTTTCTAACCGGACAAAATACCTGGGCACCATGTAGTCCGGTAACCCTTCACTTATATAATCTTTCAACTCCGAAGCACTTACTTCACTGTCCGATACAAAATAAGCACACAAAGACGGCTTCTCCCTGTCACCGGTTAATACCACAATGGTATCCTTTATGTCACCGTGCTTTAATAACCGGGTTTCAATTTCTCCCAACTCAATACGATGTCCCCTTATCTTTACCTGGAAATCCCTCCTGCTTAAAAATTCAATGTTACCGNNTTGTAAAGCCTTCGGCGACCAGGGGGCTCTTTTTGTAAAAACTGCCCCCTGGACCCCCGCAAAAACTTTTCATTATTTTCTTCGTGTTCCTTCGTGTCCTTCGTGGCTTCGTGGTTCCCTAAAAGTATAAACTTATCTGCTGTTAACTCGGGGTTGTTCATATATCCGCGGGCCACGCCATCACCCCCGACATACAACTCCCCGACCACTCCCACGGGTTGTAAACGATAATCAGGACCTAAAATATAGGCGAAGGAATTGTTGATGGGACGCCCAATGGGGATACTAACCTCAAAATCCTTGTCAATTAAATAAGTGGTAGATATCACACCATTTTCCGTGGGACCATAAGCATTGACCACTTGCAAACGGCTGCTGGCCCGCCTGGCCCGGTTGATATGGCTGGGAGATAAGACATCACCCCCCACCAACAACCATTCCAGCCCGCCAAATATACTGCTGTCTTGCTGCACCAGTTGATTAAAAAACACCGGGGTCAAAAGCATGGCGTTTATACGATACCGTTCTAATGCATCCCCTAATTTATCGGCATCCAGGATAAACTCTTTATCCGCTAAAACCAATTGCCCACCATTGAGCAGCGTTCCCCATAGTTCAAAGGTAAGGGCATCAAATACCGGGGACCCGTTCTGGAGCAGTCGGGTGTTCCCTGAGAATTCCATGTAGTTGGTATTTTTTACCAACCGGGCCACATTGCGGTTGCTCACCAAAACTCCCTTGGGCCCACCGGTAGAACCGGAAGTATAAAGGACATAAGCAAGGTTAGCCGAGCTAACCTTGCTTAAGGTTGAGGTTGAGGTTGAGGTTGAGGAAGGAAACTGCCCAGAGATATCGATTATTTCTATAGATTCTTCCTTCTCCTTAACCTTAATCTCAACCTTAACCTGAGCTGCTGGCGCAGCCAGCAATATCTTTGCTCCACTGTCTCTCAACATATAATTAATGCGTTCCTGGGGGTAATCGGGGTCAATGGGCATATATCCACCCCCGGCGGTTATTGCGGCCAGTATCCCGGTGATCAACCGGAGGGGCTGATGCACCAACAGGGCAACAACACTATCGGGTTTGACTCCCTTTTCTTTTAACAGGTGTGCCAGTTGATTGACTTCCCGGCTGAGTTCACGGTAGGTGACATAGTAGGGATCATTGCGCCCCGCCCCAGGCCACAGGTCGATGATGGCAATACTGTCAGGCCGTTGACTTACCTGGTGCGCAAATAATTGAGAAAGAGGTTTGTCCCGGGGGTAATCCACAACGGTGTCGTTCAATTCATAAAGCAGGTGGTGTTTCTCTTCCGGGGTTAATATCTCCAGGGTATTTAAAGGCATTTCAATATCGTCAAGGGCAACAGACAACAAACGGGTAAAATGGTCAACAATTCTTTCTATGGTACTTTTTTCATACTTCTGCGGGTTATATTCCACGTTGCCGTCAATGGTTTCACCACTTCTCAAAAAAGAAAATAAGATGCTGCAATTTAAATGCTCGATATATTTTTTATCATGGATGTTTTCCAGTAATACAATGATGTCGAATAAGGGAAATTCATCTTCACTAAAGGATAAATCCAACTGGTATACCAGGATGTCCAGGGGATAATTTTGATGCTCGATTGCTTCCATGAGTGACTGCCTGGTTTGCAATAATAATTCTTTGAAGGTGATATCTCCTGTCCGGGACAGATATTGCCGCAAGGCCACGGCGGTATTGATAAAACGGCCTTGTTTTTCCTGTTTATAAATAGGGACGCCAACGATAATGTCACTGCTGCCAGTATACCTTTCCAGCAGTAATGACACGGCGGCCAACAAGACCATATGAATCCTGTGGTCTTTTCCTGTTCCCAGCTTGATTAACTTTGCCGCCAGTTCACCGGGCAAAAGGATTCTTACTTCTGCCGGGGAACCCGGTACTTCTCCCCTATCCGTATGATCATAGGGAAAAAAGCTTTTTACCAGTTCCCCGGATAATTTATTAAGCCAATATTCTTTTTCTTTTCCGTATTGACTGACCACAAAGGCGTCGTCGCTTGAAAATTCCGAATCTTTTTTCATTGTTCCTCCTTAGAATGGTGTTTTATAACCATTCGCTGTCTTCTTGCAGCGGGTTGACAGCGGCATAGAGTTTCTCTACATGTTTGTTTTCCTCAATATAGGTATTCCTGTCTTGCAATTCCACCAGCGAGGGTACGGCGTTGGGCTGGAGTTTTTTCCAGCGCCAGTCGGCAACGTTGACATCCTCCAGCGAATAGTTGCTGGGCAGGCCCAACCGCTGGCAGTGATCCATAAAGCGATTAACCCGATCAATGGTGTCTTCCCACGAGGGTTCACAGTCCAGGCGCCAGGTCTGGGAGACCAGCATATCTTTGGCCCATTCCGGGTAAAGAAGCACCGGGGAACTGTTCTCCGCCCAGGAGACAGACTGGGGTTGGCCTCGCAAATAATATTTGAAGTACTGTAATTTTACTTCGTAAATATAGTCTTTTAACTCTTCGATGAGCTCCAGGGTCATGCGGAAGTCTGCTTCGGTTTCACCGGGATGCCCCACCATCCAGGCGGTGGTAGTCTTTATCCCGGCGTAGGCCAGGGCACATATGGCTTCTTTTACGTGGGGGATGCTTATATTCTTGCCCATCTTTTGCAAAACCTTCGGCGATCCACTTTCCAGTCCCAGCTTGGCCCGGTAAAATCCACCCCGCCTCCACAACAGGGTGTTATCCACACTGCGAACCGGTGGGTCGGCCCTTAAATAGCCATCCCAATAAAAAGAATAACCGGACTTGATTATCTCTTGAGCAATTTCGGTTACAGTAGGGTTTAATAAGGAATCGGTTAACAGGAACAACTGGTACGAATGACGGTCATACAACCGCTTAAATTCCTCCACCAGTTGGCTGATTTTCTTTTTCCTGTACCTGCCCCAGTAGACAGTCTCCGAGCAAAAGCTGCAATTAAAGGGACAACTGCGGGAACCGTAAACACCGATGTGGGGGTAATAACTCAAATCAAGGTCTGAATAATCAGGGGGATTCACCGCGCTGAGATCAACGGTTTTATTATCGATATCTTTTAAGGTAAATACCCGCTGCGATGCGGGAAGCTCTCCTTGCAGCCAGGCCAGGAAGAGCCGTTCCCCTTCTCCCACGAAAACACCATCCACGTAATCCCTGGTTCTATCCATGAAGTAGTCGAAGTCAGGGGTGCCTTTCATCACCTGGTCGGAAAATACCTGCCCCCCTAACACAGTCCTGATCCGGGGGTCTTTTTGCTTGGCCAGGCGGCAGGCAAACAGCGATGCCGGCAGGGATGCACTGAAAGCGGAAAAACCTACCACCGAGGGCTTCTCTTCCTCCAGTAAGCGAAGAAAATACCGCTCCAGTCGGGTGTAAAAATCATCTACCGCCCCGTCCAGCTCTTCTAACTGGCTATTGTCGAAGGAGGTGCAGAAATTTTTTTCCACCAGGATTTTTAACAACCGGTAATATTGGTCTTTATCGCTGTGATAAATGTGGGCCATGAGGTGATTGCGCAGCAATGTAACCCCATCGTTGAAAAGATTTCGTCTGCAGGATACCGGTACATGGCTTTGCAGTACCTGGTAATACCGGAAATAGATTTTCCGGAATTCTTTTTCCGTGTTGCCGTCTGCGGTCTTTACCCGGTACCCCTGGGGCTCAAGATAACTCTTCAAACAGGAAATTCCCTGCGGTGGGATTTCCGGGTCCCAAAAGGGCAGTAGTAACAGTAATATTTTCTCTTTTCCTGGCTCTGTCATTTCCTATACCTCCATTGGGGGTGCACCCCTTTACATATTCCATTCTTCTTCCTCTTCTTGATGCAAAATCGAGGATTCGGCGGTAATGTAATCATAAGTAACACGGATGTCCTTTAATTGGATATCTTTATTTTCTATCACCAACCGGAGGATTTCCCTTAAATGCTGTTGGATTCGTTTTAAAAACGCCTCTTCATAGGCCGACGCATTATACATAAACGTAACCTGGAAGGGGGTAAAGGGCGTTATTATTATATTAAAGTTATAATTACTCTGGTGAAAGAGGGATGTTTCTACCCGGGAAGCGGGGGCAGTGTTCCCCTGGGTATTATAAATGCCTTTAAATTGCTCCATAAGCACGAAATTCTGGAAAGTCATAAGGTTGTCGATAATATTTTCTTTCAACTCGCATTTGGCCAGGATTTCCGTGAAGGTTAAATATTCATAGGATTTGGCAGCGGTGCTGTTTTCCTGCATATTTCTTAATAATTGCGAGAATTTATAGTCCTGGTGGACTTTTACGCGAACAGGAACCGTATTGATAAACAGCCCTACCATGTTCTCGATACCTTTGATTTCCGGCGGCCGGCCCGAAACCACCGCTCCAAAAACAACGTCATCTCGATTATTATACTTTTGCAGCAGGATGCCCCACAGGGTTTGAAACACCATATTGAGGGTCACCTCACAATCGGCAGCCAATTGCTTTACGGCATCGATTTCTTCTTTAGCGATTTCAAAGGTGTATGTTTCAAAATTATACTCGCCTTCTTTTAAGGGTTTAACCGGACCCGGCTTTGTGGGAACTAAACCCCCTTGATGGTGGTAATCAGCCAGGTAGTTCTCCCAAAAGCGAAACCCCGCAGCTTTGTCCTGTTGCTCCAACCAGGCAACAAAATTTCTATAGGGGGTCACCTCCTCTAATTGGATGGGGTTTCCCGTTCTTAACCCTTCATAGATTTGACCCAGCTCGTTAAACACAATGCCGACACACCAACCATCCATCAAAATATAATGCTTACTCCACATCAGGTAGTAAGAATTCACATCGACTCGAAATAACGAAACCCTTAACAGCATATCTTTACTTAAATCAAATCCTCTCTCTCTATCTCTTTTCCGGCATTCTTCCAGGTATAATGCTTTTTCCTCTTCCCGGCAGCCGCTCATATCTTCATAATTGAATTCCACCCTTCGATGTTTTAACACGATTTGCCGGGGTTGGTCCAGGCCTTCGTAAATAAAATTAGTCCTGAAAATATCATGCCTTTCCACCAACGTATTCACACTGGTTTCCATGAGGGAGTTTTCAATTGTTCCCTGCCACCCCAATAGGTATTGAATGAAAAACACCTCTTTGTTGGTGCCGCTTAAACTGTAATAAAGCATCGTCTTTTGCATTGGGGTTAAGGGATATATCGCTTCGATCTCTGGGTTCCCAGGAATATTATCCCGGATATAACCGGTTATCCATGCTAATTTTTCCGGGGAGATATCCTGGCCGCAGACATCCGGCCCATCGCCTTTAACGGTCCCCCGGTCAACGTCCCGCTGGATTTCTTCTACAAATTCTGCCAGGTCTTTGATCTGGGGGTGTAAAAATAAATCGCTGATTTTCAGTTCTAAGTCATGCTCCCTTAATCGTGTCGATACCTGGATAGCTTTGATGGAGTCGCCGCCCAAATGGAAAAAGTTGTCATTAATGCCCACCTCTTTGGCGAATACCCCGGACCATACATCCACCAATTTCTTTTCCACCTCGTTTCGAGGAGGCATATATTCCGTCATCGCTGTCATTCCAGGCTCCGGCAGAGCTTTCCGGTCTATTTTACCGTTGGGACCCATGGGGAGCGTTTCAAGAAATATGAAATAAGAAGGAATCATATAATCAGGTAAATACAGGGAAAGATAGGCCCTCAACCCCGAATCTGTCCTTTCTTTTTCCGAAACGATATAGGCGGCCAACCATATATCTCCTTCCCTTTCCGGGTTTGACACACCGGGAATTTTCTCAGTGGAAATTACCAACACGTCATCAATGTCTTCATGTTCTTTTAACATGCGCTCGATTTCATAAAGCTCGACGCGGAATCCATTTACTTTTACCTGGTTGTCTTTCCTTCCGGCAAACTCTATGCTGCCCGCATAGTTACGCCGGCCAAGGTCACCGGTCCTGTAAATCTTTCCCAGTTCCTCATCATACATGAAGGATTCTGCAGTGGCCGTAGGGTTCCGCCAATAGCCAGGGGCAATATGATCACAGGAAACAAATATCTCTGCTGTCTCAAACCCCAATACTTCTTCGCCATTTTCATCCAGGAGGAGCAATTCCACCCCCTTGAGCGCCTCCCCAAGGCTAATCTCCACATCTTCCCTTTCCACATCGATGAAGCCCATGGTATTGACGGAAGATTCTGTTTGGCCGTACATATGTGCCAGTAATGCCCTGGGGAAAAATTCCCGGACCCTGGTAACATCCCCGGGATAAAGCGGTTCTCCTCCTGTAACAATGAGACGCAACGATAAAAACTTCTCCTGCCCGGTAAGAGAACCTACAAAATAACGAAATACCGAGGGCACACTGTGATAGATGGTTAGCCCCTCCTTGATAAAATGCCCCGCTGTCTCCGGGACCGGGGTTGTTATGATATCAAAGGGATAGAGAGTGGCACCACTAAAAATCGCACCGTAAATATCCTGGACCGCGCCGTCGTGGCTGAAGGATGAAAGAAAGGTCATCCGGTCTTGGTGAGTAATGGAGAGTGCATCGATGTAATTATCCGCATAAAACACCACATTCCTACAGATCTGCAAAACCCCCTTTGGTTTTCCCGTGGAACCGGAGGTGTAGATGATATACGCCGGCTGATCCGCGGGAACTTCTATATTTATACCCGTATCTTCACCGGGATTGTCTTCAGCGATTTCATCGATATCGATTATTGTGATGGTTTCCTCTAACCCGGCGGTAATTTTTTTTGCTAATTCCATATTGTGGCTGTCTGTCAGAATCATACGGGCATCCGCATCTTCCAGCATAAACTCCAGTCGTTTTTCCGGGTAGGTGCTTTCAAAAGGAATATATATTTTGCCTGCCTTTAACACTGCCAAAAGTGAGATTACCTGGTTTATACCATGATTAAAAAGGAGAGCGATTGTCTGTTCCGCCGGGTTTATCCCGGGTGCATGGTAACGCTGTAGTATGATGCGGGCCATGCGATTTGCTTTTCGATCCAGTTCCCCATAGGTGAGGGAGATTTCACCGGTCTTTACGGCAATTTTGTGTTCATACCTCTCGACGATCTCTTTAAATCTTTTTATAATCATCGAATAATCTCCTTGTATCGATTCATCCCAGGTTCACTCGTCTTTTTCTCCTTGAAGAAAAATAGTTTTCGATCTTTTTGCCCGGCTCAGCGGCGATTTTTTCCATTAGATAAAGATACTGCTGCAATACGTATTCCATTTGTTCACGGTGGAACCACCGTTTCCTATAAATGCAGCGGATATCGATTCCGTTTTTGTATTCGAAAACATGAAAGTCAATGTCAAACTTACCACCGGGATACTGATCCAAATGATAAGGCTCCCCGGGATTTTGGACTTCAACGGGCCTGGAATCGTTTATATTGATCATATTGAACATTACCGGGATATCCGGGTATTTGATTTCCAACTCTTCGAAGACCAATTCAAGGGGATACCCCTGGTACTCAAGGGCTTCCAGGGTATCCTTCGACATTCTTGACAAAAAATCACGAAAATCATCTGCAAAATCGATGTGATTTTTCAAAATAAGCGTGTTTACGAAGAAACCCACAATGTTTTGCAGGGCGGCATGTTCCCTTCCTGCCGCAAGCAGGCCGCAAACAATATCCTTCTCACCAGAAAGCCAGGCTAACAGTATATTTGCACCTGAAAAGAATAACATAAACGTACTGACCCCCATATCGGCGGCTACCTGGTTTAATTTGTCCAGTACCACATCCTTCAATTTCCCGTCCCATGCGGCAAATTCAGCCATATCATGGGTTTCATTGACATAACGAGTTAACCTGAGTTCCGGTAACTCTCCCGACAGTTTTCTTTGCCAATACCGGTGGGCTTTCTCTTTAAGTACCGGAGTTCTTAACTGTGCTTTCTGCCATTCCGCAAAATCGTTGTACTGGATTTCAAGTTTTTCCAGGTCTATCTCCCGGTGATCCTTATATTTCTCATATAAGAGGATAAACTCTTTTTTCAATACCTCCATTGACCATCCGTCTGAAATAATGTGATGCATATTGAATACGAAATCAACCATTTCCTCGTCAACTTTAATAAGCATTGACCTGAAAATCGGGGCTTGCCCCAGGTTAAAAGGTGCCCGGGTTACTTCATCGATAATCTGCATTCTTCTTTCTCTTCTCCCTTCGGGTTCAATAGAAGAGATATCCTTCATTTCAAAAGGAATTTCAACCGTCTTTGCCACAAACTGGACCGGTTCCTCGTTCACTACGGCAAGATACGTCCTGAAACTTTCATGTCTCTCTATGATGGCAGATAAAACTTTTTTTATAATTTCTCCCTTCACCTGATGTTTTAAAGGAATCACCCCGGGCAGATTATAAGCAGGGCTTTTGGGATCCAATTGCTGGATAATCCAGAGCCTTCTCTGGTTGTAAGAAAGTTCATAAAATTCTTTTTCTTCTACTGCCTTTATAACAGTATATTCATGGATTTCAGAACCTCTTATATGTTCGCTAAGATCTCTTATTGTCGGGCTTTTAAATATATCTGCCAACTGCACAATTACATTTAGTTCTTTATGTATCCTCGATTTTAATATGGTGGCTTTTAATGAGTCCCCACCTAACTCGAAAAATCCGGAATCTATGCCGATTGCACTTTTTTCAATGCCTAATATTCCGGCCCATATCCCTACCAGTTTTTTTTCGATTTCATCGCGAGGTGCAGTATATTCCCCATAAGCGTTCGCCCCCGGTGCTGGTAAGCTCCTGCGGTCGATCTTCCCCTGGGGGGTCAAAGGAAACGCTTCCAGGTACACAAAATAGGAAGGTATCATGTATTCCGGTAATTCTTTCTCTAAATCATTCCGCAATTGGGATATCAAAGGTTCATTATCTGAAACGATATAAGCACAAAGATGTTTGCCCCCGGTCACATCTTCTCTTGCCATGACCAGTACCTCTTTTATTCTATCGTGCTTCAATAACTGATGTTCTATTTCTCCCAATTCCACCCGGAATCCCCTGATCTGCACCTGCTGATCCAAGCGCCCCAGGTATTCGATATCGCCACTGCCTAAATAACGACCCAAATCACCGGACCGGTAAAGCCGTTCATCCTTTATATAGGGGTTTTCCACGAACTTCTCTTCGGTCAATTCCGTCCGGTTCAAATACCCCAAACAGACCCCTTCACCCCCCACACATATCTCGCCAACCACACCAACAGGCACCAACTGCAAATGCCTATCAAAAATATATGTGCTCAAAGTAGGAATCGGCCGCCCAATATTGCTGACACCAGCATCGATATCTTCTTCTTCCATCTCTTTGTATGTCACATGCACCGTGGTTTCGGTTATACCAAACATATTGACCAACCGGGTCTCCGGGTACTTTTCTTTCCATGGTTTCAACTGAAGAGGATTCAATACATCTCCACCGAAAATGACGTACCTGACTTTCAAGGTTCTTCCCGGCCGCTGCATCTCCAGGTTAGACAAATTATAAAAAGCGGCGGGTGTCTGGTTGAGCACCGTAACCTCCTGAATAGTCAATACTTCCAGGAATTCCTGGGGGTCCCTGGCGGTCATCCGGGGAATCACCACCAATCTCCCTCCGTACAACAGCGCCCCATACATTTCCCACACGGAGAAATCAAAAGCAAAGGAGTGAAACAATGTCCAGTTATCCCTGTCTGTAAAATCAAACTGAAATTTGTTATTGAATAATAAGCGCACCACATTCTTATGAAGAATCATGGAACCTTTGGGCCGACCCGTGGTGCCTGAGGTGTAGATGATGTAGGCTAAACTAGACCCACCCCGCCCTTCGGGCATCCCCGGCGGGGCACCCATCACTCCCGAGAGGAGATTCCTGTAAGCTGAAGAAGTCCCCTCTTGAGAGGGGTGGCCGTAGGCCGGGGTGTGTAGATCACTCAACTCACTCAACAAAATCTCTACTCCGCTGTCGGTTAACATGTAATCGATGCGTTCCTGGGGAAATTCTGGATCAATGGGCAAATAGGCACCTCCGGCTTTTAATATTCCCAATATTCCAATGACCATTTCGATTGACCGTTCCACCATAATTCCTACAATGGAATCCGGTTGAACACCTTTTTGCCGTAACATCTGTGCCAATTGATTGGATTTTTTGTTTAATTCTTTGTAAGTAATCGCAGAGCGCAGGGCGCAGGGCGCAGGGCGTAGGTCTTCGCTTTGCGCTGGGCGCTCTGCGCTTTGCCCTATAACAGCAACGCTGTCAGGCGTTCTGGCTGCCTGTTCTTCAAATAATTCATGAATGGTTTTGTCCCTGGGATAATCCGTGCGGGTTTGATTAAAATCAAACAGTATCCGCTGTTTCTCTTCATCTGATATGATTTGAATATCTGATAAGCAAGCCTCCGGATTCTCTACCATCCCGGTAATAACCCTTTTGAAATAGCCAATAAATCGCTGGATGGTTTCTTGTTTAAAAAGGGCAGTAGCGTATTCAAAACTGATTGCCAACTCATCAACACCTTCATATGCCAAGATGGTCAGATCAAATTTGGAAATGAGATTCAAACTCCAATCATCAACCATTTCCCTTTCCCCGGGAGATGGCAATGCTTCCTGCCGAAAACGGACAGACTGCTCCAACATGTTCTGCAGCGTAAACATTACATCAAAGACAGGATTCCTGCTCACATCTCTCTCTACCGATATCTTTTCCACCAATTCTTCAAAAGGATAATCCTGGTTCTCAAAAGCCTGAAGGGTTTTTTCTTTGATTTCCTGCAAAAAAAACTTTACCGATTTTCCAGATAAAGGTTGATTCCTGAGGGCAAGGGTATTGACAAACATGCCGATAATAGGTTCCAGATCGGCATGCCTGCGGCCAGCTAAAGCTGTGCCAATAACGATATCCTCACTCTGGGTTAGTTTGCCCAGCACCAAGTTCAATGTGCCCACCAATACCATGTACAATGTGACATCAAGGGTGGAAGCCAGCTTCTTCAACTGCTGCGTTTCATTGATACTTAATAAAGCATTAATCCGACGACCTTCAAAATGCTGAAACGCCGGCCGTGGAAAGTCCGTGGGTAAGTCCAACTGTGGTATGTCTCCCTCAAACTTCTTTAACCAATATGCTTCCTGATGCTTTATCACCTCTTGCTGTATTTCTTTTTGCACCCAATGAGCGGAATCTTTATATTGAATTCGTAACAGCTGTAATTTTTCTCCCCTGTAAAGGGCAGTAAAATCTTTCATCAACAATTGCATGGATACGCCGTCGGAAACAATATGATGCATGTCTACCAACAACAGGTGCATGCCATCGTCTAATTCTATCAGTTTCACCCGCAGCAGCGGTGCATGCGACAAATCAAAGGGACGAATGAAATCTTTAGCAATCCCCTCTTGAGAGGGGTGCCCGAAGGGCGGGGTGTGTTGCTCGATCTCAAATTCCACTTCATCATGGACTTTCTGGACTGGTTCTCCATTTACTATATGAAAAGAGGTACGTAAACTTTCATGGCGGTTGATCAACTGGTGGAACGTCTGTTCCAATCGTTTCCGGTCAATATCTTTACCCAGGGGAATCACCCGCGGTATATTGTAACCAATGCCTTCAGGCTCGATTTGTTTCAATATATACATCCGCCTCTGCGCCGCCGAAAGCCGATAATACGACCGTTTTTCCACCGGCTCAATAGAAACAAACCGGTGTTGATCAGCTTCCCGGATGTATTGAGCCAATCCCCTGATAGTGGGGGTGATGAATAATTCGCTTAAAGGTACCTGCACATCCAATTCTTTATGAATGACAGATATTACATTGGTAGCTTTTAATGAGTGTCCACCCAATTCAAAGAAATTGGCATCAATCCCGATTTTACCTTTCTCCACTGACAGAACCCGCTGCCATATCCTTTCCAGTCTTTCTTCCAATTCATTCCGAGTCGCCACATATCCCCTACCCCCAACCGCATCCATCTCAGGCAAAGCCCTCACATCTACCTTGCCGCTGCCAGTTAGCGGTATTTTCTCTATAACTGCAAAGCGAGAAGGCACCATGTAGCCAGGAAGAAGATTAGATAAATACTCTCTTAATTCAGATGGATTAAAGGTTTCAGCCGCCACCGATAAAGCAGGAACGATGTAAGCGCAAAGATAAGCATCCTCACTGGCATCTTTCCTTACTACCACCACAGACTCTTTTACACTGAGGTGATTATTCAATCGGTTTTCGATTTCTCCCAATTCAATACGATAACCCCGAACCTTGACCTGCCGGTCAATACGGCCCAAAAATTCAATGTTCCCATCCGGAAGCCAACACGCCAAGTCACCGGTTTTGTATAGTTTTTGCCTTCGGCGACCAGGGGGGCTTTTTTGTAAAATCGCCCCCCTGGACCCCCCAAAAAACTTTTGATAATTTTCCTTTTTTTTTGCATCCTGGTAATCATGAAAATCACATAAATCCCGGTCAAACTTTTCTGCTGTTAATTCTGGTTGGTTTAAATATCCCCGGGCCACACCCGGACCCGCAATGCATAACTCACCCGGAATTCCAATAGGCAGGGAATGTTCATACCTGTCAATGATGTAAAGCCCATAATTGGCAATGGGTCTGCCAATAGGCACATGAGAAGTATCACCCGGCTGACACCGATAATAAGACGCACATACCGTGCCTTCGGTGGGACCATAGGTGTTGTAAACCACAGCCCTCTCCAATTCCACCAGACGCTCCACATATTCAGCCCTTAAACGGTCGCCGCCGCTGATAAAAATCCGTATGGTTCGCCCCGCCCCACGGCGATTCAATTCATTCAACAACAAGGGGGAACAGGTAATCATGGTGATATTCTGTTCCAGGATGTATTCCTCCAATAGTCCCACATCCTTAACCATATGCCGCTGAGGAATGGCCAGTCTCCCTCCCTTTAATAAAACAGGATAAAGTTCTTCCACAAAGGCATCAAAGGCAAACGAGGCCTGTTGAATCACCACATCCTCTGCCTGGAGATCAAACTCATTTTCAAAGGCATTAAGGTAAGCCATCAGATTACGATGCTCCACCAGCGTACCCTTGGGCCTGCCAGTGGTACCAGAAGTGTAGATGACGTAAGCTAAACTAGACCCACCCCGCCCCTTCGGGGCACCCCTCCCGAGAGGGGATTCCTGTAAGCTAAAGAAATCCCCTCTTGAGAGGGGTGACCGCGGAGCAGCCGGGGTGTGTAGATCACTCAACTCACTCAACACAATCTTTGCACCGCTGTCGGCTAAAATATAATCGACACGCTCTTGCGGGTATTCCGGCTCAATGGATAGATAAGCACCGCCGGCTTTCAATATTCCCAATATTCCAATAATCATCTCTACCGAAGGTTCCAGCATAATAGCCACAATCGTGTTGAATTGCACGCCTTTTTCCCTTAATAAATGGGCCAATTGATCTGAGTGTTGATTCAATTCCCTGTATGTTAATTGCAATACTTCATTGGTTCTCCTTTCCTTGCCAACTGCCCCCTTATCGGCCGGGGGTGCCACCCCCTGCCTACTGCCAACTACAGCTATTCTATCCGGTGTTCCGGCTGCCTGTTCTTCAAATAACCGATGGACCAATTTATCTTGAGGATAGTGCTCCTCTACAACCGTTTTGTTAAATCGATACAGGATCATCTCTTTTTCTTTTTCAGAGAGGAGTTCAATTTCCCACAACTGCTTTTCCGGGTGGGACAACGCATCATCCAGGATCGTGCTCAGACATCGATGAATTTGGTCAACCGCTTCACTGGGAAATATATGGGGTTGATAATGCCACTGCAACTCAAGTACCCCATGAATATCCCGGTTGGAAAGATTAATGTGAATGGTGAGTGGAGAAGGGTCATAAGAAGGAAAATGACGCTCAAAACTGTACCTGGCATCCTTGATATCCGTGTGACCCAGGAGAGTGACATCCAGGAGATAAATAGGATCAAGCCCTGTGACCTGCCGGAGCTCCTCCAGAAGCAAGTCAAAGGGGTAACGCTGATGATTCTTCAAAATATAATTCACCTCTCTGTTGTTCTTCTCTACAAAATCCTGGAAAACCAGGTTTCCGTCTGTTTTTATCCGCAGGGGAAACGTGCTGACAAACGTACCAACGATATTCCAATGGTCCTCTTCGCAGCGATTGTGATTGGTAGTGGCGATCACCACATCATCCGAGCCTGTCACCCGCGATATATAAATAGAAAGGGCTGATAACATCAATTTGAAAATAGAGATTTTGTGGTCTTTACGGTACTGGTGGAGTTTGGAGCGCAGCTCCCTGGGAATCGTCAGTATCTTTCCCTGTATGACAGGATTTTTCTTTGTGGCAGCGGCTGCATGTTTTGTCAATTGAGCTTTTTCAGGCAGCGGCTGCAAATACCGCTGCCAGAACACCTGGTCTTCTTCCGCCCGGGCCGATCTCAAATATTCCTTTTCATAAGAAAAGTATTCAAGATAAGAAGGATTGGGGTTTTCATTTACGACCTTACCGGATTTCAATGCTTCGTAAACAGTAGTGATCTCATTTATCTTCAAAATAACACTTCTTCCATCAGTGATGAGATGGTGGAGCTTCATATAAAAACCACTCTCTTTTTCATTGAACCTGACATAAGCAAAATAATAAAGGGGGCTGTTAATCATTTGCGGCGGATTCAAAAAGTCCTGTTCAATCCACTTTTGAGTCTTCTCCTCCAGGGAGTAAGGCGTATACGGCGCAATATACTGAAGGGGTTCGCTTTGAAACCCGAACTCCACGATCCGCAGGCGCAGCCCTTCATTCTTTCGTAACACCATATTAATGGCCTGCTCCAGTAATTCTTTGTCCAGTATCTCATTATACCTGACAGTAAAAAGAACCGTATTATAATCGATATCCGGGTACGTTTTTTCTGTATAATAAATCCGCTTCTGGGGATGGGTCAGGGGGTAAAAAGATGGCGTACTTCCGATCAACTGCTTCTTCTCTTCATCACTCACCATATCAATTTCTGCCAATGTCAAATCCGCGTCCTTGACTATACCCTTTAAAATGAAAACAAAGTGATCAGCCATTCGTTCAATGGTGAGAGGTTTAAACAACGCCGTGCAGTATTCAAACATTAAACCAATATCCCCTGCTTGTTGGTATTCCACCACGTAAATGGTCATATCCAATTTCGAGGTAGCGGGTGCATGAGCACCTTTATAGGGCTGCGCCGGCGTCCGGCCCCGGTCATCCGCTTGCGGCAGCCCCATCACAGGTTCATCAAACATGTTCTGGAGAATTAATGCCACATCAATGATATGATCATGGCCTGGTCTTTCTTCCCAATTAATCTTTTTGAGTAATTCTTCAAGTGGATAAGCCTGGTGCTCATACGCCTCCAGGGTATTGATCTTTACTTCTGTTAAAAACTCTCTGAAGGTTTTCAGTGAGGTAGGGAAATTACGCATCACTATCCCACCGATTACCAACCCAATGATATTTTCGAGATCTGCATGATAACGCCCAGCAATGGGCGATCCCACAAGTATATCCTGCTGACCGGTGTACCGGGATAATAAAATATTAAACACAGCCAACAATATCATATACAAGGTGGTGCCGGTCTGCTGAATCAAACAATTGATCTCTTCAGTCAATTGAGTCCCCAGTGTAATAGTATAACGCGCCCCTTCAAAACGGCGGGTTTCAGCCCGGGGATAGTCAGTGGGAAGATCAAGCATCAGTAAATCCCCCTCCAATCGATTAAGCCAGTATTCTTCATGACTCTTCATATCTTCCGAATGGATCATCCGATTCAGCCACTGGGAAAAATCTTTGTACTGCAGTTTCAGCGGAGGCAATTCTTCACCGCGATACATTGATATAAAATCCCGGTTCAGCACTTCATGGGAAGTGCCGTCAGAAATGATATGATGCATATCTACCAGGAGAAAATGTTGTTCTCTATCATCATCACCGGCAACCGCTGCCACCCTCACCCGAAGCAGCGGCGCCTGAGAAAGATCAAAGGGACGAATAAAAGCTGAGATGTCTGGCAGTTGGTAGGTGACAATATCAAATTCCACTTCATCATGTATTTGCTGTACCGGTTCATCGTCAATAACTTCAAAGGATGTTCGTAAGGCTTCATGCCGATGAATCAATTGTTTAAAGGTCTGTTCCAGTTTTTCTTTATCAAAGTCTTCTATGAGGGGAATGACTCGTCGAATATTAAAGGCAACGTTTTCAGGTTCCAATTGTTGGATGATATAATACCGCTGCTGTGTTGGAGTCAGGGCATAATATTCCCTTTTTTCTGCGGCATGGATTGAGGTAAATCTCTCCTGTATTGCACCGCGGATATAGCGAGCCAATTCCCGGATGTTGGGTTTATTAAAGACTTCCACCAGGGGTACTCTGACATGCAATTCTTTATGAATCCTGGATACCAGGACAGTGGCTCTTAACGAATGACCACCCAATTGGAAAAAATTGCCATCTATACTAATCTTCTCTTTCTTGATATTTAAGATTTCAGACCACAGGGCGGCCAATTTTTCTTCCTGTTCATTTCGCGGGGGGACATAACCGGAAGTGTAAGCCGCTGGTTCAGGGGCGGGAAGGGATTTTCGGTCCACTTTGCCATTGGGGGTTAAGGGGATACAATCCAACCGGACAAAATACACCGGTATCATATATTCCGGTAAACGAAGCATCAGCCATTCTTTCAATCGAGAAACAAATGACATTGAAACAGAATCCGACTCCGCCAACGTGTCCGTATCCGTAGAATCCAAAGAAAACGGGACAATATAAGCACACAGACTTTTATTATCCTCCAGGGGAATCACCACAGCCTCCCTG
>WVZO01000728.1 GCA_011772425.1 Candidatus Aminicenantota bacterium
CCTTAACCCATACCACTCGGATACTTTACCCCGATTGGTGAATTTCCCGGAAATCAAAACCATTTACCCGCCAGTGGCTCAACTGGTTTTCCGGTTGTCTTACACCCTCTTTGGAGAGAGTGTAACCGGGATGAAATTTTTGTTTCTATTGGCAGCACTGGGCAGTATTTGTTTTTTTTATCCGATATTAAAGGAAAAAGGAGGCGAAGCCCGGTGGCTGCTGCTTTTTGCCTGGAACCCATTGGTTATCATGGAAACCGCTGTCAACGGCCACCTGGATATCTTAATGGTTTTTTTCCTGTTAATGAGCCTGTGGTTGTTTTATAAGAATAAATTGGCCTTTTCCGGAATTGCCCTGGCCTGTGCTATCTTGAGCAAATTAATACCCGTCATCCTGCTGCCTGTTTTTTTCTTCTTTTTTTTAGCCGCGAAGAACGCGAAGGACGCGAAGGCGGCCGGCGGCCGCGACCTAAAAGGATTTTTTTCCGTTAATTTAGCCTTTTTTATGCCATTGTTTTTCACCATTGCCGCTTTTTATGCCATCTACTTTGAATCGGCTCAAAACATGTTCCTGACCGCGATTAATTACTCCTCAAAATGGTTTTTTAATAATCCGTTGTTCATGGCTATCCTGGGAATTGTTGGAAAAAATCAAACCGCCCACCTGGTTTCTTTTTCATTATTTATTGTGGTTTACCTGGTGATTTTGACAAGACCCATGCCCTTTGAAAAGAAAACATTTTACGTTATTGCCGCGTTTGTTTTAATGAATCCCACCATTCATCCCTGGTATTTGATCATTTTATTGGCATTGCTTTGTGTTCATCGCAGTACTCTTGTTGTTTTGTGGTCCGGTTTAGTGGTAGTCAGTTATATTGTGGTTTACCAGTTCAAATTAACCGGGACCTGGAAGGATTCCTGGTTGGTAATGATTTTAGAATATTTGCCTCTGGTGGTTTTATTAATCATTTATTTTGTTAGAAATAGAGGCAGCTTTAAAGTACAACAAAATTAAAAGATTTTAATTTTTAACCGGAATGAGATCAACGGGTCGTAGGCTTTAAATTGGGAAAAACAGCATCTTTTGCCTGGTCCAAATCAAAATAGTCAGCGGTATCGTGGGTTTCCCAGAATTCTCTCTCTTCATCTTCGCTCTTAAACTCAGGTACTTTTTTGTATTTCTTCTTCTCCGCCATAACACCTCCTTTTTTTTCTGTTCATTGGCCTGGCAGAAATAACTCTTATCTTATATACTAGAATCGTTAGAAAATCAAGTGCCAGTTTCCTTCGCGTCCCTTAGCGTTCTTCGCGGCTAAAAAAATAAGTGCTGGATTCAGGAAATCTTGTCGTTCTTGCATTTTGCTTTCCACTCTGGTATCATACCACGCTAAAACAAAAAAGGAGATAATGATGAAAAAGATTTTAATATTAAGCACAGCCGTGCTGGTTTTGGTATGGTTTTCGTTTTCCGCAGAAGCGGCTGACAAAATTGATGATTTGCATGCCACCTGGGACAAACTCCTGAAAAAACATGTCAAAAACGGCCTGGTGAATTATAAAGGATTTGCAAATGATGTGAAACAACTGGACAGATACCTGGAAACGCTGGAAAAAACAGGTATCTCAACCTATAACCGGGAACAGGAACTGGCCTTCTGGATCAATGCCTACAATGCCTATACAGTGAAGCTGATCCTGGACCATTACCCCATCAAAAGCATTCGCAAAATCGACAACCCCTGGGGGAAACGCACCTGGAAAGCCGCCGGCCAAACCCTCAGCCTGGATTATATCGAACACAAAATACTGCGAAAAAAATTTGAAGAACCCCGGATTCATTTTGCTGTCGTTTGTGCCAGTATCGGCTGCCCGGATTTGCAGAGTTTTGCTTTTCAACCGGAGAAACTCAATGATCAATTGGCACTGGCCGCCCGCCAGTTTTTCGCCTCCCCCAAACACTTTTATATCAAAGAAGACAAAAATACCATTATCATACATATCAATAAAATCTTTAGCTGGTTTGGCAATGACTTTGGTAAAACCAAAAAAGAGAGAGCCGCTTTTATGCTGCCGTATTTGGATAAATCCACAGCAGAAAAATTAAAACAAGCAAAGTCCCTGGCTTTCAAATACCTCCCCTACGACTGGAACCTCAATGAGAAAAAGTAGGCAGTGGACACTTCCTACTTCCTACTTCTTACTTCTTTATCCTGACATTTACTGGTTGGTCTTCGATTTTAACCGGGATTTCCAGCGAGTATTTGATGTCTTTTATTTTGATAGGAATTTCCACGGAGGAATTGACATCGTCTATTTTGATACGGAGGGCATCGTAGGTGGACACACCAACGATGCGTACATCTTGTGTACTGGAACCGGCTCCCAGGGTTAAAAACAAAACCGCTGCCAGCAAAAACCCGATAATTAGACTCTTAAGATCGATCTCTTTTGAAATGACCTTCATTTTCTGCCTCCTTTTTGTTTATTGGTAATCTCCCGCACCAGGTAATTAAAATAACCCTTATAAGAATCTGCAATGATTGTTACGTATTTTTCCAGCATTTGAAGTTAAGCACTTACAGTGCGGTAATAAGCCAACATGTTTTACATATTGCATGTCCCACCGTAGGTGGCTTTTGTTTCAAGCGTGGTCTTGAAACAAACGTATCATTTTATACGAAATAATCATATTTGTAAAGAAAAAGTCCCGGTCATCAGCAATTCTAATTTCAGAGGGTTGGGTTGATATAAAGGTCATCTAGTGGTATGGATGGAGTCATGGGTGCATGGGTGCATGGATGCATGGGGAACCGGATTCATGCAATCATGCAATGATACTGCAGATATGGGGTGCTTTGAAAAATTTAAGAGTTATCGAGGTCAGGAGGTCTGAAGTTTTTTTAGTTTTTATGTCCATCCTGTAGATAAAAATAGGGGTTAGTAGATCCGCACGGAGGGCATCGATAAGAAGTTGGCAGTTGGCAGTTGGCAATTGGCAAGCAAGAAGAGAAGAAGATAAGTTGAAGGCTTCCCCATCCGTTTGGGAACAACGGTCTTTTTATTCATTAAATGTCAATCTCAAAAGTGGTCACCTGATTGTTTGGATAAGGAAAGGAAGCCTTCCAATGGCCTGGAGGGCTTGCTGTGGCTGTTGACGCTATGCGCCGCGCCGCGGGCTCCGTGCGGTACGAGAGTTCTTGTGGTGGAAGTGCTTCAAGATTTGATTTACTTAAGATTTACTTAATCTATTGAATCCCATTCCGGTACATCTCTGTCCGGAACCTTCTTCAAAATATCTTTGACCTTCTTTTTTAAGTCAGGGATCGATTTTTGCGATAGTCTAGACTCCAATGAGGACAATGTCTCCAATTGAGTCAACTGTGTAGTTAGTAAGTAATTTGTCAATTGATTGATTGAAGTTCGCTGGTGTTTGGCTTGTCTCTCCAACCGTTTTTTTAATTCTATAGGTATTCTTAATGTTAAAGTTTGGGTGTTACTCATTTTTTGACTCCCATAGTTTATAAAAATCACCTGGGGTGATTATTTTAAATCCAAAGCCTTTTAATTCAGGATTTTTGAAATGTTTAATATTCGAAGTAATTAAATATTCACTGTTACTGGCAAATGCACATTCGTAGACCATGTTGTCTTTTTCATCGATTAGGTTTGGTCTAAGCAAGAAATAAATGGAGTTTTTTTGGGCTAATAAAGCAATTAAATCCAGGATATTTTCTACATCTTCAATAGACAAGTTTAGTTTTTCAAGGTTTTCTTTCCTGGTAAGCACTTCGTAATATTCAAAATACACTTGAGGGGAAATTGCCATTTTTATTTTTCCCTCCAGGATCAAATTCATAATTTGGTGCGACGCTCCGCGTTTACTGTAGAGCGCGGAGAATATCACGTTTGTATCAACAGTCACAATCATATTTATGCCTTTTCGTCTAATCGTTCCGGGGGAACGTATGCCAGTACTCTCATAATTTCAAACTTCTTCAAAACATTTTCATTTACTTTCATCATCTCTATTTTATCAGAATCAGTTCAACATCACAATAGTTTTATTGATGTTTTCAGGGACTTATCTGTCAGTTGAATTTTTTCTTCATGCAGATGCACAGACCTTCCGTGCAGACGCACGAGGTCTTCATTTTTGTTTTTGGGCACAGGCAAATTAAGAAAGAAATTCCTCTTCTCCTGCGGAAGTAACGTATTGTTGAGCGGTGGAAATGGTATGAGGAAGCGGTGGAAATGGGGTCATCCAGTGGTGGAAATATGCCCGCACTTCTTTCCTGCCGCTGTTTTGCTTGTTGAGGGCTTGACAAATCCATTAAATTTGTTAAAATTTCTTCTAACTATTTTTGCCTAGATAAGAAAAGATGATTAGGGCTGATAATGCAAAAGAAGAAAACTGAAAAGAAAGGAGGTGCAAATGATTAAATTTGAGAATCTCACCAAGTATTATGGTGATGTTTGCGCAGTGGACCACATCAGCTTCGAGGTCAACAAAGGAGAAATCCTCGGATTCTTAGGACCCAACGGCGCAGGCAAAACCACAACTTACCGGATTTTAACCGGTTACCTGCAAGCGACTTCCGGTACCATTAAAGTCAAAGATTTCGATATCCATGAGGACCTGTTGGAGATCAAAAAACTCATCGGTTATCTCCCGGAGTCTGCCCCTGTTTACCACGATATGCTGGTGTATGACTATTTGAATTATGTGGCGGACATACGGGGTATTCCCGGAAGTGAAAAACTTCCCCATATCAAACAACTGGCAGACCTGTGCAGTTTGAACGAGGTGATGCATAAAACCGTTAATGAGCTTTCCAAAGGATACCGCCAGAGAGTGGGTATTGCCCATGCGTTAATGGGCGACCCGGAAATCCTGGTGCTGGATGAACCCACCGTGGGACTGGACCCCAACCAGATCGCTGAAACCCGCGAGATTATCAAACGCATTGGAAGAGAAAAAACCATTATTTTCTCTACTCATATTCTCAGCGAAGCCCAGGCCACCTGCGACCGGATTGTGATTATCAACAACGGCAAACTGACGGCGGATTTCACCAGCGAAGAACTTGCGGAAATGACCAAAAACGAATCCTTTGAAGATATTTTTAGAAAAATAACAAAGGGAGACCACTAATGAATACCAATACCAAAACCAAAATACAAATGAAAAGCACGGAAAACATCAAGCACATTTTTAAGCGGGAATTTAAAGCCTATTTTGTGTCACCGATTGCCTATATCGTGATCTCTATATTTTTGCTGATTATCGGCTGGTTGTTCTTTTCCACGTTTTTCCTGATGGGCCAGGCCAATCTTACCCGGTTCTTTTCAATGCTGCCGGTAACGTTTGCCTTTGTGATCCCGGCGGTTACTATGCGGCTGTTTTCGGAAGAGATCAGCGTGGGCACCTATGAGATCCTGCTGACTCTGCCGGTAACGTTTATGGATATCATTGTGGGTAAGTTCCTGGCAGCGGTTGCGTTTGTGGGAGTGATGCTCTCGCCCACGTTGTTTTACGCCATTTTTACCTCTGCCCTGGGGACATTGGACTGGGGACCCGTGATTGGCGGTTATATCGGTGCGCTGCTGTTGGGTGCTTCCTTTTGTGCCATCGGCTTACTGGCCTCTTCATTGACACGGAACCAGGTGGTGGCATTTATTATCGGTATGGCTATCTGCTTCGCTTTAACAATGTTGACCGATTTCCTGCTCTTCTTTTTACCGGATGCCCTGGTGAAAACATTTCAATATTTTAGTGCCAATTTCCACTTCCAGAATATCGCCAGGGGAGTCGTGGATACCCGTGATATTTTCTATTTCCTATCCGTGATGTTCATTGCTCTCTACGGGGCCAATCTCATTATGCAGGAAAAAAAATAAGAATAAGGAGGTTAACATGAATAAAAACAAAGAATATCAACAGCGTTCATTACAGAAGTATTATCGATTCGGTCTCTACCTGGTTATTATTGTGCTGATCAACCTGGTGGGGATTACTCTCTTTTTGCGGGTGGATTTAACCTCCAATGATCTCTATTCCCTGTCCAAAGCCAGTAAGGATGTTGTCTCTTCAATTAAGGAGCCCCTCACCATTAATGTGTTTTTCTCTAAAAACCTCCCGCCTCCATACAACAATATCGAACTTTACCTTCATGATTTGCTGGCAGAGTATGAAGTGTATTCCAATCGAAATTTAAACTACCGCTTTTACGATGTCACTGCCAAAGAAGGGGAGGTGAGTGAGGAGGCGGAAGAGAACCGGCAGATTGCCAGGAGTTACGGCATTCACCCGGTGAGTGTGCAGCGAATCGAGCGGGATGAAACCAAGGTTCAGCGCGCTTATATGGGGATTGCCCTGATTCACGGGGACCTGGTGGAAAAAATCCCGGCAGTGACCACGACGGACGGCCTGGAGTACAAAATCACCAACGCCATCCAGAAGATGACCAATAAAATCTCCGCTTTGCAGAATTTACCGGAAAAGATCAAAATCACCTTGGTGCTTTCTTCTTCTCTCTCCCGGATCGCAGGGTTGATCAAGCTGGAAGGAATGGAGGGGTTAAAAGCAAAGCTGCAGGAGGTGGTTGACCGGTTGAACGAAAAGACTTACGGTCAATTGCAATTTGTTCACATCGATCCCTCCATGGGCGAGGGCACCCCTGAACAACTGCGGGCGTTTGAACGGTTTGGTTTGCAGTGGCCGCAGATCAATGCCCCGGATGGCTCAACCATCCCACCAGGAAAAGGTATGATCGCTGTTGCTTTGAGCTATGGTGACAAATCCCTTGAACGGAATTTGTTGAGTCGAAAAATGGCACTGACTCCCCGCGGGTTCCAGGAACAGTATTTGATTGTCCCTGTGGACCAGGTGGAAACGTTTATTAATGAAAACATTGAAAATTTGATCGATATTCATGAAGACCTGGGCTACCTTTCGTCTCACGGCGCACCTTCACTGATGAGGAGTTACATGCCTGAACAGCAGATGATGATGCCCCAGAGACCGGAGACATTAATGCGATTCAATGGCCTTTTGAGCAGGGAATATACTGTAAAGGAGATTACCCTGGAGGATGAAATCCCCGAGAGTATTGATACGCTCATCATTGCCGGTCCCAAAACTAATTTTAATGACTGGGAATTGTTCCAGATCGATCAATTTTTGCTGAAGGGTAAATCATTGGCTGTCTTTGTGGATTCTTTTAATGAAATTCGACCTCAGCAGAGACAGAGGGGATTTCAGCAGCCGGTGTATCTGCCTATCAATACCGGCCTGGAAAAGCTCCTGGACCATTATGGTATGAAAGTTAAAAAATCCTACCTGCTGGATGAAAACTGTTATGTGCAGCGGGGACGCAATGTTGACGAAATGCCTATTTATTTTGCTCCCCTTATTCAAAATGAAAAAATCAATCACGGTATTAAATTCATGGAAAACCTTAAACAACTGCTGGTGATCAAAGCTTCACCCCTGGAAGCCAATGAAGAGAAAATCAAGAAGCATGGTTTAAAACTGAAACAATTGTTTGCCTCTTCGGATAAGTCCTGGGAGATGACGGGCCGGATTAATTTGATGCCCTTTATGATTCGTCCGCCCGCAGATGAGAAACAGAAAAAGAGCCTGCCCCTGGCGTACCTGCTGGAGGGTGAATTCCCCAGTTATTTTGCCGATAAACCCGTACCGGAGAAACCCAAAAAAGAGGAAGAGGAGGAAACAAAGGACGAAAAAGATGAAGGTGATACGGATAAAAAAGATAAAGATAAAGCAGAACCCCCTAAACCGGAAGTGAAAGAAACCGCGGTAAAGAAAGCAAAAGGTATACTTAGCCGGGGAAAGCCCGGGAAGATCTTTTTAATCGGTACGGCTGAAATATTGAAAGATAATGCCCTGGATGAACAAGGTATCTCACCTAATGCGGTGTTTATATTGAATACCCTGGATTACCTCAACAACCAGGAGGATATTGCGGTGATGCGCAGTAAGAATCAGCGGTTTAACCCTTTGGATGCGGATATTAAATCCTTTACCAAAACGGTGGTGAAGGTTTTTAATATTGCAGGATTGCCGGCGTTGTTGATTTTATTCGGTGTTTTTGTTTGGCTCAACCGGATGGGACGCAAGAGGAGAATCCAGGATATATTCACCAGGAATAAATAATCATAGGAGGTGGAAACCATGAAATCCATGAGAAAAGAATTTATTATACTTGGTGTGATTATTGTTGTGCTCCTGGTTTATGTCCTGTTTCGCAGTTCCGATAAAGTTCACTATAAAATCCCGAGATTGGACCCGGTGAAAACGGAAGATATCGACAGGATTGAAATCAAGAAATCGGATCAAACCATTCAACTGGTGAAAAAGGAAAATAAGTGGTTGATTGACCCCAACGGATATCCGACGGATAAAGGCAAGGTGGACCGTATTACCGGTGCTATTTCAACATTAACCTTAACCGACCTGGTATCCAAGTCTAAAAATTACTCCAGGTACGATCTGACTAAAGAGAAGGCAATCCAGGTCAAAGCGTATAAAACGGATGAAGTGGTGCGGGAGTTTGAAATCGGTAAACAGGCTGCCACTTATGGGCATACCTTTGTGAAGATTAAAGATAATACCAATGTCTATTATGCCAGGGAGTCGTTCCGCAATCATTTCGATGTCAAAGTGGATGACCTGAGAGATAAAGTGGTGATGAAGCTGGACAGTAATGAGATCACCGAAGTTGAAATAGAAAAAGAGGGAAAGACCCACCTGTTTGCCAAAAAAGTCAAACCCATAGCACCCCTGGCTGAGGATAAAGATAAAAAGAAAACAGACGAAGAGAAGAAACAAGAAGTGAAACCCAGGGAACCTGAGGAGGAAATTAGTTGGATGATGCCGGATGGAAAGATGGGTAAAAAGTCCGCTTTGGATTCGCTGATCAATCAACTGACCAATCTTTCTTGCCAGGAGTATATCCAGGATAAAACCAAAGAAGATTTTAAAGAGCAGGCTCCTATTTATACGTTGAAGCTCAAAGGCAGTAAAGATTATATTATTAAGATTTTCTCGAAGCCGGAGAAGAAGGAAGATGAGAAAGAAGAAGGATCAGGCGGTGAAAAATACCCGGCGATTTCGTCTGAGAATTCCTATCCTTTTTTGTTAAATTCATGGAAAGCGGAACAGATAATGAAAAAGCCCGAAGATTTGATCGAGGAAGAAAAAAAGAAAGAAGAAGTGAAAAAGAAATAAATTTTATTGCCAACTGCCAACTGCCTACTTTTTCCTAACCTGTGCTGCAAACAGTCCGGTGATTACCACTGCGATTCCGATCATCATACGGATGCTTATTTCATCGTTCAGCATTAGCCAGGCAAACGCGGCGGTAAATACAGGTATGATGTTTCCAAACATACTGGAACGGGAGGCGCCCAGTTCTTTCACCGAATAGGCGAAAAGGATGAAGGCCAGCGACGTGGGCAGCAGTGCCAGCAGGCCCAGGGAGATGAGGACGTCAGAAGTGGGGGCAGCATTTAGAAAATGTCCCAGGTCCACCACCAGGAAAAAGGGCAGGAACCAGAACGTTCCCAGGATATTTTGATAGGTTACGATGGTCAGGGCATTGTAATTAAATGATATTTTTTTCACTGAATTGATATAGGCTACACCTGCGACTACTGCCAGCAGGAGCAGCACAAGACCCATTGGGGAGACTGCCAATGAGAAATCGGCTTTAATAATTACCAGTAGAACACCGGTAAATGAGACCAACAGTCCCACGATATTTAATAGTGACAATTTTTCTTTGAAAAGGTAAAAGGCTGCGATGGGGGTAAAAAGAGGAATAGTGGAAACAATAACTGCTGCCACAGTGGGTGAGGCAAATTTAAGCCCGTAGCTTTCGAACATAAAATATAAAAACGGCTGCAGTAGGGAGATCAAAATAAAAAATTTAATATCCCGGCGTTGGATTGGCTGTAATTTTTTCAACCACCTCGCCGCAGCGTATGTAAGGGGAGAAGCAATCACCAATCGTATAAAAACGGTTGTAATGGGATTATAGCATTGGTAGACGATTTTAATCCATACATAAGACATGGCCCAGAAAAGCATGGCCATTACAATGCTGAGGTACACAAATGAAGATACCTTATTTGATTTCATTTTAACGGTTTTTCTTTTGGGTAAAACAGTGTATGGACCATTATACCATAAATAGGAATAATATTTCATTAGAAGTATGGTGATTCCATCTTTTTAAGTACGAAATTCGAATATCGAAATTCGAAACAAATTCAAAATTCAAATGCTCAAAATTCAAAACAAAAAAGCATGATACGATGCTATCGAGTTCTGTTGTTTTGGTCATTTGGATTTCGGTCATTTGGATTTGTTTCGGATTTCGTGCTTCGTGCTTCGAATTTTAAATGATTTTAACGTAGTTTTGTATTTCGAGTCTTCTGCATCTTGCCGTTTTGTGAAGTATCTGGTATAATAGGTACCATCGGGTGCGCTTGTAGCTCAGAGGATAGAGCGTTGGTCTCCGGAACCAAAGGTCGTAGGTTCGAATCCTACCAGGCGCGCCACGCCAGGGAGAGGAAGGGAATTATGAATTATGAAAAGTAACATCAATGAGGGGATACCAAAATTCACGAAAGTTTATTTCATCATTCATCATTTATTATTATTATTCCCGTTGGCTTTGGGGGCGAGCACCGGGATGGTTAATTTCATTTTGACCTTTAAGGCTTCAAGATCGATATCGCGGTTGTATTTTTTCAGCAGCCAGATGGGAATCTCTTCATCCCGGTTGCAAATACTCCACAGTGTGTCTCCGTAGGCAATGATCCGGGTTTTGGTATCCACCACCTGGTACTGGCTGTAAAAATCTTCTTCCTGGGCCATATGATATTCCAGTCGTTGGGTATTAAACTGCTCCAGCGAGTTGGGATGTCTTAGTGGAATTTTGATTTTTTGATTCACCTTAATGTGTCGTCTTCCCCGGTTTAAACTTCGAAGTCTCCTTACCGACGTATTGAGCCATTCGGCATAATGGCCCATGGTTTCGTCCACCGCCGCCGTTATAAAGGCATATTTAGTCCCTTGAAGGACCTTTACATCCAGGTTGTAGAGGGTGGCATCAAAAGACGCACCAGGTGTTTCACTGCCGCTGTTTTCGGGCTTCTCCAGCGCCTCTTTAATAGCGTTGATGAAGTCTATAATTGGTTTTGTTTTGGTCTCTGCCGGTGGGGTTTGTTGAGTTTGTTGAGTGTTAAGTTCCTTTGACTGTGACGGTGTTGGAGCAGCAGTGGCAGGGGTTGTGTTTGGCACTGGTTTGGAGACCGCTTTGGCTGGTTTGGCAGTTGTCGCTTCAATCTCCTGTGTTTTTGCGGTTTTATTCCTGCCCGGGCTGATTTCATCTCGACCAGGAATGCGCAGCACCTGGCCGATATAAATTCGGTTTTCCCGCCTGATTTGATTGGAAATAATCAGGTCTTCGGTGGACACCCTGAACCGCCGCGAAATGCCGTACAGGGTGTCGCCCCTGCGAACCGTATAATAGTGCTGGATTTGGGGGGTGGATTTTTTAACAGAACCAGGAATCGCTGCGAGTTTCTCTTTTGCCATCTCCGGCGACATGGACCAGGGAATGCGCAGGTTGTAACCCGGGGGGATCGGCAGTTGCCGGCGGAACACAATGGGCCGGAGCGATGGATTCAAATCTTTTAACCGTCTTTCGGAAATTTCCAGGTATTTGGCCAGGGTTTTGGGCCTCATGTAGCTTTTTAATTGGACTTCCCGGTATGCCAATGGAAGGTGATAATTGATGTTTGAAAAGTATGTATTTGCGTCGGCTGCGATTTCACTGGCAGCCAGAAAACAGCCGTAGAAGTTTTTAGAAGCAAATCTAAATCGCCGGTTTTTGTATTTTTCGATAATCACACCGAGGTCCCGTGACCGGGTCACTCGTACCGCCCGTTTTATACTGGCCAGCCCATGATTATAAGCAGTAATTGCCAACGGCCAGGATTTTAACTCTTCGTAATTCTTGCGCAGCAGCCTGGCAGCTGCAATGGTGGATTTAATGGGGTCCCATCTCTCATCGATCCGGTAGCCGATTTTAAGAGAAAACAGTCTGCCGGTTCTGCGCATAAACTGCCACATCCCGGCAGCCCCCACCCGGGAATAGGCATGGATGTTAAAGGATGATTCCACATGAGGAAGATAAACAATCCGTTCAGGAATACTGTACATTTTGAATACTGAGCGAATGAATGGCATGTACGCACCAGACCGTTCCAATCCTTGTTTAAAACGCTCTTTTTGTCCCTGTTGAAACCGAACCCGGGAAGCTGCGGTTTTCAGTTCTTCAAGACGGGCATACTGCAAAAAAAGCTCCCCGATTTTTTGTTCCTCTGCCGTCCATTGGGATGGCGGTTTTTTCGCCATATTCTTCAGTATTTGAGCAATTGCTTTCCGGTGATACCTGGCGTAACGACTTCGGGACCTGCCTTTCCTGTTCCCAATATCTATCACTTTGTAAATAATCAGGGGATATTCACGATCATGGATCACCCCTTGTTTCAGGGATATTTCCGTGTATATCTTTTTCCAGAACGCCACATTGTCTTTTAAATTGTCCGGGACAGAAAAAATTTCCTCGGCAAAGGCATGGGAACAAGGCAGTATACTTACGTATACCAATACAGCCCATAAACCACTAATAAAAATTACTCGTCCGAATCTCATTTGAAAATTAAATAGTCGCCATTTACCTCACCGTAAGGTAAATGTAAACGTAAATACCATCCTGTCTTTGTGTTCCTACGCATCCTGTTTTTGCTTCTTATTTTTTGTATTTTTAATACAACCGTTCGTTATTTTCAATATAAGATTTATAAGATTTTCATTATCTCATAACGCATAACGAATGTCAAAAAAAATATTACAAAATCCACCGCCTTTGTGTAAGCGGGGGATTTTGTGTTCAATGTTCAATGTTCGAGGTAACATTTTTGTATATCTGTAAAGCCGTTGATTTATGGTAAATTTATATCTCAACGAGATCAGTAAACAATTTCATTTTTTCATTTACTGGTTGTAAAATTTCGATTTTTATGGTATGATTAATAATATAGTCATGCACATTATAATCGTGAACATACACCCAACGACCAACAACGATAGACTTCGAGTCTTCTTTAGGCTATAACAATCGGCGGCAATTCGTGACAGTCGCTAAAGCAAGTGAGTTTATGATTGTAATTGTTTAATTGCTGAAGGTACGTGCTTAATTTCTACGCTTTTTTCAAGACTGCGCTTGAAACAAAAGCCACCTGCAAAATGGCGTGGGACACGTAATATGTAAAGAATGTTGCCTATTACCGCACTGTAAGTGCCTAAAGGAGTGGATTTAGGTATAAAGACATAAATTTAAAACAAGAAAATAAACGCGAGATTACCATGATTTATGATCACATCTTAAGCACAGTGGGCAATACTCCGATGATTCGCCTCCAGCTGGAGGAGTTTGAGCACATTCATCTTTATGCCAAAGTTGAATGCTTTAATCCTACCGGGAGTGTCAAAGACAGGGCTGCTTCCTATGTGATTAAGAAGCTGCTGGAGAATAAAGAGATAGACCAAAACACCACTTTGATTGAATCCTCTTCCGGGAATTTTGGTATCTCATTGTCTGCCTATTGCAAACTCTCCGGGTTGAAATTTATTTGTGTGGTGGACCCCTGTATTTCTCCGGTGAACGAAATGTTGATTAAATCCTTTGGCGCAGAGGTGATAAAAGTCACAACACCCGATGAAAACGGAGGGTATTTGTTAAACCGTATACGGAAAGTTAAACAGTTGGTTGAGGAGATCGATAATTCTTACTGGGTGAACCAGTATGGAAATCCCTATAATGCTGAGGCGTACTACTATTCATTGGGTAGAGAAATTTGTAATGATATGGACCAGTTGGATTATATTTTTCTGGGTATCAGTTCAGGGGGAACCATTACCGGTGTTTCCCGCAGGGTAAAGGAAAAATTCCCGGAAGTAAAGGTCATTGCCGTGGATATCATCGGGTCTGTTATTTTCGGACATCCACCCCTGAAACGGTATATTCCCGGTATCGGTTCCAGCATGGTGCCGGATATTCTCAATCACTCCAAAATCGATCATGTTGTTATGATGGATGAGGTAACCACCATCCGCATGTGCCATGAACTGCTGGAAAGGCATAATATCTTTGCCGGCGGCTCTTCCGGGTCAGCTTATGGGGCTATTAAAAAGTATTTCAAAGAGAACCCAGTAGTAAAACAAGACAGACCTATCCACGTGGTAACTGTTTTACCCGACAGGGGTGAGCGGTATTGCAATAATGTCTATAATGATGAATGGTGTAAGGATTTTATGGAACATCACGCGGAAAAGAAGGAGATCTAGTGTAATGTTAATCCTATTATTGCCTCCGGCGGCCAGGGGGGCTTTTTTGAAAAACCGCCCCCCTGGACCCCCCGAAAAACTTTTTATAGCCCTTCGGGCGGGTGGTTTACCATCATTTGAGAGTCGACTTAACACTATAAAAGGGAGGTTTCTTTAATGTTATATTTAAATGAAACGCATATTCATGAAGTTGGTATTCATTGGGAGAAGTTAGTTGATGTGATTGAAGAGGCGGTTCGCTGTTTAGGTAACAATGATTTTGCTCAGCCGATTAAGCCTTATTTGAGGTACAGGGATTTGCAGAACCGGATCATTGCCATGCCTGCTTTTATTGGTGGTGATTTTGATATGGCAGGCATCAAGTGGATTGCCAGTTTTCCCGGCAATATTCACCAGGGTATTCCCCGCGCTCACAGTGTGGTGATTTTAAATAAAGCCGCTACCGGGCAACCTGTGGCAATTATCAATACCGCACTTTTAAGTATTATACGTACTGCTGCGGTTTCCGGCCTGATGATCCGGTATTTTGATAAAGTCCGGCCCTTAAAGGATGTGAACCTGGGGATTATCGGGTGGGGGCCTATCGGTCAGTATCAATTACGTATGTGTCTGGGGTTGTATGGGGATAAGATTTCGAAAATTTTTCTTTATGATTTGCGGCAGATTGATAAATCTATCATTGATTTTGCACCACAGGAGAAGATAGTGGTGGCTGATGGTTGGGAACCGGCTTATGTGGATGCGGATGTGTTTATTACGGCTACGGTTTCTAAAGCGCCGTATATTGACAAAGAACCCAAAAGAGGTTCGCTGCAGTTAAATGTTTCTCTCAGGGATTATAAGACGGATATTTATGATTATGTCAGGGACAGTATTATCGTGGACGACTGGGATGAGATTTGCCGGGAAAAGACTGATATAGAGATGATGCACCTGGAAAAGGGATTACAGAGGGAGCAAACCAGGTCCATGGTGGATATGGTTATTAATAATTGTATGAAGGGTTATGCTGTGGATGTTCCTGTTATGTTTAATCCTATGGGTATGGCGGTGTTTGATATGGCGGTGGGTACGTATTATATGAAGGAGGCCAAAGAGAGAGGCATCGGCCAGGAATTGGAGTAGCCGCGAAGGCATTTACAATGCGGTAATAAGGCGAAGAGACGCGAAGAAGAGAAAAAATAGATAGATTTCAATGGGTTACGGTGACTGAAGCATTGTAACACAGGCTGACCGTGAATGAAAAGTTTTTGGAAGTCCAGAAACCTTTTTTCAAAAAGGTTTTTGGCCGCCGGAGGCAAAAA
>WVZO01000250.1 GCA_011772425.1 Candidatus Aminicenantota bacterium
CAAAGCGAGGTGATGCATGAGATGCTGGGAATGATGGAGAAGTCGAAATATTGCCGTAATGCACTTGCAGCGAGTTTACTTCGCACCTATTATGAAAACGAAACCATCATCAAACGAGACCTGAAAAGAGAGACAGACAAACTGGACTAATTAAGGCATGATTGACTGTTATTATCTCCCCAATTTTATATTTAAAAATATGCCAGTCAAAAATCAGTGCAATGCAATGTTCTCACCCAATAATGAATGAAAATAGCCATAGAGAACACAGAAGTAACAGAGAGGACCCCACTTAACTTACTCACCTTACTCAACTCACTCACCTATTTTCATGGCAGGAGGCAAGAAAAAAGAAAAAAAACCGAGGATTTTTGAATTTCAATCGTTTTTTAGTTATAATATACAGTAGAAACAAAATAAAAATAAAAGGTAAAGGTACGCAAAGAATGGATGCAGAAAAAAAAGAAAAAGTTAATATATTGATCGTAGATGATAGAAAAGAAAACCTGCTGGCATTGGAAGCACTATTGGAAAGCCCGGACTTGAGGATTATAAAAGCAGAATCCGGGAACCAGGCATTGGGATTAATGCTGGAATTTAACTTTGCCCTGATTCTCCTGGATGTGCAAATGCCGGAGATGGACGGCTTTGAAGTGGCAGAACTGATGCGGCGAAAAGAAAAAACCCGAAATATCCCCATTATTTTTATCACTGCCATCATTAAAGAAGAAAAATATGTGTTTAAAGGCTATGAAAAAGGGGCGGTGGATTACTTGTTCAAACCGATTAACCCCAATGTCTTAAAAAGCAAAGTTAATGTTTTCCTGGAACTTCACCGCCGAAAAATGGAATTGGAACGCTTAATCAACGAAAAAAACGAGTATATCCTTGAACTGCACCAGTTAAATAAAAAAATCCAGGAGCAGCAAAAAGAACTGCTGGAAAAAGAAAAATTACAAAGTATCCTGGAAATGGCCGTTACCATATCCCACGAATTCAGTCAACCCTTAAGTGTGATCATTGGCTACGCCGATATGCTGCTGAATACCATGGAAAAAAACGATCCCATGTATCCCAAATTAAAGAAAATTATGGATAACGGCGAGGCCCTGGCTGAAGTCATTCGCAGAGTTCGAAGTATTACCAATTATAAGTCCATCACCTATACCGGCGAGTCCAGGATGGTAGATATCGATTAAGTAAATCAGTAGGAAGTAGGAAGTAGGAAGTAGGAAGTAAGAAGTAAGAAGTAAGAAAGGAGAAAAAAGACTAATAATGTCCAATTGTAGGAACTGTGGGGCGCCGTTACCGCCCGATTCAATGATATGTTCCCACTGCAAAACCCGTCATGATATCGATTTGAAAGGGATTCACCGCTATACTGTCGAAGTCCCGGAAACGGAGCGCTTCTGCCCCCGCTGTAATAAACCCATGCAAACCATTGATCTGAAAATCGGGGGAAAATTTTTGATCGAGCGCTGCCAGGAGTGCCTGGGTATGTTCTTCGATCCCGGCGAACTGGAAGCACTATTGGATAAATCTGTTTCCAACGTATATCACATCGATTACGCACGACTGGAGGAACTGAGAAAAACAAAACGCCACCAGGATTACCCGGTTGCCTATATTAAATGTCCCGTATGCCGGAAGTTAATGCAGCGGATTAATTTCGGTTCCCAGAGTGGTGTAATCNNGGCTCACGGCATCTGGCTGGACGGCGGCGAATTGCGGCAACTGCTGGAATGGACCAAGGCCGGCGGGCAAATCCTTCATGAAAAAAAACAATTGGAATGGGAAAAAATGCAGATCCAGGCGGAAAAGGATAAACTCCGCTTGCAGTCTATCGGTACCTATGACTCGTCTGCCGGGCATGGGAGATTTGGCAGCACTGCCCGGGGTGACCGGACCTCCTCTTCCCTGGGAAGGGAAATCGATCTTTTTGATACAATGACCCGCTTCGTACGACGGTTATTCCGTTAAACGGTAAGTGGTAAGTCAATCGTTAACCATATGGTTTGTTCAGCAAAAATTTTTCGGTCCAAAATATTGATTTGGAAGTTCATTTTTTTGAAGTTTTCAAGGTTATTTTAGGAGGATTTAGCGTTATACCTATATCTTCTATTTGGAAACAAAATTGCCACCAGATAATGTACTATATCATGCATAACGCATAGTGCAAAATTAACAATAGGAGGTAAGATGTTGAGAAAGAGTCTCTTTGCAACAATCTGTTTAGGGCTGCTGCTCTTCTCCACCCACGGATTGGCCATTGAACAATATGGTATCCTTTCCGGTACGGTTGTGGATGAAAGCGGCGTCGGATTACCCGGTGTTGAAGTCACGGTGGAAGGACCCGCATTGATGGGAACCAGAACCACCATTTCCAACCCCAATGGGTTCTTCAGGATTCCCAAGTTGAATGTGGGTCCAAAGTACGAGGCGACTTTCACACTGAAAGGCTTCAAAAAAGTCGTTAAGAAGGACATCCGAATTGAACTGGGAAGAGAAAGTACCATCAACGTGATGATGAAGTTCGGTGAGATCACCGAGCATGTGGTTGTCACCGGCGAAATTCCGATTGTTGACCCTAAATCAAGCACCAACCAACTCAACATTTCCAAAGAAATTGTTGAAACCCTGGCCAATGACCGTCAGTACCAGTCCATCATGGAAATGATGCCCGGTGCCATTCACGGTAACAACCCGGCAATGATGGGTGCATCCGGGTCAGACAACATTTACCAGTTTGATGGGATGGAATCGACCGACCCATTGACCAAGACCTGGTCAACCGCCATGAACTTTGACAATTTCGAGGAGATGCAGGTAGTGGCTCAGGGTGCCCCGGCCGAATACGGAAGAGGAACCGGTGCGGTGATCAATGTTGTTACCAAATCCGGCAGTAACAAACTGCACGGAACCGCCAGGGTAAGTATCAGTAAAGTGGACTGGAACGCCGAAGCCAAGGAAGTCAACCAGAACTTCGCGGATGCCACCCACTACCTCAACGAGACTCGGCCTTCCCTTAACATGGGGGGCCCACTCATCAAAGACCACATCTGGTTCTTTGGCTCCTGGGAACGGAGGAATAAGTGGAAACCTGCCCAATGGTACAGCAACCCCATAGACGCACTTAACCGGGTTACCACCGGAGAAGGCAAGGGGTATTATCAAGGTCATTATGCCTCTGCGAAATTAACCATGAGGGTGGGAACGTTCTCCTTGATGGGTTTGTATAGTGAGGACCCCATTAAGATTCCTGATTATTACAAGTATACCAACAACCCTGCTTATGCGGATGCCAATGACATGGCCCAGAACCAGGGCGGCTGGAACTTTAACTCGGAAGCCACCACCACTCTTGGGGCCAACACCTACATTGTGGCCCGTTTCTCCATGAAGAGAAACGAATTGAATCTCCAGGCCGATACCATGACGGGAACCCGGTATCGGCAGACCGGTTATTATTGGGGTGCCGGTGCATATGACTACAAGACCGACCGTAATCACGACCAGTACCTGGTCAACCTGAACCATTTCATGGATACCAGTTTCGGTTACCATGACGTGAAACTCGGTTTCGAGTACTACGACATTGACATCCTCGGTGCCATCAACTACGTCTATCCCGGTGGTGATTACATCCGCCTCAACCAATATGGCCAGGAGATGTATCGTTATGTCTATGAGACTGATGTTCCCAAACGAGTGGGCAAAACCTGCAAGACCACGACCTTTTTCTTCCAGGACAAATGGGAAGTGACCAAGGGATTGACCCTGAACCTGGGTTTCCGTTTCGAGGGTGGTAATTGGAACAACCATGACGGCGATGAAATCGTCAAGTGGAACATGATGGACATGTTTGCGCCGCGTCTTGGTCTGGCTTACAGCTTTGGCAAAAACAAATTCCACGCCAACTGGGGCAGGTACTATGACCTCTATGGCTGGTGGGTGGTGGACAACTTCCAGCCCCCTGACTTTGTCAGGTACGTGGACGTCTACTATGGTGAGCACTATGGGTTGCCCACCTGGACTTACATGGGCACATTCTATGCCACTGCTCCGGGTGGAACCACCACCAAAGATGATGACCTGAAACCCCAGTATATGGATGAATTTGGCGTCGGTTACGAAAGGATCCTCACCAACAAACTGTCCATTGGTATCAGCTACATGCACCGGTCCTGGAAGCAAAAGATCGAGGACTATGATCTGGATGGTGACGGCGCCTGGCACTTTGCCAATGAAGAAGACTTCCATACCACGGAGACAAGCTGGGGCAAGACCTACAAGAAGTATGATGCTGTGATCGTCACGATGAAGAAGAACCTTGGTGACGACAAGTTCCAGTTCCTGGCTTCCTATACCTGGTCCAAACTGAAGGGTTTCACCGTCAGTGATGCTGAAGGTACCTACGGAGATGATCCCTACCAGATCGTCAATACTCTGGGATACCTGGGCAATGATGTGCGTCATCAGGTCAGGTTCTACGGCAGTGTCATCCTGCCCTGGGACATCAACTTTGGTGTCAACCTCTACTGGTTCAGCGGTTATCCCTACACCGACTCCCTTAATATGCTCTGGGAAGACGGTGGAGCCACGGGACACCACGGATATTATTACACCTACTATGTCGATCCGTTGGGTGAAAGCGGACGTTACCCGGCTGAGTGGAGACTGGATCTTCGGGTTGAAAAGAAATTCAGGATCAAAAAGCTCTTCACCATCTCCGTGTATGCTGACATTTTCAACATCCTGAATCAGCAGGAAGAAATTGGCAGGGATAACTGGCTCGGCGAAGCCGAATTGCTCGGGGCTGTGGGGTCCGACGATTACGTCATAACCTATGACAACCCCAGGTACGGACAGTTCTCACAATGGTTCGCGCCGCTGTCCATTTTCATCGGAGCCAAAGTCGAGTGGTAAATGAGTAATGAGTTAGGTTGTGTTTAAAGGTTTCCTCTAATTCGTTTAGAGGAAGGAAACAAAAGAAAAAAAAGGGCATCCCCGCAAGGGGGTGCCTTTTTTTTATGGTTTTAGAAATGAAAAAAAGGCTGAGGGCGACGTTGATGCGTCTCAACCTCTTTCCCTCAGCCTTGAAGTCAGGTCGTGAATTATCCGGGTTTGTTTGTATTATGCGTTATCGTATTCATATCAGCTAGTCAATCTCTATAATTTGCCACTGCTTATCGGTATTGCCATTCCAGGGATAGTGATAGACGTAGTTGCTGCTGCTGCCCACATCCAGGCTGGCGCCGCTGTACCGGTTATCGAGCCTGTAATATCCATTTCCCAGATCGATAATCTGCCACTGCTTATCGGTATTGCCATTCCAGGGATAGTTATAGCAATAGCCGGATGAGCCGCCAACGTCTAAGTCATTCCCATTGTAACGGTTTTTGAGCCTGTAATAGCCATTACCCAGATCAATAATTTCCCAGTGCTTATCGTAATTCCCGTTGTAAGTGTAATGATAGACGTAGCTGGACCCGCTGTTAATATCTAAGGCATAACCACTGTACCTGTTGATGAGCCGGTAATATCCATCCCAGCCACCGCCGCCGCCTGTATCCGGATAGGTAACCCTTAAGGTAAAGGTGCTGGTGGATCCGCTGTAGCCAACCACCTTGACATAATATTTACCGACCCAGGTGGCATTATACGATCCTGTTTCCGGGTTATTGGTGGTGTATCCCCGTGCCACCCAGTTGGATGTATCCGTGGATCGATAGAGATACCAGTCAAGATCTTCACCGCTTTCATGGGTGACACTCACCGTAATCGTGCCGGTATCCTGGGTGGTAAAATGGAACCAGTCTTCATCGCTTGAGGTGGAGATTTCCGCATCGGTATAATTGGTGGCAGAATCAATCGGTCCATATGCAGCACCGGGGCTGTCGTTGGGCTCATAGGGGTCGGTTGGCGGCGGTGGGGCTCCACCTTCAGGAATGCCATAAGCAGCAGCATAACCAATTGAATTGGCACCATATTGAATTCTCATATAGCCGCTTTCACCCCAACCGGTGCCCCAGGAGTTTTTCATAATCCAATATGAGCCGCTGTCATTCCATCCTACCAAAACGATGGCATGATTTACAGAACCGGATGACGTATGAGTGAAAATTCCACCGGAGTAGTTCTGCATGTAATAATCAGCACATACAGCTGCGGCAACCGGACCATAATTGTAAATTGCATTTTTGATAGCTGACGTGCTGGGAACTCCGCTGGAGGAACCGACATAATACCAGGTGTCCATGGGATGATACCTGGTGCAGCTGGTCTTGCACGAGCCCTTGCTGCCCACATAAGGATAACAGCTCTCCCTGGGGACACCATTGTAAAAGTCGCCAAACACCCACCATCCGCCGCTGCAACTGTAGCCATAGCTGTTACAATCCAGGCACCATTCTTCAGATAAATTTTCAGAAGGCCCGCCAGCAACCAATATAACTCCTTCATATGAACCGACTGTGCCAAAGGCCCAACATGATCCGCATGATCCCTGGTTTTTTACTGAAGTAACATTACCATAACTCCTCCAGTCAAAGCTTGAAGGCACTGCCATTGCTCCCTGGCCGCCGCCGTCAAATGTACCGGTTTCTCGCCAATCCGGCGGTTCTACCAATCCACAGAGCTTTTTCAACGGGATGTGGGACACACTGGTTTTGTCAACCGTAAAGGTATGACCTTTTTGTTGAATCTCCATCCGCATCTGCTCTAATGTCGGTTTCTTGTCTTTTTCGCCATACAGGCCAACAACCAATATTAAGCAAATTGCCAGCATGGTAGCTAATCTCAAAACTTTCATTTATTTATCCTCCTATTTTTTTAGTGTTTTGTTTTTTCTGATTCTTTATTTATTCTTTGTCTGCAGGCGTTAATTTTCGCCTTGGGGGATGCCTTCATCATATCAACAAAGCAAGATACAAATGATCAGGTAATATTTAATTATGCATAGGGTGCCTGTTTTTAATTTTAATGAAAACCGAATTGGTTTTATTTGATTGGTCAGGAAATCTCGGCTGCGGGGACTTCCCCGTTTTGTTTTCTCTGCGCTCCCAGGTCTGTGCATTGATTCCCTTTACTCCTTTAACTCACATACTTTGTTTTGTGGGTGCGGAAATATGTGATATATTAGAGTATAATTCTATAACACCTGTATACTCTTTGTAAATACACCAAAAGTATTAAAATTGGGTGGAAAAAAATTTTTTATTTTGTACAACTAAAGTTGTATAAATCGCAAAATGGTTGTACTAGGAAGACTATATTTACTGCATTATTATATGGCCAAGCCTTATGCAATCTACATTACAACTTATTTTTAACATTTTCCTATTTTTTTAATTTTTTGACTTGCATTCAGGTCTAAAATGAGTTATATTAATGTTCGTGGTGAATGTGATGTATATAGTTGGATTAACATGCCAGAAGTCGGCTAAACTCAAAAGAGAAATCCACCGGGCCGACGACATAAAATAAGAAAAATGATTGAAATTGACAACATATCCATAAAAACAGAAATCGGCAGACGATTTAAACGGTTCAGGGAGGCCATCGGAAAGACACAAGCCCAGTTGGCTCGGGAGTTGAATGTCTATCAATCCACTATTACTAATATCGAAGTTGGCAAAACATTTCCAGGTATTAGATACTTAGATTACTTAGAAAAAAACTACAGGTTAAATATCAGCTGGTTAATAAGCAGCAAAGGAGAGATGTATGAGAGAGAAGAAACATTCCCCCCTGCCGTCTCACTCCTGGATTGTCATATCCCCATAAAAGACCCCAGGTATGAAAAATATGTTGAATTGATATACTTGATGCAGGTTCCTGTAATCGAACAGGTTATCCTGGCTAAACTCACTGAAATAAAAGTAATTGCAAAAGATGAATTAGAGGAATTTCAAAAACAAATAAAAAAACTCAAAAAGGCGCAGTAGGCAGTATGCAGTTGGCAGTTGGCAACAGCAAGACAATGGGGGTTGAAATTTTTTCTTGTTCAATTATAATTGCCTTTGTATATTCAAAACTTAAAACGGAGCAAATGAAATGAAAAAAGTAGAAATTGAACGGAAACGGCGAGTCTTTGATGATTTTTTTAAAATCGAAGAAGCCTTTGTCAGGTATGAAAAATTTGATGGGCAGATGAGTGATCGTGTCAGACGCTTGAATTTTGAGCGGGGAGATGCCGCAGCGGTTCTCATTTTCAATAGAGAGACACAGAGGATTATACTGGTTCAACAATTCAGGTTCCCTACCTATGAAAAAGGGGACGGATGGATGATTGAAGTGGTGGCTGGAATTTTGGGGAAAGACGAGAAACCTGAAGAGGCGGTGCGCCGCGAGGTGCTCGAGGAGACCGGATATCGAGTAAGTGAATTGACTCCTATCTCTACTTTTTATCTATCTCCTGGAGGCTCTTCAGAACGTATATTTCTTTACTATGCAGAGGTAGTGGATTCAGACAAAGTCGCCAGCGGCGGAGGTGTAGAAACCGAACATGAAGATATCCGCATATTAGAATATTCCCTGCCGGAGACATGGCAGGCATGGCAAGCCGGTGAAATAAAAGATGCCAAAACCATCATCGCCCTGATGTGGCTGCGCAGCAGGGTCAATAGGGGAAGTAAGGAAAGGTGAAATTTTGCCGTTTTCTGACAAAAAAATCCGAAATTCGAATATAACCCTCTCGGTTGGTCTAGGGCGTAAGAAGACTCGATAGGGTGATTCCTAACAACCTGACTTTTTTCTTTCCTGCTTCGGTTTTGTCCAGCAGCGTTTTTACATATTTCATAATCATGTCTGCTTCATCCACCGGTGCTTCAAGTGTTATGCTGCGAGTGATCTGTTTAAAATCGTAATATTTTACTTTCAGGGTAATGGTTCGTCCTTTGATGCGGTTTTTTTTCAAATGTTCTTCAAGACTGCGGGCAATTTTTTCAAGGACCTGGAGCATCTGCTGCCGGTCGTCAATATCTTTGCTCAGGGTTTGTTCTTCGCCCATGGACTTCCTGATGCGGTGGGGATTGACCGGCCGGTCATCAATACTGCGGACAATATTATAGTAAAAAGAGCCTACTTTGCCGAAATGGTTGATCAATTCTTCTTTTTTCATTTTTTTGAGGTCCGCCCCGGTTTTGATGCCCAACGCTGCCATTTTTTTCTCGGTTACTTTTCCTACTCCAAAGAATTTTCTAATGGGCAGCCGGTCGATAAATGCCGGCGCCATTTTGGGAGTAATTACCGTAAGTCCCTTAGGTTTGTTGATATCTGATGCTATTTTGGCCAGGAACTTGTTAAAAGATACCCCGGCCGATGCAGTAAGCCGGGTTTTTTGATATATTTTTTTTAATATCTGACGGGCAACCTCTGTGGCCAGGAGAATTCCCTTTTTATTTTCCGTTACATCCAGGTAGGCTTCATCCAATGACAGCGGTTCTACCAGGTCTGTATATTCATAAAAAATTTCCCTTATTTCTTTAGATACGTTTGTGTATACGTCGAACCTGGGCTTTACAAAAATTGCCCAGGGACATAAACGAAAGGCCTGACTGGAGGGCATGGCAGAATGGATTCCATATTTTCTGGCCTCATAGGAACAGGTGGCCACCACTCCCCTGCTGTTGGGAGGTCCTCCTACAACCACGGGTTTTCCTCGCAACTCCGGCCGGTCTCTCTGTTCCACAGAAGCATAAAAAGCATCCATATCTACATGAATGATTTTGCGAATCTTTTCTTTTTCTTCACTCATTTTGTTCGTTATCTGTTCGGTAATAATAATAGTATATTTTTTTGTTTTTTTCAACCCCGCGGCGACCCGCGGCGCGGCGCATAGCGTTACCACCCATAGAAGTCCCTTCGTGTCCTTCTTTATAGGCTCGTGACGCTATGCGCCGCGCCGCAGGGCTTCGTGGTTAAAAATTAAAAAATATACCTTTTTGACGGATAGTTGATTTCGTGTTACTATTTTAATTTAGCATAAGGAGAAATGCCTATGGAAGAAAAAAAAGAAAGAAAATCAGCATCTATTCTTGCTCGAGTGTGGTGGGGTATTGATTTTTTCCGGCGACTGGTACTGAATATTGTCTTTTTTGTGATATTGTTTTACGTACTGTCTTTTTTATTACGCGATACCCGGCCCAAGGTACCTGATTCCACTGCCCTGGTGGTAACGCCGACAGGCACGATTGTGGAACAATTGAGACAGCCGGAACTGTTGGACCCGGCAAAAGCAATGGTGGGCCTTGGTGGAGGACGTGAAACACTGCTCAAGGATTTGTTGGATGCGATTGAGGCAGGTAAGGACGATACACGGGTGAAAGCCCTGGTGTTGAATCTCAATAGGATGGGAGGTGCCGGATTGACCAAATTACAGGATCTCGGTGCAGCTATCGACCGCTTCAAAAAGACAGGTAAAAAGGTAATTGCCGTAGCAGATAATTACTACCGGAACTCCTATTACCTGGCTGCCCATGCGGATGAAATCTACCTGCATCAAATGGGGATGTTAATACTGGAAGGCTACGGCCGTTATCGCCGCTATTATAAAGAAGGCCTGGACAAGCTGGCAGTGGAGGTGAAAATCTTCCGGGTAGGTAAATATAAGTCAGCGGTGGAGCCGTATTCTCGCAATAGTATGTCGGAGGAGGCCAAAGAGTCCAACCTCCGATGGTTAGGGATTTTATGGGATTCCTATTTGAAAGACGTTGCTGCGGCCCGCAAGATAAAAATAGAAGCCATTAATGATTATATTGATCGATTTAATGAAAATCTAAAAAAGCACAAAGGTGACACAGCGATGACAGCACTTAAGGCAGGACTTGTCGACCATGTGGTTCCACGGGACCGGGTAAGGCAGCGTTTGATCGAATTGGTAGGAGAAGATAAAAAAACCCATTCCTATTACAGGATTGGTTATAAAGCTTACCTGGAAGCCCTGGACCGGGACCGGTGGGGTGAGGATGAGACTGGCGATGTGATAGGTGTCGTTGTAGCCAAAGGTAGTATCCTTAATGGTTATCAACCACCGGGAACCATTGGTGGTGATTCAACAGCGGCTTTACTCCGGAAAGCCCGTCAAGATAAGAAAGTAAAAGCCATTGTGCTTCGTGTTGACAGCGGCGGCGGCAGTTCATTTGCCTCGGAGATTATTCGCAGGGAATTGGAAGTGGCTCGCAGCGATGGTAAACCTGTGGTCGTGTCGATGGGGGCGGTTGCTGCTTCCGGCGGGTACTCGATCAGCATGGCTTCCGATGAAGTCTGGGCTTACCCCACCACGATTACCGGTTCTATTGGCATTTATGGTATGTTCCCCACCTTCCAGAAAACCATGGAGAAGTACCTGGGCGTTCGTGTAGATGGTGTTGGCACGAACAAATTTGCCGGGGCTTTACGCACTGATCGTGCTATTTCACCCGAAGTGGAGGAGGCCATCCGCATGGTTATCGAAAACGGTTATGATCAATTTATTAATACGGTGGCAAAAGCACGGAACATGACGCCTGAACAGGTACATGAAATTGCCCAGGGCCGGGTCTGGATTGGCATGGATGCCCATAAGCTGGGACTGGTAGACCACCTGGGTGGGTTTTCCCAGGCATTAGATTCTGCGGCAAAACTGGCAAAACTGGGCAAAGATTACAAAGTAAAATATTTCCGGCAGAAACTTACTTCTACCCAGGAGATGATTTTAAACCTGCTTTCAGAGAATCGCACAGCCGATGCTGTAGGCGGAAATTCGCGACAGGCCTTAAATCCTTTCACCGGTGCGCTGCGCGTTCTGATGCAGCAGTTGAAACGGCTGTCAGAGTTCAACGATCCCCATGGTGTGTATGCCTATTGTTTTTATGATGTGGATTTTTAAATGAAAAATGGTTCGATAGACAGGCTGGATAGAATTTTTCTTGTGGTGACCAATCACTGCAATGCCGGGTGCAAACTGTGCCACTACTGGAAAACTAAACCTAAAACGTCTCTTTCGTTGCCTGTCATTCAACAGAAAATCATACCTTTGATTTCCAAATACAATGTTGGCCTTACCTTTATTACCGGGGGTGAGCCCACCCTTCTCCCTCACCTGACAGAAATCCTCCGGGTGCTGAAAGAAACTGGAACACGGATTACGTTAATCACCAATGGCGGGCGTTTAAACGCTGTTTTTGATGAGATAAAAGACTATGTGGATGCTTATATGTTTTCTATAGACGCCAGTAATGAGACACTCCATCATGAAATCCGGGGGCTTGATAATTTTGATGAAATCATTGCCTGGCCCGGGAGAATCCTGGATCAGCAGCCTTCCGCCCAGGTGGCTTTCACCTACCTGCTCCAGGAAAAAAATGTACATGATCTTGTGGATTTTTATTTATTGGCCGCTGATTTGCCTATCGATGCGATTTTTTTTAATGTCCCGGAACTGAAACCCTATTGTTTCGGGAGACAAGAGGATATCCCGGCAGAGAGTTGGGAAAACGCGATACTGGATGATAAAGAAATCGATCTCCTGGAAAAGAATTTGAAAAAGATGGTGCGGTTGGATAGGGGAAGGGGAAGATTGTTTCAACGGGAGGCTTTTTTTGACAATTGTGTTCGTTATTTCCGGTCGCTTCGCAAGGAACATGACGCTGAAGAAGAATTGAACGATCTCAATGAAGTCTGTCAGGTCCCTTTTACCAGTATTGTATTTGATGAATCGCAGCGTATTTCCCCCTGCTTTTACCTCCCCTATTCGGTTCCTTTTGGCAGCGGTGAAGAAGACCCTGTCGATGGAGAGTATTTAAAAAGCATTAGAAAGGAAATTTCCAATAACCCGGAATTGCGGAAAAAATATTGTTCTTTCTGTTTGCAATTCCAAGGATAGCCCTCGGCGACCAGGGGGGCTCTTTTCGAGAAAACTGCCCCCCTGGACCCCCCGCAAAAGCTTTTCATACACGGTCAACCATTGTACTTTGCTTCGTTAAGTTGTACCCCATCAGTATCATTACCCTACTTCTCCCTGACAAGGGACAAAGGGTTGATGGGCTTGTCCTTAAGACGTACTTCATAATGCAAATGAGACTCGCCTTTAGAACCACTATTACCCACATAACCAATCACCTGCCCCCGTTTCACTTTTTCTCCCTTTTTTACATTGAAACGTGACAATTCACCGTACCACGTAGTATATCCATTGCCGTGATCGATAATCAACAGCTTTCCGTATTTCTTCCTGGATTCCGCAGCGATTACAGTGCCATCCGCCGGTGCAATCACTTCAGTTCCCTTTTTAGCGGCAATATCAATACCGTTGTGGAATGTTTTTTTATTGGTCTTGGCATCTTTGCGGAACCCGAATCCATCCGCCAAATACCCCTTGACAGGCAATATATTGGGAATGTCGGCTGCTTTCTTTTCTTTTGTAATCTTTTCTAACTTTTTTTCAGGTTTGAAAATTTTAAGAACCTTTTTCTCCCCTTCACCTTCCCATTTCATGTCCAATTCATTTATCTGCAGGATTAGGTCCAGGAACTGATCCCAGGGAACCTTTCTCATTTTGCAGGTCACCCTGCCACCAACACTGGGTTCGACTTTTATTTTAAATTTACCGACTGCGGCAATTACATCTAAAACATCCTTTATATCTACGTTTTTGAAGTCGAAAACACATGGTTCGCCGGTGTATTCTTTCCTGGCCACGGCCTGCTTAAGTCGTTTATTGTCCGGGGTTGCTTTCATTATCCTGAGCACATTTCCCTTGCGGATCATATCAAGCCCATTAAGCAGCAGGATACTCTCCAGGGCCTGGTCCCATGGGACCTGGCTCATCTGGCAGGAAACACTTGCTGCAATTCCCGGATCAACCACGATATTGATTTCCACTATCTTTGCAATTATTCGCAGCACATTTTTTATGTCGGCGTTAACAAAATGAAAATCCATCAATTCACCAGTGTAACGCGGACTCTTTCTATAATACTTTAATTTCTCCCCGGCTTCTCCAGGTAAGTCAAAATGAATAATAACCGTAAACCTTATTGGTACGGCTTTGCCGTCTTTTATATAAGGCTCATATTTCCATTGTTTTACCGCTTCGATAGCAGCCACGGTTAACTCCTTTACGCCATCCACTACGTACAATTCCGCGACATTTCCCTCTATATCGGTCGCGGCATCAAGGATCACCTCTCCTTGAATTTTTCGCGCCAGAGCGTATTTCGGGTATAGGGGTTTTGCCCGTTTCATTAATCTGGGTTTATCAGGGGAAACCGGTATCGGCTCTTTATCGATAATAGATTGGTTTTCTTCCCGCTGGAGACAAATAAAATAAGGTTTGCGTAGCGAATCTTCAAACCCGAACACCGTGGATTTCTTTTGCGGCAGTTCCAATTCCGTTTCCAGGAGCGGTCTCGGTGCTTTTTCCCCTTTATCCACCACCTCTACTTTAAAACCGTTCTTTTTGCCTTTCATGGTCAATTGCACCAGGAATTCATGCCCGTTTAATACCACCATGCGGAAGCGTTTTTCAGACTTCCCGTATTTCCAACCCCATTGAGTTTTGGTCATGAGTTTGATATCACTCAAATTAAATATCCGCTTCAACTCTTTTTGCTCTTGCCGGATATCCATTTCCGAAACCAAACTGCTGACAAAAAGAGGTTTCAAATAATAAGATGAAACCACACTGGACTTTTGCATTTCATTGCCGCGGCTTCCCTCGTAAAGCCTTAGATGAACCAGGATATCACCTTCTTCTTTTTCTCCGGCCGTCACCGGCTGCCATAGTAACAAAAGTATCGCTATTATAATTCCTGCGTATTTAAAATATTTAATGTTCATTTTTATCCTCCGTGATTTTCTGATTTTTTTTGTGCCCAGACAATCAGCTTGTCCGGGTCTTCCGATTGAAACACATAAAATTTAGCTGCTTTACTGCCGATCTTTACCGATTTGATTACCACCTGGTTAGCAGTACCCGACTCCTTTTGTTTGAATCCCGCAGAATCCGGGGGTTTCTCCCCGGGAGAAAAAGGAAAGAAAATCAACAAAAGCAGCACGGCAGTTACCATACCCACGCCTGCTGCCCACTGCCATCTGTTTATAGTCAGCACTTTCGCGGGTTTCACTTTCACTTCCCTGGTTTTTTCCTTTTCCATTTCAATCTCACTACGGACAGAAGGCCAAACAGTGGGTAATGTTTGTGCCTCTTTCAGAGAAACCAGCAGTTGTTTCTCTATTTCATCGGTTTCCACTTCTTCCCGACAGTGTGGACACCTGGCAAAATGAGTGTCCATGATAAACACCTTCCAGGCATTTACCGGTAATACCCGGAATAAGAATTTATAAAGTGTACACTTCATATTTATTTTTGTTTTCATGGTACAACCTCGTCGGTTTTATGGGTTTTCCCCGGATTCGCGGGATTGCTTTGTTCTCTGTTGGTTTTACCAGCCATTGGCAATCCTTTTTTTAATTTTTTCTTTGCGTTAAAAAGTGTCACGCGGACGGAGTTTTCCGAGCAATTCAATAGTTGACTGATCTCTTTCGCTGTAAAATTTTCATTAATCTGCAAGGATAGTGCGGTTCGCTCCCGTTCATTCAATCGTTTTAACAAGGGATGAAAAATGGGAGANNGAAAGGTTTTTTGTTTTCGTATTTTATCGAGGCTTCGTTTGATAGTGATTCCCAGGATCCAGTTTTTGAAGGGTTTGCTTTGATCGAAAAGTCGTAGATTTTTGAAGGCTTGTAGGAAGGCGTCCTGGGAGATTTCCCCGGCATCTTCGCCGCTTCCGGTGATGTTCCATGCCAGGGCTTTCACATGGGCTTCGTACCGGTTAACCAGTATGGCAAAGGCTTCGTTGTCTCCGGCCAGGCACATCGCAATCACTTGTTTTTCTTCGTCCATTAAACAGCTCACTGGTAATACTTCTTATATATTATAATACGTTTCATCTCCTAAAAGCATTATCAACCGTTTTATTTTTTTCTCAGGGGCTCTTTTTATTTAGGACACCCTCGCCGGGGGTTTATCGCCGTCAGGCGTTTTACACTTGCCCGA
>WVZO01000511.1:0-6431 GCA_011772425.1 Candidatus Aminicenantota bacterium
CAAAACCCTATTTTGTATCATTCCACCCCTCTTTGCGCCTTGCACCCTGCCCCCTGCCCCCTGCACAATGCTGTTGATTTAAAGAAACGGCTTAAATTCGAAGCACGAAATTCGAAATTCGAAACAAATCCAAATGACCAAAATTCAAATGACCAAAACGAAAAGAATTTAAAAGCATTGTATCATGCTGTTTTTGTTTTGGATTTTGAACATTTGAATTTTGAATTTGTTTCGGATTTCGATATTCGATTTTCGGATTTTCTTAAGCCAACAGCATTGTGCTCCCTGCTTTGTTCTTGTTCGAATGTTGCAAATCAGCAGCACGTCTGCTAAATATTTTTCATATCTTTATAAAGAATTAACATGACCTGTCTCATTGTTCTTAACGAGAACATAATGTTCTTATTTGTGTACATATCATACGAACACCGTTTACGGGTAGTGAAAAATAAGGACATCTCTAATGTGCAAATATCGTTAATAAAAAATTTAAAAAAAAAATGAAAAAAAGTTAAACCTTTTCCCGAATTTTATCGTATAAAAGTTTTTCAGGCGGTGTTACCTTAGGCATCGCCTGGAAAGAAAAAATTAAATAACAGGAGGTTAAAATGAATTGGGATAGAGCTACTTATCCTGAAAAAATTGATGGTACTGAGGTTATGATTGAAGGTCTTGGATTGTACAAGGTACAACTTGAAACATTTGGAGTTAGCGAGGAAAAGATAAACCTCTTTATTGCCCAGAAGGACAAAACCATAAAAAAGAATGCGATACAGGAACAATTCAAAGCCGCGCTCAAAGAAGCAACGGCTGACCTGGAAGCTGAATTGGAAATATTGGGTGATATGTTTAAAGAGTTCAAGAAAATCATTAAGTTCAAGATGCCTCAGGAAACCTGGAAGGCTTGCGGCATCCAGGACAAAAAGTAATCCTTAAAACGTAAGAGTGTTTTAGACCTCCCTGTCATAACCTCAAAAAGTGCCGGCCGCCCGGGCAGTTCCGGTTTTGGGGCTGCCCGGGGCGGCCCCACCCATTATCTTCCTTTACTGTTATTCCTTTTTTGGCCTCCTGTTTTGACATTTTGACGCACCGTCACCCTTTTTTTGTCACCCTTTTTTTTGTCAAAAATTGACAGGCTGTCCGAGAATAGCAAAAATAATCGAAATGCGGGATAAGGGCGAATACAAGATTCGCCCCTGCAAAGGGTTTCCGGGCGGAGGTAGGGGTGAACCTTGTGTTCACCCGGAATTCTCGGACAGCCTGTTGAGACGCGACCGCCTTAACCCTTAACTCAATTTGAAAAAACGAATTACTTTGTTTATAATTAGATTATAATGAAACAAATAATGGGAATAATTAACGAAAGTTTCTTCGAGAAACGAATCGGAAAAATTGACGGCAGTGTATTCGAGAAAATATTTAAAACACCAGCACATGTAAAAGATTTCCTAAAACAACTACTCCCAAAAGATATCCAAAAACAACTGGACTTTTTAACAATCAACACCAATCGCATCCATAAGGTTTCAGAGGAATTCAAAGAAGGTGATGTGGATATTCTTCTTAAAACATTATTGGTCATCCAAAAAATGAAAATTAACCGAAACGATTTCTATTTAATCATTAAAAAAAAGAGCGAAGGGGAAATGAAAATATTAGTGCAAACAATTACAGTTTAGCTCTGTTTTGCCCATTTTGCGCAGGGGAAGGGGGAAGAAAAAAACCTTCGTGCTTTTTACCGCATTGTAAATGCCTTTGATAATTCAAAAGGCGTCCTGCGGACAATATTTTAAACGCCTTCGGCGATTAGGGGTAAAGCGGTAAAGGGGAAAGCCGTAAAACTAAAATAACCTGGCAAGACGAAAGCCGCAGTCGGAGAAGCGAACGGGCGGGTGGAGGGCGTAGCGGTACGCCGAGCGGCAGGCCCACCGGGCGTAGATNNCTGGCAAGACGAAAGCCGAAGGAGCCGAAGCGAATGGCCGGGCGGCGGGCGATGCGGTACGCCGCGCGGCAGTACCACCGGGAGCCGAACCAGCCGCCGCCCCGTATCACCCGGTAGGAGCCGTCCGCAGGCCCCCGGGGGTTCCTGTCCGGGCTTTTTCTATAATAATCATCTGCATACCAATCCGCGCACCACTCCCAGGCATTTCCCGCCATATCCAGGCACCCGTAGGGGCTGGCACCCAATGGGAATATTCCCACCGGGCTGGTACGCCTCAACCCGATATCACGCCAATTGCACCGGTTTTCCTTTTTTTCCCACGTATTGCCCCATGGGTATAAAAAGCCGCCGCTGCCGCGAGCGGCTTTTTCCCATTGGGCCTCCGTGGGAAGGCAATACGAATTTCCTGTTTTCCGGCTCAACCACGTTGCATATGCAGACGCTTCATACCAGCCAACCCCCACCACCGGGAAATTGAGACCATTCCATTTTCTATCATGCCAATATTTTGGTCCGGAGATGTTCTCTTCCATTCGCCACTGCCAGCCCTCCGTGGTCCAGAGTTCTTGATTATCATAGCCATTGTCATCCACAAATGCTTTAAATTCGTGATTGGTAACCGGGTACTTGCCGATTTCAAAGACATCGAGATATACTTTTCCAACCGGTTTTTCTCTGTCATCTTCATTTGAACCCCTGATGAACTCACCGGCCGGGATTTCGATCATCGGCGGTTCCTGGATATTTATGCGTGGGTCGCCAAGATTTCCGAGGATTTCTCCGGCATTGAACCGGTCTTGAAGCTCTGCATCCGCTTGAATAATGGCCAGCAGCCTGTCATTTGCTTTTTGAACCACTGCCTCTTCCCGTTTGGAAGCCTGGAAATCCCTGAGCGCCTCCGCACTCAGCAATTGAATACGAAGCGGTGCTTTACTGTCCAGCAACTTATGAACCATATCATTGCTGCGCTTCTTCATGGTCAGGTTCATGAGACCGGCATACAGCAGGATAGTTTCCTTCCACCAGGGGTCTTCCAGGTATTTCTTGTAATCGATATCGCTGTCCAGCATATGATTGGCTGCCAGGAATTCTTGAAAAGACAGGTGGGCAAACTCGATGTCTCCGCTGCCCATCCGGTTTAACAGGCCGCACATGGGTTCGATGTCATTAAATAATTCCTCCAGCCGCTTTTTGTAATCCGGCGTCGGTTCATTATGATCCCGGGGATAGGTTTGTTTTAAAAATTCCGCTGCCTCGCCGGCATCGATACTCCTGGTATTTTGTTCATGCATGGCAAAGGCCAGGAGCATGAGGAATTCGCGGACCCGGTTCACCTTTTCCCTGTCCTTTGGGTCGTGGAACCGGCGGTAGAGCAGGTTGCCCACGATGCGGTCATAAAGGTCGGCCCGCTGGTCCGGGATGCGTTTGCCCCCTACCAGGTAAAAAATACACAGCGCGGTCAACAGCAGCGGGTTTTCCGTAAATATCACCGCATGCTCATGCTGTCGGATATCCGTAATCATATCCGCAGCATTGCTTTCCCCAACACCAGTGGCCTGTCCGGAGACCGCCCGGAACCACCGGCCGATAAAATCATGGCTCCTTTTCTCGTCCAGGGGTTCGATATCCCGGACATATTTTCCAAAACATAACATGCCCCTCCCCTCGATACCATGGGGCCTGCCGGTAATTAAAAAGCGGTTGTTCTTATGTTGAAATTGAAACCCATGTACCAGGTCCACCAGGTCGTCACGGATTGCTTCCGGCACTTCGTCCAACCCATCCAGCAGCAGCAGCGCCCTGCCCTGCGACAGGTATGCATTAACAGTGTCCATGGGCAGGGGACACCGGTTTTTCTCAAAACATTCCTCTAAAAGCAATTCAACGGTTACATGGGTTGGGTCCTCCTTCACTTTGCTTTCATAGATAGGCCACAGGTCTTTTAAAAATACCATCACCGGTAAATATTCCCGGAGTGTCTCCGGCCCGGGACCATGGGTAATACTGTAAGCCAGGTGTTTAATTAACGTGGTTTTACCCATACCCGCCTTTCCTCTCAGTAGTAAGCAATCGACTCGTCCCATCAACTCCTCGATATCGATGGTCGCCGGTTCTTCGGGTTCGCCACCGTCTTCTTTATCTCCCCTTTTCATATCCTTTTCATCTCTGGGTTTATGAAATGGATTGGCGGTTTCCAGGGGAATGTAGACCGCCGGAAGGCTGATTAAAACCACCTCCCCTCTGCGGGCCAGGTGGTCCATGGGCAGGACCGAATGAAACTCATCCAGCCAATTCCTGTACTCTTCCGGGATCACCAGTGAAACCGCATCATCCGGTTTTCTTTCTTGTACGGATTCCACGGCTTCGATCATAAAGTAAGACCTTCCCCCCTGGCTGCGCCAGCGCTCCCGGTGCGGTACAAACTCATTCCGCTGTTCCTCCCATTTGTACGGCCATACCTTTACCCTTATACCTTTCTTAATATAGTGGACATCCATAAACTGGAAACCGATAAATCCTTCTTTATCACCGGTATAGGAGGCATTGGCCCCCAGGCAAATGCATTGGTCAGACGGGTCTTTAAACACCAGGGCATTGTCCGAATGGGTGTGACCGTGAAGCATAAGCTGGCATTGCCGGAACATCTCCACACGTGTATTACCAGTCTCAAAGTCTTTGAGCCAGTTCACCGGCGGGTGATGCATCAACACAATGCGGTTGGGGATGTTCTTTGATTTATCCAGCGCATCCAACAACTGCCGGTAACCCAGGGCAATATTAAAACGGTCGTTATTGCTTTCCGATGCCCAGGCACTGTTAAGCCCCAGGAAAGAAATATTTTTATCATCGATCTCCTTTACCCAGAAATAATCCTCTTCATCTTTATAAAAGGATGGGTTTATCTTCCGGGCAAAGGCCAGGAAGGCCTTGAACTTCATATTTACAAAATACTTTATATTATCTTTCTCAAAAAGAAATTCATCTGTTTTGTTTTCATTGACCATTCGATAAAGAGAAAATAATTTCCTTATCCTTTCACGGTCTACATCGTGGTTGCCCGGAACCAGCAGGAATTCGGTTTTTTTTGGTAATACACCTTTTAATCGATCAAAAAAATCCGCTGCTTCTTCGTATTCTTGTTCTTTCCCGGAAAAGGCAATATCACCGGTCACCGCCACCACATCCGGGCTGCCGTTTTTCTGCGAATGGTTTTTTACTGAGTCGATCAGCCGCTGTTGAACAGTCTGGCTAAAGGTTTTATTATCTTCCTTTTCTTTCTTTTTAAAATGGATATCCGACAGGTGAAGGATGGTTATTTCGCTCATATTCACACCTACCCCTTTTTATATAAAGTTATTTAATACCACAAACCGCAAAAAATATCAAGCCCGATTCCAGTGAATTTTTGCCTCCGGCGGCCAGGGGGGCTTTTTTGAAAAACCCCACTATGTGGGGTAGCATTTGCAGTGCAAGGACGGCGTACGAGGCTCCAAACGACGTATCGTCTTCATGGATATTCCTCAACACCGCACTGTAAGTGCCCCTTGACCCCCCAACAAACTTTTTATAAGGGGAAAGAGGGAAAAGGAAAAGGCACAGGCAAAAAAAACGTTTCCCTTCTGGATTTGTTTTATGTCAATGAAAGAACTGTTCTGATTCCCTTTTCAACCTTTTTAAGATATCTGGAACTGAGGGACCCAACCAACTCTATTAATATTTCTTTATTAATAGTCAATATCTGGGAGACATTTATTACAGAATCTTTTTCCAGGCCTGACTCTTCTTTTTTTAAAAAAACATTTCCAGGAGCTTTGGACAATTTTAGATTACTTGTAACAACAACCACAATAACAGTATTAATTCTGCTTCTGTTGAATGCATTGGATTGAATAACCAGGACAGGTCTTCTATATCCGGGCTCCGATCCTGTCGGTAAACCCAGGTCTGCCCACCAAATTGATCCCCGCTTTATCACCATTCCTCGTTTTCCAATACACTTTTTTGAGCTCTATATAAACCTTCATCTATTTTAGAACTATTATCGTTATCTTCATAAACTGCGTTCAATTGCCGGGTGATGTCCTCTGAATTGAAGTCGCCAATATATTCCTTTATTGCCCTGGAGTAAAATTCACTTCGAGAAATGTTCAATCGTTTGGCAATCTTTTCTGCCAGATCAAATATGTCATCCGGTATGTATATTGCTGTTTTCATACGTAGAGTATAACAAATGTATTACCTATAGTCAAATAAATTTTGAGAAAATGTAAGAAAAAATCGCCAAACAAAAAATAATCTTTGCTTTTTCCAGGGCATCATGTACCTGGTTCGAAAGAAGACAGGCAAAAAAATACTTTTAACTTGACATTTAGACCCTAAAATTATAGAATTCTACCGTGAGCGAAGAAGAGATAACAAAAGCAAGGCAAACTGATTTTCGTTTGTGCCACCAGTGCAACAGGCTTTACACAGGTATGACCACCTGTCC
>WVZO01000511.1:6467-18380 GCA_011772425.1 Candidatus Aminicenantota bacterium
TTCCTGAGGGAAGCTCGTATTTTAGCCGGTTTGAAACATCCCAACATTATCGAAGTCTATGATTTCGACATTTCGGAATGGGGAACACCATACTATGTAATGGAATACCTGGAAGGAAATACCTTGCGCGATGTCATAAATAAATACCCCGAAGGTCTACCTATTCCCCTGCTTTGTAACTACCTGGAACCGATTACCCGGGGGTTGAGTTATGCTCATGAAAAAGGAATTGTTCACCGTGATCTAAAGCCGGAGAATATATTTATCGAAGAAATTCAAGGAAGAGAAGTTCTAAAAATACTGGATTTCGGTATTGCCAAAGTACAGAAGGAAGACCAGGAAAGCGGCCATTTAACAGCCACAGATACCGTCATGGGGACGCCCTATTACCTTGCCCCGGAACAACTTACCAATAAAAATATCGGGCCTCATACGGACCAGTATGCCCTGGCCCTTATCATTGCTGAAATGCTTTCCGGCAAAGCGGTTCGCAGAGAAAAAAGCATCGGAGAGATTCTTTATGAAGTGCATGACCCCATTCAGCTCGATGATCCGTTATTTAATAAAATTCCCGGGGAAATTAAAGAAGCCATAACCAAAGCCTCAATGCCGGAACCGGAAGAACGGTTCCCGGATATCGATTCCTTTGGTAGAACGACGTTAAACGCCCTTAATGAACCAACATTGAAAAGTATCTCTCCCACCATTGTGTTGGAAGAGCCAGAACAAAAAGCCCCTATCCCTGTTAAAGAGGAAGAGCCGGCCCAGGCAAAGATAAAAGCAAAGGCCCCCTTAATCATTGGCGCCGGCCTGATATTGGTGATTTTAATCGTTTTTTTCATCGTGGTACCTTTTGGCAGAAAAGGCCCCCCTAAAACGTTTGAATTTGATCCGGAACGCATTGGCCAACAAGACGTAATTAACGATTTTATTACACTAAAACAAACCATTGCCTCTCCCCAGGATGTCCTCTCCATTTTAACTTTTCAGGGCGATACCCTTGTCCTTGAAAGTCGGGGTAGGATTTATCTTATGGACATCAAATCAGGCGATTCCCCTACCCCGAATCCTTTGCAGGAAAAAATCTTAATGGGACTGCCAAATGGAAGTGTCGTGTATATCGATGAATACACCATCACTTCCCATGATTTTATTAGCAGAGACCAGCGTGTTATCGTGCGAAATCCTCCGGCTGGAGAGACCTTTAAAATGTCGGAATCCGGTAAATACCTGTCCGTAAAAAAAGGTGCTGTTCTTACACTCTTTCGGATAGATAATCAAAAGCTCCAGGAAATCGTCTCTACCCCTATATTCAAAGGAGGCGTCGGTTTTGCCATGGGAATAAGCAACAAGTATCTGGCCTTCACCAGTAAAGGAAGAATTTACGCCTATTTACTGGAGAGCGGTGAGGAGATTCTTAATCAACCCTTTGGAGAACCCGGCGCCGGGACCATTGCCATCCAGGATACCGCGGATCTCATGGCAGTGGCAGGGAGAAACAATAACGTTTATTTGTACCATTTAAATGATCCCACCAAAGCCCAAATCACCCTGGACAAGGGAAAATGCCTGACACTTGGTTTTTTCCCCCGTTTCCCTGTTCTTATTATTGCCAAAGAAGGAGAACTCCTCTTCCTGGGACTCCCCGGCGGTGCCAAAGCGCTTTATAAAGACCCTGGTTTAAACGTCAGTGATATTGTCGTAACCACTCACGGCTTAATCGCCCTGGATAAAAAAGCAGGCATGATCACTGTATTTTCCTATGACAAATCAAGACTGGATTAAGTTCACAATCTTCAACTCTTCTTTTTTTTCATCTCCTTGGCTTTCTTTTTCAACTCTTTTTCCTTTTCTTTCAACGTTTTGATTCTCTCCTTGATATCAGAAATCTTAAACTGGGCTGCTCTTTTGTATAGGAATTTTGCCTTTTTAAAATCAAAATTTTCCATGTATCGTTCACTCAAATTCAGTAACCCCACCAGTATTTCACGTTTTTCTTGAAGAACTGAGATCGAATTAATGGCCATATTTAGTTTTTGGGTATCCTTCCGGCCCATCAATTCTTTAATATGTTTCAATTTGGAGCATACCTTCAGGTGGGTACTTATTTCCGCTGTATCCCCAAAGCTCTGTGCTTTTTTGTAGAGGGCTTCGGCATTATCGAAATCAGCGATTTTAAACTGATCATCTCCGGATTTAAGATATTTCGTATACAGGTTGGACTGCATCTGCCTCATTAACTCATTATACTGGTTGTTATTGGTGATAAAGGTAATTTTAGACAAGATTTCCCATCCCTTTTCATCGTTTGACTGCAAATATTCTCTGCTGATATAATTTAAGAAATCTTTGATAAATCGATTTAGTTTTCGTTCCAGTAAGTCAGCAGTGATAAATTTGGCTTCACCCGGGCTGCATGTTTCCAGGACTTTAACAATTCCGGCCAGGGCCTTGCCCTCTTCCGGTAATATTTTATAGGCTTCTACATATTTATCAAGGGCATCCTGGAATAAGTCTTTTTTATAGTAATCTTCTGCATGAAAGATCAGTTCATCCCTCTTCACTTGGGCTTCTATCTCTTTTTGTTTTTTCTCAGATTCAAATTTTTTCGACAGCAGTTCCCTTCTTTTATCGATGTACTCGCTATTATCAGGCGCCAGTTTACTTATTTCTATGTAACGGTTAATGGCCTCATCATATTTGCCTAATGCAGCAAAATCTTCAGCTTCTTTTTTTAATTCTCTAATCCTTTCTTTCCTTAATTTCACTTCTCTTTGGACTTTGATTTGAGCCTTTTTAGACCCCAGTTTTTCCTTTAAATCCGTCAATTGCTTCCTGGTTTCATCATCCATGTCCAGTCGCTCCATTTTTTCTATGATATAAGAGGCTTTATATAAATTGTTTTCATCCAGGGACTGTTGGATCGAAGTCAGCAGCTTCTCGAAATTGCTGTTATCCAGGTCGTTTTGAATGTCTTTTACAATTATCCACGTATCCAGCTTGTTTTTCATTTCTTGGTTTTCAGCAAATCGCTTCATTTTTTGTGCCAGGATTGAAAGTTTTTCCAAATGATTCTCCTCCAGTAATTTATTACAATAGTTTGTTAATGATCCCATTATTTGGGTGGGGCTGACTTCATATTCCCTGGTTTTTTTGTAGAGATTTTCATTGTTTTCCCACACGTCCAGAATTTTCTCTGCTGCGATGTAGTCATCTTCTTTCAATATCAGGAAAGCATGGATATAGTATTCGTATGCACTTAGATCCTCCTGGTTTTTATAATCCAGGTCACCCTGTTGTATGTAGTATTTACCCCTGGCCCTGGGCATTCTTAACCTTGCCCCCGGGTCATCCGGGTCTTTTTCCAATACTTTTTCGTAATACTCTATAGCCAGGTCGTATCTCAGGCGATTTTCAGCCTCCTCTCCCTTTTCCAGGTACCATCTTGAGGTTTTGCCTACTTCTATGACTAGTTCTGGCCCTTCCCCGGTTTTCTTTTTGCTTTCCTCGGGTGAGGCTAAATGTTTAATAAATTGAGCCCACGACGCATCTTTATCAGAGAATCCTTCCATCCACTGAACAACCCTGGCGAAACAGAACCGATGAAAAACCTTGCTTACTTTAAATCGGGCAATCTTCTCATGGGTCCACGTTTTATCTTTTGCCGAATAGGTCTTCTTCATTAAATATCCCTCTACCCCCAGTGTAACACCACTGGAAGCCCCGATCTCCAATCTCCAGATATCACCTTGTTTTTCTATTCTCGCTTCTGTCCCCAATTCCTCAGGAAAAAGAGGTTTAAATAAAAGTATAAGTACTGCCGTGGTAATAATAGTAAAAGCTCTCATTTCCCTAACCTCCGAATATGTTTGAAAGTAAATTATAGCACACAAATAAAATTAATTAAATAGAGGGAGTAAAAACGCAGTAATTCTAATTTTGTCCATTAAAGTGCGGGCAAACACAAGGTTTGCCCCTACAAAAGCATAAAAAGGGGCATCAAATGTAGGGGTTCGGCCTGCATTTCGTGTTCACCCAGGCAATTCGGAAAAATTAGAATTGCTGATTTTCTTTATCTTTGTATTTGCTTTTCATGCATTTTGGGTTATAATTTTAGCTGACAGGTTCACCTGGACGTTTAGGAGACAATTCTATGAATTTAAATGCAGCAGTAATGGGCCTTCAATGGGGTGACGAAGGTAAAGGTAAAGTCATCGATTACCTGGCTCATGAGTTTAACGTGGTGGTAAGATACCAGGGCGGCCATAATGCCGGACATACCATATACTACCAGGGGAAAAAAATTGTACTCCACCTCCTTCCCGCAGGTATCTTCTCAGAGAATACCATATCCGTTATCGGCAATGGTGTCGTGGTAAATCCCCTTCAACTGTTAAAGGAGTTCGAAGAAGTAAAAGCCAACGGCGTGATCCTTAGAAACCTGGAGCTGAGCATTCACGCTCCCCTTATCCTGCCGGTGCATCAAGAGCTGGATATCATATTTGAAAATTCACGGTACGTCAAAATCGGCACCACCCGGCGCGGCATCGGCCCGGCATACGAAGACTTAACCGGTCGACGAGCGATCTTCGTAAGAGACCTATTCGACAAAGATCAATTTTATAAAAAAGCCAAACCATTAAACGACTATTACAACCAGCGCATTCGTACCAGCACCAACGGTGGAAAAGAGATTCCCATTGAAAGCTATATCGACGACTACATCAACGCCGGGCAAGTCTTAAAATACTTTGCGCGAAATACGGTCTATACGCTAAACCGATATTTCCGTGAAGGGAAGCGGATTTTGTTCGAAGGGGCACAGGGCGCCCTACTGGACATCCATTTCGGCACCTACCCGTTTGTGACCTCTTCAAACCCCACCATCGGCGGTATCTGCACCGGGACCGGGTTGTCCCATAAAGCCCTGGGAAAAACCATAGGCATTGCCAAGGCCTATACCACCCGGGTGGGGGGCGGTCCGTTTCCCTCTGAACTCTTCAGTGATGAAGCTGATTTCTTGAGAGAAAAAGGCAACGAATACGGCGCCACTACAGGAAGACCCCGACGTGTCGGCTGGCTGGACCTGGTAGCTTTAAAGTACGCCATTATGATCAATGGGATCGACGAGGTTTTTATTACAAAACTGGACGTATTGGATGAATTTGATGAGATAAACGTCGTGACTGCCTATGAAACTAGCAATGGAGAAAAAAATCAAATCTTCGACCCGGCCATCGACTACCTGGAACAGGTGAAACCAGCACTGCACCCCTTTAAAGGATGGAAAAAAAATATAAGCGACATAAACAATTATAATGACCTCCCCCGGGAAGCCCGCGATTACATCAATTTTATCGAAGAATATACCGGGGTACCGCTTCAATATATCTCTGTAGGTTCGGAACGCCACCAGACCATCAGACGATAGTGAACATATTTCATGGCCGATATTTATAAGCGTGGATAAAGAGATGTTTGGGGATATTCCCATTATTATTTATTTGCGGTGGGGGCTTACTCTGGTGGGGTTTAATAATAACGTTCCCACTTTATCAGAAAACCCAGAGTTGAAAAAATGTTAAAAAAGTCTTATAATATAATCTCTATAGGAAGGTTGAGGTTAAGGCTGAGGTTGAGGAGAATATTTTCTTCCTTAACCTTAACCTTAACCTTAACCTGAGTTCAGCCGAGCTTTTTTTGAGGTTTTGATCCGGCTCGGCTGGTTTACGGATGTATTAGATGTATACCAGAGAACAAATCATTGAAGAAATTAAGCGTATCGCAAAAGAAATAGGTGCCAAATCTCTGAAAGAAGAAGAGTTTGAACGCCATTCAACCATTCCCATAAGTACAGTAAAATTCCACATCGGTTCCTGGAACCGGGCACTTAAAGACGCTGGTTTACAGGTACCGGGTAAATCAATAGATAAGACCGGCAAAAGGGAACCTAAACATGACGATGAATTGCTCCTGGATTTGCTTCGACTGAATGAGGATTCCGGTGAAGTACCAACCCTGGCTCTCATTCAAGAAAAAGGCAAATACAGCGACCGTCATTATCGAGATAGATGGAAAAGTATCGCCGAGGCATTTGCCCTGGCTCAAGAAAAATTCCCCAAAAAACCAAAAAAAGCCGAAATCCCAATCTCCCCGGAAATCAACCTGGATATTATTCATAAAGAAAGGGATTTATTGGTTGAAAAAGAAAAAACAACATCTGAACGGCAAGTTCCAGAAGAACCTCAACCAGAACCACAGCTGGAGACCGCTGTGGACGTGGGTGTGGGGATGGATATGGATGTGAATGGAGAAGCAATGAAAATGAATACAAATACAAAAATAAAATTTATCCCTCAAACCATTAAACCGAAAAAAACCATAAAGAAACGCCGTTTACTGGGAGAAGCCCTTGATTTTCGCGGTTTGCGCTTTGCCCCCACCAATAAAGAGGGGGTTATTTATCTATTTGGCATGATCAGCCATGAACTGGGTTTTATCATTGAAGCCTTCAGGGAAGAATTCCCCAGCGCAGAAGGAAAACGATGTTTGGGCATAGAGGGCCCTGACATCACCGATCAACAAACCTGGGAACAGGTTAAAATTGAATTTGAATACAAAAGCTCTGATTTCCAGGCTCACGGCTTTGGTGCCGATCAATGCGATATCATTGTCTGCTGGTTTCATGATTGGGATGACTGCCCGGTAGAAGTACTGGAGTTAAAATCCACCATTCACATTCTGAAAGAAAGTTAGGAGTGGATGATTTCTGAAATTGTCCGGGAAAGTTCCACCATGGAAAAGGGTTTCTGGATAAACGCATTTATACCCAGCTTAAGGGCATCCCTTACCCGTTGATCCTCTCTGAACCCGGAGGTCAGCAGCGCCTTTACCCCGGGGTGTATTTTTTTTATCTCAATATATGCCTCTTTCCCGGACATGTTGGGCATAACCATATCCAGTAAAACAACCGCTATCTCATGACATTTCTCCCTAAACATATTTACCCCTTCCTTGCCGTCTTTTGCAGTGATGACTTCATACCCACAGTTTTCCAGTATTTCTTTTGTGCTTTGCAGGAGGCCCTCCTCATCATCCACCACCAGGATCAAACCAGACCCTTTGATTGGTTTACCTTCTCGTTTTATCAGGGGCGAAATAAATTCTTGCTGCTCCGGCTGCAGTTGCGGTAAAAACACATTGAAGATTGAGCCTTCTTTGGGCTGGGAATACACGTCGATAAATCCTTTATGCTGCTGGATGATATTGTAAACCATGGCCAGTCCCAGGCCGGTTCCTTTACTTTTTGTTTTCGTGGTAAAGAAGGGGTCAAATATTTTTGCCAGGCTCTTTGTTTCCATACCTACGCCAGTGTCTTCTACCTTTAGATGCCAGTATTTTTTATTAACCGCTGCCGGATGTGTGGAACAGAAACGGCGGTCCGGGAAAAAATCCATTACGGAAACCGTAAGGGTTCCGCCCTGGGGTTCACTTTTTTTTCGCATCAGGGTCATGGCATGAGATGCATTGACACAGAGATTTAACAATACTTGCTCAATTTGGGTGGCATCTGCCCATACCATGGCCTGATCATAATAGTAATGAGGAATTATTTTAATACTTTTATCAAAGGTATTTTCACATATTTTCAAAACATGTTTCAGGGAATGATTTAGATTCACGGCCGCCAATGAAGGTTCTGTTTTCCGCGATAACGTGAGCAGTTGTCTCACCAGGTCGACGGCGCGGTCGGTTCCTTTCTCAATAATATTGAGACGATTTTTTATTTCATCAAGATCGATATATTTCCCGTTTTCCAACATATATTTGATCAATGACGTGGTGCCAACGATTCCCCCCAGCACATTGTTAAAATCATGAGCCAATCCGCCCGCCAGGTTCCCCACCGTCTCCATTTTCTGTGCCTGGATCAACTGCCGGTCTTTCCATTCCAGGTCAGTCACATCTTCCAACCGGATCACGATGCCTTCGACTTCCTCCACCTCATCTACCTCCATCTTGCCAGCGGGACCGCTTTTGTAATTAAAATTGCTATTGGTCACCAGGGGACTCATCAAGATATCCAGGTACACTTTATCCCTGTCTTTACTTTTATTTTGGTTTTTATTTTGCCGAAGTTTCTCAACAGCCACGCTTTCCCTGTGGAGGTCCACGGTTTTTTGCCAGACAAATACCTCTGTTATGTGGTGCTGGTATTCCTCCAAGAAAGGAACCACTTCGAACAGTTTCCGCGATACCGCTGCCCGGGCTGGTATACCAAAATACGTTTCTGCTGCGTTATTCCATTGGGTTATGGTGCCTTCCCGGCTGACGGTGATTAACAGGGAAGGAATTGAATTGAATACACTATCCAGGAAATTCTTGGTATGCTGAAGTTCTTTTTCTGCCTTAATCATAACCGTGATATCGGTTACCATGGCAAAGGACCCTCTTTTATTTTTATTTTCATCAAAAAGGGGAGCAGCATTTATTAAGCAATGGACAGGTGTAAAATCGGGCCGCAGCATGGTAAGGCTGTAGGAACTCCGTATTCCTTCCTTGCGAATTTCCAGTTGTTTACGGAAGGTTTCCATATCCTCATGGCTAACAAAGTCAAACACATATTTCCCCACGATATCTTCCCGGGGGCGGCCCAGGATTGAACACATATCAGGGTTTACGTCCAGTATCACCTCATTATTATCCACCTCCAGCAGCCCTTCACTGGTGGTTTCCAGGAAGGTTCTCAAGCGGCGCTCACTTTTTTGCACCTGTTCTTCCGCTTCTTTGCGTTCTTTGATATTTTGCTGGAGTTTTATATTGACAGCTTCTAATTCCCTGGTTCGTTTGCGGATGGTGTGGATTCGATATTTGTAAATTCCCAAAACAAAAAACAAAATACCAACTGAGATAATCACCCGAAACCACCAAGATTGATAGAAGGGGGGGATGATCACAATTCGCATCGATGTTCCTGGTTCATTCCAGACACCATCACTATTGGTACCTTTAACCCTGAATATATAGGTTCCCGGTGCAAGGGTGCTGTAGGATGCAAAACGCCGGGTTCCCGAATACACCCATTTCCTTTCTATTCCCTCCATTTTATACGCATAGCGGTTTGCCGGGGGATACGAATAATCCAGGGCAGCAAATTCAAATGAAAACACATGATCCTTGTGGGTTAATTTAATAGATTTGGCCTCGGTGATAGCTTTTGACAGCGGCGACCCGGAAACAGGCACAACAGATTGATTTAAAATTTTAAAATCCGTAAAAATAATAGGGGGAATAAAGGGATTGTCTTTGACATGATCCGGGTGAAACAGGTTAAATCCATTAACACCACCAAAAAACATCTCTCCACTACGGCTTTTAACGTATGCACCCCTGTTAAATTCAGTGCTCTGAAGTCCATCTTTGAGCTGGTAGTTGCGACATGTCCTGTCCCGGGGATTAAATTTCGATATTCCCTGGTTGGTACTGATCCAGAGGTTACCGTGGTCATCTTCCAGTATCCCATTAATTATATCATTGGGCAAGCCATCTTGCGCTGTATAATAAGAAAATTGGTTGGTGAAGGGATGCAATTGATTGAGTCCCCCTCCTCCCGTACCAATCCACAGCACGCCGGAAGAGGATTCATATATGACCGTCACAGCGTTATTGTTCAAACCATTGGCTCCGGGGAAATCTGCGGTGTAACGGATGCAATTCCCTGTTCTGCGGTTAAATTTATTTAATCCATGGCTGGTTCCAATCCAGAAGGCACCGGACCGATCTTCATAAATGGCATTGATATTATCGCTGCTCAAACTTTTGGGGTTTTCTTCCTGGGTCCGGTAATGAATAAAAGCTTCTTTCTCCCGGTCAAATTTATTAAGCCCGCCCCCCCTGGTACCGATCCAGAACACCCCCTGCCGGTCTTCATAAATAACCAGTACAATATTATTACTTAAACTGAGGGGATTATCTGGAGTGAATAGATAAGAAGTAAATTGGCCTGTCTGTCGGTTAAATTTATTGAGTCCACCGCCCCAGGTTCCTACCCACAACACGCCAGACTGGTCTTCATATATAGAGAAGACAAAATTATTACTCAAACTGTGGGGATCATCAGGGTTATTACTGAAGCAGGTGAATGAATGGGTATGGGTGCGGGGAGCGAACCGGTTGAGCCCCTTATTGGTCCCCAGCCAGACAACTCCCCTTGAATCTTCACAAAATGAATAAACAAACTTACCTTGCAAATGGCCTGGGGATTGATGAGGATTCTCGTGATAATGGGTAAATTTTATCATATTGGCGGCGAATTTATTAAATCCCCCTCCTTCGGTCCCAATCCAGAGGATATTGGAGGAGTCCTCGTAAATAGATATAATGATATTATTACTCAAACTGTGGGGATCATCAGGGTCGCGGCGGTAATGGGTGAAGGTTCCATCCTCCGGGTTATATTTATCCAGCCCTGCTTCCGTGCCTATCAATAACTCACCGGAATGAGCCAGGTAAATGCAGCGAACCAACTCGCTGCTGATATTTTTGGGATTATAGGGGGACCGGGGGTTGTGGTTATACCGGGTAAAGGTATGTTTCTCTCCATCCAATTTATTGAGCCCTGAGTTCGTACCTACCCAGAGGTTTCCTTCCCGGTCTTCACCGATTGCGGTTACGGTATTGCCGCTTAAACTGTTGGGGTTACCGGGAATGTTTCGGTAATGAACAAAACCGTCATTTTCCGCATCAAGTCGATTAAGCCCTGCATCCCGGGTTCCAATCCACAGCACACCCGAATGATCCACATAAAGCGTGCTGATATGATTGCTGGCTAAACCGGTAGATTTGGTAATATCCTGTTGATAAGAATAGAATTGATTTCCATTGAGAGCAAGTTTATTGAGTCCGCCATCACCAGTACCAATCCATAGATTACCTTCAGGGTCCTGGCAAATTGCCAGGACCTCATTACCGGTTAAGCCGTTGGCAGTGGTATCAGCGTTTTTTTGATAACGGGTAAATGTTTCATTATCTCGATTAAATCGATTCAGTCCTTGCCTGGTTCCAATCCACAGGCGGCCCTGGCGGTCTTCATAAAGACAATGAATCCCCTCGTCGCTCAAACTGGTGGGATTGCCTGGTATCGGTCTATATATCACAAATTCGTAACCATCATACCTATTAAGCCCATCCTCTGTCCCAAACCACATCAATCCACGTTTATCCTGGATGATGCAGCGAACCGTACTCTGGGAAAGACCATCACCTATGGAAATGCGCTCAAATCTGATTTTATCCCCCAGCGAGTATGGTTCATTCCCATAAACAAATATCGACGCAGATAGGGAAAAGAGGAAAAAAAACAAAACCATCTCCAGCAGCGGAACAACTGTCCTGGCTAACACCCCTTTGAAATTCATATTGGTATTTGCACCACCACTTACATTGTTATTTTCAAGGACCATAATTCGTTATCACCTCATTTTCATATTGATCAACTCAACATTTCTCATGGTTTTGCTTTATAATATAAAAAAATTCACAAAAATGGAAGAGAAGAAAAGAGCTGCTTTGTTGGTCCTAAAACTGTCCCTCGGAAGGATTTTTCACCTGGACCAGTATATTTTACCACACTTCAAAGCAACTACAAAGGGATTTCCCTGAAAAAAATCAAAAATCTTTTAACAGGGCAGACCTATAAAAAACAATATTAAGGAACCACAGATTACACAGATTACACAGATTTTTTTATTTTTTTTCTGCGAAATCTGCGAAATCTGTGGTTTCTCTTTTAAAAATGAGGACTTTGACGAGTCCCTGTGGAATAGTGGAATATAGGTTGATTATTTATTGGTTTAATGGTAGACTTAAGCTGTCATGAAAATATTGCGAAACAGGTTGTATCATGATTGAGTT
>WVZO01000557.1:0-442 GCA_011772425.1 Candidatus Aminicenantota bacterium
AATGGTGTCATTTACGGGGACAGCGATAATTTGTTTGTGGCCGTGGGTGCCGAAGGAATGATTTTGACCAGCCCCACCGGCACCAACTGGACAACCCGGTCTTCTCCCACTTCCCAAACCCTTCGTGCTGTCGCCTATGGAACCGGTACCTTTATCGCTGTAGGTGACAACGGCACCATTTTAACCAGCCCCAATGGCACCACCTGGACCGATGTTTCACCTGCCTATACCAATGCCCTGAATGGAATCGCTTATGGAAATAATCAATTTGTGGCTGTAGGCAGCGGTGGAATTATTTTAACCAGCCAGGACGGGCCAAATTGGACAATACAGGGGTCAGGAACAACCCAAACACTGCGGGGCATTACTTATGGCGACAATCAATTTGTGGCTGTGGGTGACAACAGCACGATTGTGACCGGCACAGGAGGAAGCGATTGGG
>WVZO01000557.1:537-1584 GCA_011772425.1 Candidatus Aminicenantota bacterium
AAGTAAGAGAAAATCTTTACGGTGCTGCTTACGGCAATTTGCAATTCGCAGCCGTTGGTGAAGGAACTATTATTTACAGCACATGTACATCCGAGGCCGCCAGTTCTTCCTTAGATATGACTAAAGGTTATACTTTCGAAGACAATGCCTTCCATGAAAAACCGGGCGAATCTGAAAAGAATCGGGATGAAGATAAAAAGGATGCCATCCGCATCACGTCACCCAATGGTGATGAAATCCTTTATGCCGGCGAAAGGTTTTTAGTTACCTGGGGGAGCGTGAAAGATGTGGAGCAGGTAAAACTTGAATATTCACCGGACAACGGCTCCACCTTTTTGACCATTGCCGACCGAATACCCAATACCGGGTATTATCAATGGCAAGTGCCTCCTCACATTTCTTCCCACTGCCTGGTCAGGGTCAGCNNGTTGAATATCGCAATGAAGCATTATATTCCCCGGATTTCACTCCTGCGGGAATCCAACGGAAAATATTACATGGATTTCAATGGAACCGTAAAAGAAATACAACCAATACCAGGGCTGTGGCACCATTTGAAGGTCATGGTCAACCATGAAAAACAAGTGGCACGGTTGTGGTTGAATGGAACTACCATTTTTGAAAGTGTTCATTTAAAACCAGGATTTGAATTGAATCCCTCCGTTTCCTTTTCTGTCGGTCCGGGAGCAAAAGAAGTTGAAATTAATGATCTCAAAGTCAGCATCATGAATTCATCAGATAAAGGCAGTATGTTCATAACGATTTTCAAGGAAGATTTTGAGAAGTTTGAAGAAGGAAAGTTGCCCGAAAACAGCGGATGGAAAATCACAAAGATCAAAGTCATCGACAAAGAAAAATCAGGATATTCAGAAGCAGTGCTTATTGATGGCACAAAGACTTTAAAAATCAAAGCCATTGAAGGTAGGGAAGTTATTGCCGTCAGGCATTTCAATCTACCTGCAAATTTCCCTTTTGACATTAGTGACAGAACATTTAAAATCCGGTATAATGACACAATGGATGAATATATGGGTTCTATGGAGCCTA
>WVZO01000612.1:0-11422 GCA_011772425.1 Candidatus Aminicenantota bacterium
AAAACAACTGCTGTTATTTCCGGGATAAGAGCAGAGCCAATTAATCTTAAAGACCTGTTAAAATCTTCTTTAGAGAAAGAAAAAAGCCGTGTTTTCTTAGACATTAAGAGTAAAGAGAAATCTCAAACGTTTGAGGAATATAAATCCGTCGGGATTCAACCGGCTGTTGCCGGTCCTGCCGTAAACCAAAACCATGAAGNNTTCTCATAGGGTAAAATGCCCCGAAGCGGTAACGGGCCAAAGATAGACCGGTTTAACGCCAGACGGACAAAATTTACAAACAATTAAAAAATTCAAAAAAAGGAGAAGAAACATGAGTAAAAATCCAAAAAAAGAGCCTGAGATGATCAAGGACTCTTCGGTTACTAAGGAAATGGCAGATTTAAAAGCTGAAATTGCAGAATTGAAACAAACTATAGCCAGTCATGACGAAAGGATAAGGAAGTTGGAAGAGAAGCTCGGGTAACGAGTAAAATGTAAAGGGATGACCGGAAGGAGGAGAGCAGGGAGCCCGGGGCAAGGAGCAGTGGGCAAGGAGCAATGCTCTATGCTCTACGCTCTCCGATCTTCTTCTCCTCCGCCGGTCGTCCCGGTTTATCCGTTGAGAGGCAAAAGAAAATAGCCACAGAGCTCACAGAGTATTCCCTGCTCCCATTACTCAATTATTTTCATGGTAGTTCCTCATGATGCCGCGGGCCTCACACGGAAACGAATGAAAAGAATTCAGCCTGAAGGGCCTTTTGAGGGTGGCCGCTCCGCGGCCTAAAATAAAAAAAATCAGTAAGTATGCCATTATTTGGCATACTCCAGGAATTATAATATACGTGTAAATCATTTTTTTTTGATTTAGTGGTTGAAAATTTTTTTGTGGAGGATTATAATTGAATTTAAATTTTCAAGCATCTTTCAGGGGCGCGGATAATGGGAGAAGGCCCCGCGGCCGGAGGGATGCAATAGGAGATAAAAAAGGGGCATTAACATGCGATTAAAAATGATCTTTCAATTAAAAAAACCGGAACTGGATATCGAGTACCGCCGGGCATTTCTATCGCTGCTCAAAAAAAGCTTCAAGGAGACCTCTCCTGAAGTCTATGAAAAACTATACGGCAGCGGTACACCGATGAAACCCTTCACTTTCGGGGTTTTCCTGCCTAAACCCGCTTTCAGTGAAAAAACCATATCGCTGGGAGCAAAGGAAATCACCTTGAATTTTTCCACTTATTATTCGGAACTGGGCATCTATTTTTACAATTCGTTGATCAAAAGGCGGAAACGGTTTGAAGACTATCCGCTGCCCGGGGATAATTCCTTGCGATTACAGCGGGTGCATTTGATTAAAGAAAAACCCATCAAATCCACCGAAGCGGTATTTAAAACCCTCTCCCCTTTCCTGGTGCGGCTGCATCATAAAGAGACCAATGAAGATGAATACCTCACCAAAAACCACAACCTTTTCGTCCCGAAAATGCAAGAAAATCTCAGGGTGATGCTTAAGGAACTGGCTAGCATCGATGAGCGCGTGGATTTTATGCCGGTGAAATTGAATGACGGTATACCTATTCGCCATTATGGTGTTTTGATCGATGGTAATACCGGGTTGTTTAAGCTGACCGGGAGACCGGAGGTGTTGGAGTTTATTTATAAAGCAGGTGCGGGGTCTCGCAGGTCCGAAGGCTTCGGATTACTGGAACTGGTGGGATAAGATAAAAAGGAAAGAAAAATGGAAGAAAATAAAAATCATATTGAATTGTATCCATCCTATTGGATTTACAATGCCGGGATCGTAGGTATTATTAGATCATTAAAGGAATTTAAGAAAAATGAGGGTGTGGATTTTTATTTCAAAAATGGCGCTTTGCATATTGCCCAAGATGTTTTGGAAGAATTAAGCAGCTACTATGTTGAAATGATGGCAAAACAATTTGGGGGTAATTGGTTCGTAAATAATAGAGTATTTGGTGGGAAGAAAGCAAGAATCTTTCCAAATAATTTAAATCCAAGTACACTCAATAAAGCAAGAAAAAAAAGCGGCAGTGAATTGATAAATGCCATTTATGAAAATAATCTATATGATGATATATTGAAAGCTAATTGGAGTAGTTTGATAAGGACAATTGATGATATAGAAATTCTTATCAAGAGTGAAAGCGATATTATCGATATCAAGGAATTTAATACGCAATTCCAAATTGAATTTCTTCCCCAGGAGATAAAGAATTTCCTCAATGAAATTAAGAATGAAATAAAATTAAAAGAAGAAAGTTTTAAAGAATCAGATGGGTACAATAAATACCAGGAAAGAAGAAAAATAATTGTCGATTTTATCGATAAAAGTTTAAAACAAAATGTTGAGGTTCGGTTAAATCAAGAATCGAAAATAATTGAAGATTCAATTGATTGGATTAGAATATCGGAGTTGATCAATGAGATAAAGGATTTTCTTGATTTAAATTTGAAGGATAAAGATGATAAAAAAGCCAAGGATATTTGTAGTAAAAACGATTGCATTTTAAAGATAAGAACGAATGATTATTCTGATTTAGTCAAAAAAAAATTTGAAAAAATATCAGATGAGATTGATCTATTGATTGCAATCGAAAAAAAATACTCTAATCTTAAAAATATTCAAAATGATCTTAAAACTGATTGGAAGGATGAAGACATAAAAAAGATGCAAAACATTTCCACGGCTGATAACAGAATTTTGAAAAAAAACATAAAAAGGCTTAAAGAACTTGTGCAACTGTCACCTGGGCAAATCAAGAGAGAAATAGAAGAATTTGAAATGCAGCAAAAGAAAATCAATCTTTTTAACATTATTTCAGAAATAAAAGACGTACAGGAAATAAAGAATCTGAGGGATTTTCTAAGGAATAAGATAATTAAATATGCTTTCAACAATCTTTTCCAAAAAGAAAAAAAAGGTAGTAAAAAATTTCAATGTGCCTTTTGCGGTAAGGAAACAAAACAAAGTGAAGTTTTCGGATCGAAATGGTTTGCTTATGAAGGAGGGGGGAAAGGATTCTATAATTTTTTATGGAAAGGTTCCTCCCAATTACCAATTTGTAATCACTCGAAACTGGTATTGTTTTTTTCTCCTCTTGGTATATTCCCGGATTCAAACACGGAAAAGGGGGAATTCATCAATATCCCCGATGTCCGTTTTTTATGGGAGCTTAATAATTACCGTATGAAAGCCTATTATACACGCGAAGGGGAATATTGGTTGAAATCCGATGAACGTAGCAAATTGATCGATTCCATCGTTTCCACAGGTGCATATTTACAATTAAAAAGCAGGTGGCTGCTCCAAAATGTAGAAATTATCGAAATAGGAGGAAGAAGGGATAAGACCGTTTACAATCTTGAATTATCTCCAAAAGTTTTGAATTTGTTGGGAGATCATGCTTCCCGGTCGATTCCCCTCTGCCTGAACCAGATCGAATTTATCAACATAAAAAAAGCACCGGATAATCCTGATGCCCGGGCCAAAAAAAATAGTATACTTACGAAGAAATTTACAGGGTTTACAACTGGAAGAGAGATTGTTGAGCGATTCTTAAAAAATGATATCGGATGGTTGAACAAGATTTCGGTTCTTTTATTTAAGCTCTATTTCGAGATCAATAAAAACAAAGAGCCTTTAAACGACTTTAAACGGCTAATTGATAAAAGTCTAAAACCTCTTCTCCTGCTAAACCTGAGTTTGCTTCACGGGAAAGAAGTATTTTCGGAATTTCATAAACTGGGCCATTCTATCGGGCGATTGTTTAAAAGCAGGGATGAAAAGGATAGATTTAAAAATGCGATTTTGCCTCCACTGTTCAGTTGTGTATACACCTTAAGAAAAGAGAATTTCGTTGAATTGTTGATGAAAATATATATGGAATACCAGATCGAAGTAGATGTAGGATTGGTGAAAATTTTAAAGTTAATAGATATTGAATTCCAGGTTGAATCCCTTTCGCTTCTAATTGGGATACTGGAAAAAATACATTATGGAGAGAAAGATGAATGATAAAGAGAAAAATGATAGGTACGAAGATTTAAAAAATGCGGGCTATTTTTTAGCCCAAAGAATTTACAACGCAGAAAACACCGGTATAAAAGGAATTAAAGACTTGATTAAAAAATATACCGGTCGATTGTTCAATTATATCCACAATAACAAGGTCTCTGAATTTCTCCTGTACCTGGAAAAGATATGCGCAAGTATTTATATCCAACCCCCTAAAGAGACCATTGAGTTTTTAAGGGCGCGTGGTACCAGGAAATTCAGAGAATATGCGTTGGCGTTTATGATGGGTTTTATGTCGGATAAGAAAGAAAAATACAAAAAAGGAGGACAAAGTGAATAGTAAAGGTTTTATCACATTAACTGTCGTTTTTGAAGCGATGAGTCTGAATCGTGATGAGGGGCTGGGAAATATCCAATCACTGCATTTGTTAACCAGGGGCAATGGCGATGTGTACAGCTATATGTCCAGGCAGGCTCTGACTTATGCGGTAAGAAAGTGCTTGATAGAAAGCGGAGAATGGAAGGAAACAGGAGTTAGTCNNATACGTATGAGGAAATCGATCTTTTTGGATATATGAAAACCGAGACGAAAACAGAGGAAGAAGAAGGAAAGGCCGATGTAAGGCCTGCTGTTGTTACGTTTACCCATGCGGTTTCTATGGAACCTTATAACGGTGATATTGCCTTTTATGCAAACCCGGAAATGGCCCGGAGGAAGGGGCCGGATGCGAATCCAAATCCCTATAACAGGCAGGAACACAAAAGTCTTTATAAATATTCTGTAGTGATTGATCTTAATAGAGTCAGTAAAAAAGATGACAGTAATGAACAGGACAGTAAAAAAGCCCACGAAAGGCTCTCCCAGTTGTTGGATGCTTTAGGAAGCCTTCACCACCAGATTGCCGCTGATCGGGAACCGCTTTATCCTCTTTTCATCGCAGCGGCTCATATTAGATTTGGATCTCCTATTTTCCACAATTACGTGGAAATAAGCAAGAAAGACGATGACGAGAATAAACTGGATTGGGAATTGTTTGAAAGAGGACTAAACCATGCCGGATCAATTCTTAAAGAAAAAGATAATCATAAACCAGCATGGTCTATCCTGGAAGGAAGCGGAGATATTCATCTTGGTATGAATTTGGAAAAGCAGGAAGAGAAAAAGGAAATTCCGATAGATGTGATTAAACAGATAAAAGATTGGCTCAACGATATATATCCTACAAAAGAAGAATAAGAAAATGGAAGAACTAAACGTATTACGATTGATTTTCAGGCAGCCCACCGCCCATTACCGGGTAGGGTTTACTCAGATGAATCTACACCGCACCCTGCCGCTTCCACCACCTTCCACTTTAATTGGGTTTATCCACAGGGTAATGGAATGTAAAAAAGGGGAGGTGAGACGAGGTTTTGATATTGCCGTGTGTGGCCATTACGAATCCATTTTCTACCAATACCAGACCTTCAGGGACATGCACAAAACTATAAAACCTGCACATAAAGAAGCCAGCCATTACAGGATGATGCCCAACCAGGTCCAGTTGTTGAACAATGTCTATTTGAGAATATATCTAAGATTCGATGACTTTGAGAAAGATGCCCCGCTATTTATGGAAAAATTGAACAATCCTTGTTTTCCTTTCATTATCGGTAGAGGAGAAGACCTGGCTGTACCGGAAGATAACGAGATTAAACCTTCATTTCTTATAAAAAAAGATTTCCCTCAGAAACTGGAATTAAATTATTGGGCTTCGCAAGAAACGGTTGAGGCGTATAAGTTTCATGGGCCTGTCTATCTACTGGGAACATATTACCGGTTGGAGGAAGGGATGAGAAACTTTGAAAGAAAAAGGTTTTATTATATCGAATCCCAACAAATAAACCCGGTAAGAGAGGGTAATAAATATAAAGAGCCGGTTGGTTGGGTCGATATCGGTGAAGTCGATGGGAACCCGGAAGAAATCCCTGTATTTTTCCTGGGAATCGATAAAACGGAGTTTAAAAAATGACTAACCTCTATGCAAAGAATAATGGAGAAAGTTTAAGAGAGCATACGACAAAAGTACTGGATGGAGTTAAGCGCCTCAGAAACATGGTATCCAATAATAATCCTATTTTTTCGGATGAGTTCTGGAATTACCTTGAACGTGCGGCTTTCATCCATGATTTCGGGAAAGCATCCAATAACTTTCAGGCTTATATCAAGCGGTTTATCAAAGGGGAAACGAATGATAAAGATATTGCTCTTGAAGAACTTATACCACATTCAGCCTTATCTGTGGTTTTATCCGATTGGTTCGATTGGGAAATGGAAGACGAGTGGAGGCAAATCGTTCTAAGTTCGATTTTCTTTCATCATGATAGGAGCAAACTCTACAATATTCAAACTGCCGGGAATATTGAAAAGATTCCCGCGAGTACCCTTGAGGAATTGAAGAATGAATTCGATGGATTCGACCCGGAGTTTACACGGTTTATTGCGGATGAGCTTAAAAATATCAACTACCGGTATTTGAATTTCTTAATAGCCCCGGATATCGTATATATAAAGCAATCGAACCGGCATCTATCTACAACCGAAGTCGATCTTAGAAAATACATCTTTTTTAAAGGGTTACTACATCGGGCGGATCATTATGCTTCATTCCTGGAAAAAGGAGATGAAGATGTAAGCCGGATTGAAATTGCTCCCTTAGACATCAATAAGGTGGAAGAGAATGTATTGGCGGAAATCAACAAAAAAAAAACCGATGAAAGAAAGCTACAAAAGGAGCAGTTGTGGCAGTTTGATAAGTTAACCGGCGGTATCCAGGCAGGACAAAATATCATATTAATCGGTTCTACCGGTATCGGTAAAACAGAATTCGCGTTTTTATGGGGAGCCGGAAAGAAGATGTTTTTTACGCTGCCCATGCGTACCATGACTAACGAAATATTTAAACGCGCTCGTGATATTTTCGGTGAAAGTGTCGGACTTTTGCACAGCTCAGCCGCTGCTGTTTTGTCCCAATCTACATCTAAAAGCCCGGAAACAGAAACCTCCGATATTGAGTTCAATATCGGGTTATCCCGGAACCTGTCATATCCGGTGATTGTTTGTACCGGGGACCAGGTTCTGAATGTATCGCTAAAATATCCCACATATGAAAAGATCATGAGCACACTGGGATATTCCAACTTGATTGTTGATGAAATCCAGGCATACAGCCCTGAAACTTCCGCCATTATAGTAAAGACAATAGAGGATACTGTTCATTTGGGAGGAAATTTCTTGCTTATGACTGCCACTCTCCCAGATTATATTAAAGAGGAGATTAAATCAAGAACAAAATTAGATGAAGCAAATATATTTCAGGTCTACAGTAAAAGAGGGGTTCAGGATATAAAAAAGCATAAACTTCATCTTGTTGAAACAGTCGATAGCGAAAATGAAGACAAGCTTGAGTCATCGATCCTGGAAGAAGTAAAAAAAATTATTCTGAATAATCCAGGTAAGAAAATACTGGTCACAATCAACACTGTCAAAAAATCCCAGGGAATCTTCAAGGAATTGATAAAGGATAAAACGTTTTTAGAGAAGCTATTGATCAAAGAAAAAAACATAATGCTACTGCATTCCAGGTTCATCGGGAAGCACAGGGAAAGCAAAGTCGATATAATAACGGACAGGAGAGAAATCGTTAAAAATCCGCCCGATATTAAAATTCTTATTACCACCCAGGTCATCGAGGCATCTGTCAATATCGATTATGACATATTGATCTCCGAATTAGCTCCCCTGGACAGCTTGATTCAGCGAATGGGCAGGGTGAACAGGAACAGGGGCGAGTATGCTCCCGGGAAAGGGGATGTTTATATAATCGATGGGTATTTCAAAGGCTCCGTGTATGTTTACAAAAAAGAGACCCTCGATTTGACTCTAAAATCGATTTCTGAAAAAATCAGTCAAAACATGATTTTATCGGAAAAGGAAAAGGAAAGACTCCTTTCTCATTATTACACCCATGAGGATTACCATAAAATCAAGAAACAATTCGAGAAAAATCTTTATGCCCTGGATAACCTTCTCCTGCCATCGAGTAAAAGCGAAGCGCAGCGAATTTTCAGGGAAGTAAACTCATTCGATGTTATTCCTTTCGAAGTTTACGGTGAATTTAAGGAAGCATTAAAGGTGTCCAGGGAGTCAGTTTTAAAGGAGAAAGGAGAGGATGATTTAAAAAAGAGATTTAAGATCGATATAAGAAGGTTGTTGACGGAATATTCAACATCTTTACGAATAAGCGAATTTGAAAAGGTTTACCCGGTTGGTTTAGGGATCGACTTATCGGACGATGAATCCTTTGAGGGATTGAAAAAGGAATTGGATTTAAAGCGGTTTTTTAAAGGATATTTTGTTAATCTTCGCAATTCCAGGTGGAGATACGATTCAGATATCGGTTTAATGGAGGCCTCCAGAGAAGAAAAGGAACAAGAAGCGAATAATATTTTATAAGAGAAAGAGAATTATGAGCGAGATAAGAATAACCGGTGTTTACATGCAGTACTATTTTGTATGCAAGCGTAAGCTCTGGTTTTTTGCAAAAAACATAAAGATGGAGGAAAAGTCCGACCTGGTCACCATGGGAAAGCTGATCGATGAGCATTCCTATAAAAGAGAAAAAAAACAAATTAATATCGATGATACCATCAACATCGATTTCATCGGCAACCGGGGCACTATCCACGAGATCAAAAAAAGCAAAAGCATCGATAAAGCCGATATTTACCAGGTTAAATATTATCTCTACTACCTGTATAAACGCGGGGTACAGGATATCGACGGCATCATCAACTACCCCAAATTAAGAGAGAAAGTAACCGTGGAATTATCTGAACAGGATATCACGGAAATCGAAGCCATTATGGAGGAAATCGATGCTATTTTGAAACATGAAACACCGCCGCCGGTTATCGATACCAAGGTCTGTAAAAAATGTGCCTATTACGAACTTTGCTACATATAAAAAGGAACAAGAATGAAACGGAACTATTATATTTTTAATCCCGGACGGTTGAAAAGGACCGAGAATTCCTTGCAATTTATCAAGAGCGAAGATGAAAAGCTTTACCTTCCCATCGAGGACATCGATACGATCTTTGCTTTCGGGGAGCTGGACTTCAACACCAAAGTGATGAATTTCTTCGCCCGCAAAGGAATCATCGTTCATTTTTTTAATTACTACGGTTTTTACACCGGATCGTTTTATCCTAAAGAGGCATTGGTTTCAGGGATGCTGGTGGTGAACCAGGTAAAACACTACACCACCAAAAGGGACCGGTTGATTATTGCCAGAAAGATATTGGCATCAGCCACCTGGAATATGNNATACGGCGAAAAACTTTCCCGGCAAACCGGGATTTCCGCTTTAATGGGAGTTGAAGGTAATGTCAGGGAAGTTTATTACCGGGCATTTAATACTATTATCGAGCAAGATATTCAATTTGAGAAGCGGGTCAAGCATCCCCCGGATAATATGATCAATACCATGATATCGTTTACCAACAGCATGGTTTATACCACGGTGCTCTCTGAAATATACAAAACCCAATTGAGTCCGCTGGTTAGTTTTCTTCACGAGCCGGGGACGCGGCGTTTTTCTCTCAGCCTGGACATCGCGGAGATTTTTAAACCCATGTTGGCCGACCGCCTGATTTTCACCCTTCTCAATAAAAACCAGGTAACGGAAAAGAGCTTTGAAAAGGAATTGAATTACCTCTATCTCAAGGAGGATGCCAGGAAGCTTATTGTTAAGGAGTTTGATGAACGGTTAAAAACAACCGTCCGTCATAAGACATTAAATCGAAACGTTTCCTACCGTCAGTTGATCAGGTTGGAATTGTACAAACTGATCAAGCATTTGATCGGGGAAAAGGAATATGACGGATTTAAAATATGGTGGTAATGGGAGTTAAGCATGTATGTGATTCTGGTATATGATATATCCATAAAAGATCATATTGGCAGCCGTACCATGCGGAATGTTTTCAAGAAATGCAAGGAGTATTTGAATCACATCCAGAATTCAGTATTTGAAGGAGAATTAACCGAAGGCCAGGTAATGGAATTAAAATATGAGTTAAAAGACCTTATCCGGGAAGATAAGGATTCGATTATATTTTTTACCAGCAAGGAGGAAAAGTGGCTTAACAAAGATATTTTGGGGTTAAACAAGAATGAATTCTCCAACCTGTTATAGCGATAAAATTTTAGAACCTGTAAACGTGTTCTTTGACTGGCTTGTGCAGTAATTTTGGGATTAAAAAATCGTCGACCTCCCGGTGATTTTGCATTATTGAAGGTCGACGGAAAAAAGGTCATAAAATCAGGGGATTTTGAATTGACATTTGCAGGAATATCGGTATAATTGAATGTTAAATTCAATGGGTTTTAATGGTTCCACAGTGGAATGTAAAGTTTTTTCTGTAAGACTAAGTACTACGGCAAGCGAATGTTTTAATGGTTCCACAGTGGAATGTAAAGGGGTTTATATAACATCTTAATGCTGAAAGCTTAATGTTTTAATGGTTCCACAGTGGAATGTAAAGTTTCGAGATAGTAGCGGATATGTACATTTTACCTTTGTTTTAATGGTTCCACAGTGGAATGTAAAGTATGAAGCTATTGAGGACTTGCCTATAGAATTGCAAGGTTTTAATGGTTCCACAGTGGAATGTAAAGTTTATATGAAAAAATCCTATCACGACTTGAGAGCAGTTTTAATGGTTCCACAGTGGAATGTAAAGTTAAAGAAACTGGTAATGCAGCTAAAGAGACAGAAAGTTTTAATGGTTCCACAGTGGAATGTAAAGGGTTACAAAACTGGCATTTGCGTCAATTGTCAAAACGTTTTAATGGTTCCACAGTGGAATGTAAAGTTGTAGAACAACTTCCTTTATGTTCCCCTACTTTAAGGTTTTAATGGTTCCACAGTGGAATGTAAAGCATGAAGAAATGCTTGATTTTCTGAGACTTCTTTTTGCGTTTTAATGGTTCCACAGTGGAATGTAAAGAAGCATAGTTGCACCTATATCTCGAACCTTTTGTATAAGTTTTAATGGTTCCACAGTGGAATGTAAAGGCCTATTAAATGGCCTGTAAAATCGGGGAATTTTTCGTTTTAATGGTTCCACAGTGGAATGTAAAGAGGGTAAATCCGGGGGTTTGAGTCTTCATCGACAACCGTTTTAATGGTTCCACAGTGGAATGTAATGTTCGTTCTGTTACATATATCAATTCCTTGTGAATAATAAGATAACAGGCGAAAAAAATCCAAATTTCAATGATCAAAACAATGCATGTTTACTATCGGAAGATTCGCCGCAGATGTTTTAAATATGTCCGAAGGACGCCCCTTTGTTTCG
>WVZO01000612.1:11445-29980 GCA_011772425.1 Candidatus Aminicenantota bacterium
TCTTTGCCCTCCGTGCGGATATACTGTCCAGTATTTTTATCTACAGGATGGACATAAAAACTTAAAAAATTTAAAAATGTCCATCCTGAAAATACTAAGCCTCCGGCAGCCAGGGGCTCTTTTGAAAAACCGCCCCTGGACCCCACAAAACTTTTATTTAGAAAAAAAACAGGAAAGTTAATTAAGATGAAGGCTTCCCCAAACGTTTGAAACACCCTCCCACATAATACACCTGTCAACTTTAAACGTGGTTATTGTACTACTGACTGATTCAGGGAAGGAAGCCTTAATATGGCCCGAAGTGCCTTCTGCGGCTCCCCTCGCCGAGGGGCGTCAGGCGTTTTATACCCGCCCGAAGGGCACCTAATAGCGCTTCTTGATTGTCCCCTTTCCTTCAATACAAGTGGTGTGACTTCACCGAAAAAGTAATATTGTAATATTGTAAGGCACCGGTCCCTTTTTTTCAATCTTTTAAAAAATTAAATTTTAACTTTTTACTTGACATCTTCCTTTTTTTTTAGTATTCTACCCCTCACATTTAAAAAGGAGGAAAAAAATGGCCAATTACAATGGCGGAGCTGGCCTGAACCAGCAAGTATTGAACAATATCAGTAAAGATATATATGATTCAGTCTACCCGACGTTTTTTAAAGGGCAGGTTGAAATCAATAATTTCAATATAAAAAGTGTGTCCTGGGACATTACCCAGGCACCTGTGTTTGACTTAAACCCTTCTCAACGGGCGTTGGCGTTCCTGAAGGAAGCGGTGAAAAAAGAAGTTCACGACTCAACCTTAGTCAACCAATTAGAATCATTTATCGATGAATCTGTGATTACCTTTGAGTTGTCGGTCCCTAAATTTGAAGTTACCATTGAAACCGGCGACGGTGACACGAGCCCCCCTGTAGATGGCTCAATAGACGTATATCTCCAGGCAGATATCGATGCGGATGATAAATTGGTTGCCAGTATCATCAAAGGGGAAGTGAATATCCAGGGAGAACCCACACTGGTTTGGATCCTGAACCATGTGGTTTTGCCGGTTGTTCAAGATCAACTGAATAAAATCCTGTTAAAGGGTGTGCCGCTGCCTGCATTGGAGTTTGGGGGTGTGAAGCTTTCGACTCCGGCGGCAGCCCTGGAAAACGAGACCCTTCTTGTTTTTGCTGCTCTTTCTTCACAAGGTACGACCGTGCCGCCAGCGCCAGGAAGTGCCTGGCCGCAGGACAAGTTTTTTGCCCTGAGTGACGATGTGCTTATTGAAACCGTCGCTGCTAAGGCGCTTGAAAGCACCCAAAAATCCGGGAGCGCAAGTACCAAAATAGCGATACTTAAGCTTGAAGCCAAATACAGCGTCGGTGTCAAAAATCCAATCGTGGAACTCAATACCGGCAATAAACTGACCGTTGGTGTGGATGCATTCGGCAGTGGGTCGGTAAAGGTAAAAGCAGATTTCGGTTTTTGGAAACCGTCGGTTACCCTGGGACTCGGTATCACTGCATCTCCAAAAGTTAATGGCGAAGTCTCGGTAGATTCAGCCAATAATGTGAAAGTGAAATTCGTCTCCGTAGATGATTTTAAAGTAAAACTGGATATAGCCAATGTACCTGACTGGCTGGATAAATTCATCTCAGAGATCATCTCATTCCTTACCAAACCCATTGCCCAGTTGATTGGTAAGTTATTGACAGGAATTTCCTTTACTGTCTACAAGATCCCTGAATTTGAGATTGATGAAAACGGCATAAAAGTTGATATCCTGGTGTCTGATATTGGAATTTCCACAATGACTGATTCCGGCAATAAAAAGCTGCTGACGGTGACAGGTGACGTTGAGGTGAAAAAGGATTAAATCCGGGGAGTAGGTCTCCCGGGCTTCATGGCCTGGGAGACCTTTCCATTATTCCACTATTCCATCATTCCAATTGCGGAAAAGCGCTTCTTGACTGTCCCCTTTACTTTCTTTACTTTCCTGTCCCCTTTCCTTTGCTTTTCTTCTGGAAATTTTAGTTGAATAATTCCTTATTATTAATTATTATTAACTGTGTAAATCCCAAATTTTGAAACAAATAAGAGGATAACATGACGTTCGAGTTAGAAAAAGAGGATTATGAACCGCAATTCATGGTATTTCACGATCTGATGAAATTCAGGGTCAGGGAAATTCTCCTGGTGTCGAGTTTTTACGATGCCTTTGTGCTGGAAGAAGACGGGGGTCTGTCTGAACGGATATTTAGCGAATATGTGGATTTGAACCTGCGATTTATTCCCCGTATCACTCGCGTTTCCAGTGCGGAAGAAGCCTTAACGGCTCTTGAAGAAGGACCTTACGACATGGTCATTACCATGACCCGGATTTCTGATATGAACCCCCTGGAATTTGGGCAAAAGGTAAAAGAACGAAAGCCAGGGATGCCCGTGGTGTTATTGACCTACGAATGGGTGGATGTGGAACTTCTTATTCGCACCCGTAAAACCAAAAGTATTGATAAAGTGTTTTACTGGACAGGAGATACCCGGATTCTCCTGGCAGTTATTAAGTACATCGAAGATTTAAAAAACGTGGATAACGACATCCAATTAGGTGTCCGGGCGATTCTTTTAATCGAAGACTCCCCCAGGTATCACTCCATGTTTTTGCCTATCCTCTACACCGAAATCATGACCCAGACCCGCCTGCTCATATCCGAGGGAGTTAACGACCTTCACCGACTCCTGCGCATGCGGGCACGACCCAAAATTCTAATGGCAGAAACCTATGAAGAGGGCAAGATACTCTACAAAAAATACAAAGATAACCTCCTGGGAGTGATTTCGGATATTCGCTTCCCTAGAAAAGACATCATCGATGAGAACGCTGGTTTCCGGTTCGCCAGGAAAGTCAAACGGGAAATCCCGGATTTACCCTTCCTGCTGCAGTCTTCAAACTTAGATAATAAAGAAATCGCTTATAAAAATGGATTGGATTTTTTATATAAACGATCAGAAAATCTTTTGCTGGATTTGCAGGGGTTTATTCTCTCCAATTTCGGATTTGGGGATTTTGTGTTTAAAAATGCCAAAGGAGAAGAGATCGCACGGGCAAGGAATCTCCAGGAATTCGAAGAAAAGTTACAAATTGTGTCCAAAGAGAGTATTGTGTATCACGGCTGCAGGAATCATATTTCCATCTGGCTGAGAGCCAGGACAGAGTTTGAAGCGGCTGAACGGCTGCGCCCCAAAAAGGTTACTGATTTTGAGAGTATCGATGAACTTCGCATGTTTATTTTGCAAGAGATCCAGAAATTAAAAAGGCGCAACCAGATGGGGGTAATTACAGACTTCGGTCAAACTCAACTGGATTACCAGAATTCGTTTATTCGATTGGGCAGCGGTTCCATGGGAGGAAAAGCCCGGGGAATTGCCTTCCTCAACGCACTGCTGGCAAAAACAAGATTGGCAAAAAAATTTGATAATGTTGAAATACGAATCCCCCATACCTTTGTCATTTGCAGTGAAATATTTGAGCAATTTGTCCAGGATAATGATCTCCAGGAATTTGCCATCGAAGAAAACCGCAATAATGTAATCGCTAAAAAATTCTTGAATGCCAAATTACCCGAAAAGATCGTTAATGATTTGCAAATCCTGCTGCGAGAGATTACCTATCCTCTAGCCGTACGGTCCTCCAGTATCCTGGAGGATTCGCAAATGCTGCCCTTTGCCGGTCTTTATGCCACTTACATGCTTCCCAATAACAATCCCAACTTTAAGAAGCGCTTTAAACAGTTGTGTGATGCAATCAAGTTGGTATTTGCCTCGGTCTTTTTCAAATCTCCCAAAGAGTATGTAAAAAACACAAACTTCCGCATCGAAGAAGAAAAAATGGCGGTGATTATTCAGCAAGTCGTGGGGCAAAATTTTAATAATAAGTTTTACCCCGTCATTTCAGGGGCAGCCCAATCCTACAACTTTTATCCCATCTCCCATCTGGAATCGGAAGACGGTGTGGTGCTGCTGGCCCTGGGCCTGGGCATCCTGGTGGCAGAAGGTGGGCCGACGTATCGCGTCTCCCCCCTGTACCCGGAAATGAATCCGCCCTATTCATCAGCAGCAGAGTTCATGGAAAAATCCCAGAACTATTTTTATTCCCTGGACCTCTCGGATGTTAATATAAAGGTAGTCAATGATGAAAAGTTCAGCTTAAAACGCTGTGATCTGTCGGAATCAGAAGATGACGGCACCCTGTTTTTTGTAGGCAGTACCTTCAGTGGAGAGGATAACGCCATCCGGGATACCCTATCGATTAGAGGCCCACGGCTCGTTACTTTTGCCAATATTCTCAAATACAACTTATTCCCATTGGCGGATATTTTAGCTGAAATTTTAAAAATCGGCAAGGAATCCTTTGGTTCCCATATAGAAATGGAATTTGCCGTTAACATCTTTAAAGATAAAACCAGGAATCCCCAGTTTCACCTGCTGCAAATTCGTCCCATGGTAACCGGTCAGGAAAGCGTTGAGGTGGCAATGGATGATTTCAAAAAAGAAAGGGTATTATGCAGTTCTTACCACTCTATGGGCAGTGGTGTTTTTAAGGATTTCTTTGATGTGGTATTTGTGGACCCGGATGCCTTTAATACATCAAAAACACGGGCCATTGCAGCAGAAGTAGGCGAAATCAACAAAAAACTCTGCGAAGAAAATCGAAAATACGTTTTAATCGGGTTTGGCAGGTGGGGAACCGCCGATCCCTGGTTGGGAATACCCGTGGAATGGTACCAAATCTCCAATGCCCGGATGATTATCGAGTCCAACCTGGATGGGTTTAACGTGGTCCCTTCCCAGGGCAGTCATTTCTTTCATAATCTGACCTCTCTGGGATTGGGATATTTTCACATTTCAAAGCCTACGGACAATGAATTTATCGATTGGGGGTGGCTCAAAAATCAAAAACCACGGCAAAAAACAAAACATGTAAAGCATGTACGCTTTAAAAAGCCTTTGCTGGTAAAAATAAATGCACGCAATTCACAAGGAGTCATTCTGAAACCAGCGTAGCCACGAGTGCGTCAAATTCCTTAATGAAAAGGCTCAGGCAAGAAAAACTACGATTCGCAGAAATTCCGCTGCATTTAAATCACCACACAATGCTGGTTTTTTGAGTCAGCATAAATGGTGACCTCGTTGGGAAATTGAAGCACGTTTAAGGCATCGTCATTATCTGCCGGAGTAAAAAACCAGGGATCGATTTTGTCCTGGCCCGGGGCAATATATCCGAATATGACATTATTGCTAACCAGGTTGGTCAAAAAATGTGTGCCCTGGGTTCCATACATGCGGGTCTGTATTCTTTTATGATCCTCATCATAACCACCCTGTATCATGTATAAAAAATGACTGCCATAAATTCCACCGGTAAGATTTTCCTCCTTTTCCGGCAACGGTTCGGCTCGCCCTGCTATATCAACACCGTATTCAAAAATTGCCGCAGATTTATCAATATCCCTGTAATCTATCTGGATACCCCAATCCTTATTGTTACTCCCAATTCGCCCCGGTACAATAATAATGTATTCCTCATCCCGTTCATGCATTTGGCGGTTGATAAGAGATATTTTTCTTCTTACCGAATCATGCATGCTTTTGGTATATATAAATGGCGAAACCACAACTGCAAATTTGATACCCTGTTTAATGCCGTGTCCCTGGAGACTGTTTATTGATAAATATGTATGCGCTGAATGTCCGGGAATTTGAATGGTTTCAAATTTTAACTCAGGTAATTGAGTCAGTTGAACCACATGAAACGTACCATTTTTAACATCTGGTTTATTGGCATCGAGATTAAAAACAAACTCGATTTGATAATGAGAAGATATTTTAGCAGAAATTATTTCCATTATCTCCAGCAGATCATTCTTAAAACCAGACGTGTCATCCTGGATAAGTCGTTCGAACGTAACCCAGTTCTTGTGTTTTCCTAACAATTTTGTGTTTTGGATATTGGCAAATCGTATGTGCAATTTTTTCATGGTTTCAAGTTCATTTCCTGAAAGCCCTTCATTTTTCGTCATATCTAGCGCATAAAAGTACATCTGGCCATTCCCCAATAATTTTAACGGCAGGGGATTACGAATTGTAGCCATTGAGACTACCGGGAAGTCATCCAATACCACAGCGTAGCCGTGTCCCAATGCGATCCTGGCAAAGCCTTCATTTGGATCCTGGATTTTTAATGCATAAGGAAAAAATGAGTTGGCAACGCCTGAGACCAGGGGGTAATAAACAGGACCTGCATAGGTATGATATAAATTCCCGGGAATGGGATTTAAAACAATTGCCATCTTTTCACGGCTGTCAGCCGGCTGCTTCTGGATAAAATCATCATAAATATAATAAATTGCCTGTATTAATTGATTAAGACGTGCAGCAGAATTGGGGTGATTATTGGGCAGCATAAATGACGTATTTTCCCCGGCGTGAACAGAGCCGCCGTCAGGTAAAACACACGCCTCATTTGTCGCTGAAGAACGAACGCTAATGGGAATATCTCCCAACTCATCAAGGATCGAAGCAATGGTTACAATTTCTTCATTTTTAAACTCTCTACCCCGGTTAAGAAATCTATCGTAAAATACCGTAGTCAGCACCCGGGTTCTTAGCTTATGCGCTTTGGGAATCTTGCGTTCATTTATTTTTACCAACCCCTCACCTTTTCCACCTAAAAACCCATTACCAAAAATTTTTACATCCCCGACCTTTTCCACTACTTTTACACTCATTGGTAATAGTACCTTAATTTCATATTAAAATCTCATTCGCATTGCATTATACCACATATTCTATCGTATTAAAATACCTCACTTCTCTGCTATTTTAACGAAGAAGCTCCCCCTTTATGCCATTACCTGGTGGTATTTTTTACGACGCAGGGGAATTACCACCAATCGTTGACAATTGAGGAGCGAAGAGGAGTAACGTTCTTATTTATACAACGCCGCAAGCCACCATAGCTTTTGCCACTTTTAAGAAGCCGGCAATATTTGCACCCAGCGGATAATTCCCGGGGTCGCCATATGCTTCTGAAGTCTCGTAGGCTGCTTTGTGAATGGCTTTCATAATACCATGAAGTTTTTGGTCAACCTCTTCCCGGGACCAGCTTAATCTCAGGCTGTTCTGGCTCATTTCCAAGCCGGAGACAGCAACTCCGCCGGCATTGGCTGCTTTACCGAGACCATAAAGAACGTTATTGTCCATGAATACATTAATCCCTTCCGCGGTGGTGGGCATGTTGGCGCCTTCGGATATGACTCTAACACCATTGCTTACCAGGTTCCGGGCATCTTTTTCATTGATCTCATTCTGGGTGGCACAGGGGAATGCGGCATCGGCTTTGTGATTCCACAGTGGATTGTAGTCCAATCCAGGATCAACAGGTGTGTAAACAGCACTGGTGTATTTCTCTGCATATTCTTTAATACGACCGCGGCGGATGTTTTTTAGATCCATTACAAAGGCCAGTTTCTCACGATCGATACCTGCCTCATCATAAATATAACCACTGGAGTCGGAAAGAGACACCGGTTTGGCGCCGAGGTCCAGTAATTTCTCACAGGTAAACTGGGCAACATTACCGGAACCAGAGACCAATGCGGTCTTACCCTCTAAGGATTCTCCGTTGACATTGAGCATTTCAGCAGCAAAGTACACGGCACCGTAACCCGTTGCTTCAGGTCTGATTAAACTGCCGCCATAATCGAGACCTTTCCCGGTTAAAACACCGGTATGCTCATTCATGAGTTTTTTGTAATACCCAAACAGATACCCAATTTCCCTGCCGCCCACCCCGATATCACCGGCAGGCACATCGGTATCAGGGCCTACATGGCGGAACAACTCTCTCATAAAGGCCTGGCAGAACCTCATCACTTCGGCATCGGATTTCCCTTTGGGATCAAAGTCGGAACCTCCCTTTCCGGCACCCATGGGTAAGGTTGTCAATGAGTTCTTAAAAACTTGTTCAAAACCAAGGAATTTAATGATTCCCAGGTTGACCGAGGGGTGGAATCTCAAACCGCCTTTGTAGGGCCCAATTGCATTGTTGAATTGAACTCTAAAACCTTTTTGAACACGTACGCTGCCCCTGTCATCTACCCAGGGAACCCGGAAAAGAATTGCCCTGTCAGGCTCCACAATTCTTTCGTAGATGTTTGCCTTAACAAACTCCGGATGCCTTTCAACGGTAGGTTCCAGGGATTCCATCACTTCTTCTACTGCCTGATGAAATTCGGGTTCAGCAGGATTTTTTTCTCTGACTTTTTCGACTAAATCTTTGGTTAATGACATGTATTTATCTCCTTAAAAAAATTTGACATGACTGGAAGTCAAAATTTGTTAATCTAATTTTTATCAAATTTTAGTTAAAAAGTCAACATACTTCCTGACAAATAATAAAACCCCAAACCGGCCGCCGGAGGCAAACGTTTCTGGGGATTTAAACGTTCGGTTGATAACACGAAACATTCATGTTATAATAACTTTACTTGTTTTGAATGAAGTAAAATGCAAATGGGAAAAACGAAAGCTCAGACCAGCGCCAGCGATTTAGCTGATAAGTTTCAATCTCTATTACAGCAGATAATTGAAGATTCAACCATCAATCTCCCCTGGGTGGACTATCTTAGTAAAATTTCTAAGACTTTAATTGAATTCTCCAGGTGTGATGCAATTGAACTTCAGCTTGAAAAAGAGAAAAGAGATTCCTGTGAATTAATAAGACGTACAAAAAAATCGTTTCACTTCGATATTATTTCCTGTACACATGACCGGGCGAAAGAAGATATCTATAAATCAATTGCTGTCATCCCGATAAAAGTGGGTAATCATAAAGTTGGGCATTTACAATTAATGTCCCGAAAAGAGAATTTCTTTACAAAAGACGAGATGGCACTCTATGAAAATTTTATCCTGCCCCTGGGGCTGGTATTGTCGAACCAACGTTCCCAGGCAGCTTTACGGGAAAGGGTTAAGGAATTGACATGTTTGTATGGGATTGCCCAGGCTGTGGAAAAACCCGGTACGTCGTTGGATGATATCCTGGAGAGTACGGTCAATCTTATTCCCCCGGCCTGGCAATACCCTGAGATCACACAAGGCAGGATCACACTCAACGGGCAATGTTATGCCACCCCGGGTTTTAAAGCAGGTCCATATAAACAAACTGCCGACATCGTGGTGAAAGGCAAGAAACGTGGTTCAATCGAGGTGGTGTACAGGGAAAAGAAACAAAATATCGATGAAGGACCTTTCCTGGAAGAGGAACGACATTTAATCAATACCATGGCCAGGGAACTGGCATTAATTATTGACCGGAAACATTCCGAATTAGAAGAGCAGAAGTTACAAGCACAGCTCCGTCATGCCGACCGGTTGGCAACCATTGGTCAACTGGCATCAGGAGTGGCCCACGAGTTGAATGAACCATTAACTAATATCCTGGGGTTTGCCCAGCTTGCACAAAAAGACCCACAATTACCCCAACAACCGCAGCAGGATATGGAAAAGATAATCAATGCTTCTCTTCATGCCCGGGAAATTGTAAAAAAACTCCTGATATTCTCCCGCCAAATGCCAACCAGGAAAGTGAAAACCAATTTAAATGAGTTAATTAAAGACGGGATTTACTTCCTCGAGTCGCGCTGCAAAAAGGAAGGCATAGAAGTGGTTTGTTCTTATGCACCAGACCTGCCTGAGATCATTGTGGATCAAGCCCAGTTAACCCAGGTCCTTATCAATCTGGCTGTTAATGCGATCCAGGCAATGCCGGGTGGGGGGAAACTGGAAATAAGCACACACACCGCTGGCGAACATGTCTCACTGGTTATCGAAGACACAGGAGCCGGAATGGATAAAGAGATCTTAGATCAGATATTCCTACCTTTCTTCACTACTAAGGATGTAGGTGAAGGAACCGGCCTGGGGCTGTCGGTGGTCCACGGGATTGTGACTTCCCACGGTGGGTCCATCACCGTTGACAGCAAGGTCGGTATGGGAACAACGTTTGAGATTCGATTACCCAAAATCGAAACCATTGAATCAATTGCAGCAGAGGTTGAATAGAATGCCAAAAGCAAATGGAAAAGAAAATATCCTGGTTGTAGATGACTCTATAGATACACTGGAGATGCTGGAGAGAAACCTGAAATCAAAGGGATACCGGGTTTTTACCGCTCAGAGCGTCGTTGAGGCAATCAAAATTCTCGATGTGACACAGATTGACCTGGTCATCACCGACATTAAAATGCCAATTAATAGTGGTTTCGAGTTGATAGAACACATTAAAGAAAACTTCAAATACATAGAGATAGTGGTAATCACAGGTTTCCCCTCGATTGAAGGCGCGATTCGGGCAGTAAAAAATGGCGCCGAGGAGTATCTACCTAAACCATTTACCGACAAAGAACTTTTCACAGTGGTAGAAAGGGCACTGGAAAAACTACAGATGCGCAGGACCATGAGAGCTCAACTGCAGAAGATACCTTCTGCTCCTTTCGGTATTATCGGGAAATCAGAGTCGATGCGAAAAATTTTTGAAATTGTAGAGAAGGCCGCAGCCACTTCGGCGACGGTGGTCATAACCGGGGAGAGTGGTACCGGCAAAGAGCTGGTGGCCAGAGCAATCCACTACTCCAGCGCGCGCGCTTCAGCTCCCTTTGTGCCGGTACACTGCGGGAGTATCCCGGAGAGCCTGCTGGAAAGTGAACTGTTCGGCTATTTGAAAGGTTCCTTTACCGGGGCTTTTGAGACCAGGGCCGGATTTTTCCAGACCGCTGACGGAGGAACAATCTTTTTAGATGAAATTAGTGAAACCAGTTCGGCCATGCAGGTTAAATTACTTCGAGTCCTGCAAGAAAAAGAAATCTGTATGGTTGGTTCAAGACGCACACAAAAAGTTGATGTACGCATCCTGGCGGCAACCAATAAAGACTTACTGGGACTGGTAAAGGCCGGGTTGTTCAGGGAAGACCTTTATTACCGTCTCAATGTCATTAATATAGAGATTCCGCCTCTAAGGGATAGAGGAGAGGATATCCTGCTGTTGATCCGCTATTTTACCACCAGGTTTGCAGAAGAAGCGAAAAAAACAGGGCCGCAATTCTCCGATCATGCACTGGAAGTTCTTAAAAACTATAATTGGCCGGGAAATGTCAGGGAGCTGGAAAATGTAATCCACAGACTGGTGATAATGAATGAAGAAGATGTCATCGATGTTCCTGATCTTCCCTCACTGATGCGTTCTTCCATTAGCCCGCGTCCAATACTAAATCGAACCCTGGCAGAAGTAGAGGCCGAACATATTCGCAGCGTCCTGGCCAGTGTGAACGGCAACAAAACACAAGCGGCAAAGATATTAGGTATAGACCGAAAAACCTTAAGAGAAAAGCTAAAGAATGTGAGTAACAGTTAACATTTTACTATTATGCAATCTTTTTCCACTCCATCCAAACCAAACTGTCAACATGTCAAGCACCACCCCCAACTTTTGTTAATCTTTATCCAAAATGAATTTCCTATAAAGCTTTAGGTATATTATTTCACTGTAAAAGTTTGCAAAAAAAAATTTTTTAAAAAATTTGATTTTGGACTTGATTTTTTGCTTTTGGTGTGTTTAAATGTTTGTGCTGCAAAATTGGAAGATATTAAAATTTAGCAGCACAAGGAGGTTAATAGAAGGAATTGGGATATATTTAAGGACAGAAGGTAACCATAAAAGAGGAGAAAAAGAAAGATGTATTACATCAAAAGTAAATTCCACAAATACCCTTTGCGAAGGGACCGGTTTTATGGAGACGATGTTGACAATTTATTAGAGAAAAACCCCAGGGTTAAATGGCTGGATGAAGCAATAGAAATCCCTTCCGAAAATGAATATACACTATTATGGAATACCTGCACAGCCTTGTTTTGTTTTGTCAACAATGAAGAATTAAGAATAATTAATCTTCTTAAAAAAGGTCTATTTCTCCGGGAACTGACGTCAAGCAGCAAAGCTGTTCCGGGATCATCGAGTTGTAATCAAGATTTGATCAAGCATTTATTTTTAAGGACCATGGTTACCTTAGATGGCGAGACTTTTATTCCCCTTGATATTTACCAGGAGGGGCCAGTTTTCGAGGACCATTATTTAATCGAGTTATTAATGTCGGAGTCTTGCAATTTATCCTGTAAATACTGTTTCGCAGAACCCAATAAAAACCGCCCTCTCATGACCCGGGAAATCGCAAGTGCTGCCATAGATAAAGCAGTGCAGCTCCCGGTATCATCGTTTACACTGGAATTTGGTGGAGGTGAAACATTTTTATATTTTAATCGATTTGCCACCCTTGTTAAAGAGATAAGGGAGAAGGCTGACAAGGCGGGCAAGGACGTGGAAATAGTAGTTCAAACCAACGGCACACTCTTGCACAAACACAACATGGTGAAATTCCTGTTAGAAAATAATATTATAATTGGTTTCAGCCTGGATGGTCCTCCGGAAATAAACGACATGTCGCGGCCATACAGCCGCGGCACAGGGTCTGCAAAGGATATCCTAAAGTCCGTGAAAATGATGCATCACTTCGGGCAAAAAAATATTCCCTTCCTGGCGGTGGTGAATTGCCACAACGTGGATTACCCGGAGCAGGTGGTGGATTATTTTAACTTCCTGGGCAGCAGTAAGGGCATGTTTTTACCCACCTTGAAAATTGGGGCTGCGGAGGCCGCCTGGGAAAAGACGGGGATTTCAAACGAAGAATACTTCGACTTCATGAAGCGGATGATCGAGCATTCGGGTTATGGAAAAAAGCTTCAGTGCTTGATGATAAAAAGGATGTTAGAAAATTTGATAAATCCCACCCGGGACTTTCGCTGCATGCGTTCTTTATGCGGGGCCGGCCAGGATTATATCGTGATTGACTCACGGGGAGATCTCTTCCCCTGTTCCCATCATGTGCACCGCAAAGAGTTGAAAATGGGCAATATTAGTGATTCCACCCCCCTGGGCCAATATTTTTCAAAAAACCCGTTGCTTAACGAACTGTATGAGACAAGACGGGTTAAAAATATCTCCCGGTGCAGCCGCTGTACCTGGCGCCACATGTGTGAAGGGGGCTGCTCCTTAGATAGTTATTACCATCATGGACATATGCGGGGTGCTTCGACCTTGTGCGGTTACTATCAAAAAATGTATCCTTTCTTGCTGCAGTGCTTGATTCAGCATCCACAGATTATCATCGCTTACCTGGAAGATGAAGTAGATATCATATCCTTTTAAGAGGCATAAATGTATTATACGAAACTTAAACCGGAACTGGAAAAGGAGGAAGCAGCAAGTCTAAAGGACCTTTTCGGTATCCGGGTATTCGCTGATGAACCGCCGCAGTTGTCGGAAAATTCGGCGCTTTCTCTTGTCAATACCATGACCATTCCCGTAGAAAAAGAAGATAAACTGCTCCTTTTTAATCCTGAGCTGGCAACCTGGGCTTTCTTAGAAGGAAGGGAGAGGGTCCTCTATGAGTACCTTGCCGAAGGGGTGCGGTATTCTACTTTATTGATGGTTTCCCTGTTGAAAGTAAATGGGATAGGTGGAGCGGAACGACTCAACAACCTGCTGGCACACCTTTATGATCGGGGACTGCTGTCGGTGGACAGCAAATCCGGCCTTAACCAGGAGGCCTATCATGAGGGTCCTCTTTTTAACGACATCCCCATGATGGAAATGATAATCACCGGGAGATGTAACCTGGGGTGCTCTTACTGCTTTGCCGAAGCCAATCAAAAAAGCCAGGATATGAAATTAGAGACCGCTTTAAAAGCGGTGGATCAGTTAATGGAAATGCCCTTTAACCATTTTTATATTAAATTCAACGGCGGAGAACCCCTGTTGAGAACAGATTTGCTGGAAAAGACCTGCCAATATACCATTGAAAAACTTCAACAAGTCAAAAAAGAGGGTTACCTGCTCTTCGAGGTCACCACCAACGGTACCCAAATCGACAGGGAAGCCGTTGAACTGTTCAAAAGATTTAATATGCGGGTGCTGATCAGTATCGATGGGCCCGAAAGTTTACACCATCAAGCCCGGCCTTATTTAAACGGGTCTCCTTCATTCAACGATGTCATGAAAGGAATAGAACGGATGCGGGATGCGGGTTATCCGTTTCGCGTCATCACCGTGGTGACGCGGCATAACCTTTCGCATGCCTGTGAAATGATAGATTTCTTTGCCCAGGCCGGGATAAAAGATTTACGTTTTAACCCGGTTTTGAAGCACGGTCGCGGCAAACAGGGCTGGCAAGATAATGGAATCGACCCGGGGGAATATTTATCTTTCATGAAAAGCGTGGCTTCCCGGTGCTGTGGGGATGGTTCGCTTCATGAAGACAATATTGAATCTATGCTGAGGAATATGGTCTACAAGACACGAAATTTTAAATGCATGCGCTCCAATTGCGGCTGCGGCTACTATTATTTATGTGTGGATATCGACGGAGATATCTATCCCTGTGCATATTTCCTGGCGGAAACCCGCAGCCTCAAGCTGGGCAATGTTCATGGAGATGTGAATCTCGGGGAATGCGGCGATAATCATCCACTGGTAAAGACACTTCCGTTGAGAAGTGTCGGTAAAATTGCAGCCTGCAGCCAGTGTCAATGGCGGCACCTATGCGAAGGAGGCTGCACCCTGGGGGCTTATTTAAAATCCGGTGACATTTTCGCCCCCACCTGCCTTTGTGACTATTTTAAAGGCATGTATGCGTTTCTGTTTAGCCTCCTGGCGGAAGATCCGGATTTTATCTTGCGCCTGCTAGCCGAAGAGGTTAAAGCAGAACGTGTATAATATCAACAGGTAAGATAAGTGAGAACCACGATTAAAATAAAAAAACGAAACAAAAAACAAAAAATAGGAGGTGAATATGAGTGAGGAGAAAAAATCACTCTCCAGGAGGAGCTTTTTAAAAGGTGCCACCACAGCCGGGGTTGTAGCGGCGGTTTCGGGAGGCGGCCTCTTTGTACAAAAATTAGAGGCACAGGGACGTAAGGCAATGAAGCGTGCCAGCGTCAAAGAACCTCCTGGTGTAAAAGAGGATAAAGATGTTGAACCCCTGGCCAATAATCTTGCTGAAACAAGTATCCAGGGAGCATATGATGCTTTCAATGCTGCGTCTGAGGATTTTGTTAAAGGTAAAGGCAGGAGAATGGATTCCAAAGCCCTTCTTGCCAAGCATGGGATAATATTAAAATCCCCGGAAGCAAGAGGTGCTGCCAAGAGTTTCAATGCTCCCCCTTCGGTTTTGAAAGCAAGAGAACAACAGTTAAAGCAAAAGGGCTGGCATTCACATTGCAGTGGATGTTTTTTGGTATTATGCTGGCACTGGCATGTAAGCTGGTAAAAATTATCTTTAAGTAACCATGTTAATCGTGGTTCTCCCTTAATTTTAAAGTAGAGGTGCATTGATGTTCCAAATTGATTACGAAAAAAAGGTAAAGAAAAAGACGATTGGTGGTCCCGGGTTTTCTTTAAAGATGCCCATAAATTTTTCCAGCCGCAGCGAAGATGACCCACAGGGCCAGTGGGGCTACGGCGAGTTTTTTCAAACCAATACCTTTGACGGGCGCTATAAACCACAAACCAATATGTTCTTTTTTTATTGGAAAATTAAAAAGGGGGAACTATCCGGGAAACAGGCCAGCGAATTGATAGAAGCGGTCTGTAAAGAAAAGGTGTTCACCGGCGAACACTCGATGGAACCCTATGAAATTTTTCCTATTATTTTCAAACGATATCCCGCTTTCATTTTGAAATATCGATTTTCCCATCATGACCCGGAGGCAGCGGGTAAAGCCAGTCTATTTGTGATCAACAACACCCGGCAGGGCAAGGTCTTTGTCCTGGGTACCCTGGTAGAGGCTATCGGCAGCAATATGATTGAGAATGAAACCATGGCCTGGATAGAAGACCATGTTATCAACTCTTTTCGTTTCAAAAAAAATACCAGTTGATGTTGGAAATGGCTGCTTTGAAATCTTATGCTTTGTAGAAATTGCAAGACGTTTAAGGTGCGGTTCTTATTTCGCCAGGTTTTTTATTTATGTTTATGTGCCATCCTCTCAATACACTCATCTGCCCAAGCTCGCGAGGTACCGGCAAAATCCCTGGCTGCTTTGGCGGATGCCAGGAGGATGATTGTACACAACGGCTGTGTGTGGATCGCTGGTGGAGGATTGACCCGGTACCACACTGACGGGAGTAAAGTCAACCAGTATGTAACCGAACACGGTCTTGTTGCTAATGCTGTATTTGATGCGGCAGTTGATATAAAAAACCATGTACTCTGGGCTGCCACTTCTTCAGGTCTGGGAAGGCTGGACCTGGAAACAAACCAATGGAAATCCTTTGGCAGAAAAGAAGGGCTGCGTGATCCTTTTGTGCTGTCACTGGGTATTTTTAAAATGCATGGAAAAATCATGTTATTTATCGGTACCAGGGCAGATGGACTTTATTTTTTGCCAGGGGGCAGCGATAAAATCACCCGGGCAGTGGATAAAAAAATGCTGCCAGACCTATGGGTGTCCTGTATAGCGGCAGACCCCGGCCATAATTATCTCTGGTTGGGTACAGCAGCGGGAGTGGTTCGATGCCAATTAAAAAAGGGTAAACAGCCTTTAAAAATAGACCCACTACTGGCTCATAATCGTATCGCTGCCAAAAGACTGGTGGTAGATGAGCCAACAGGGGATGTCTTCTGTTTGAATTATTACAGTGAAATTTTTCTATATAGATCTACCGTAAAAAAGTGGGTAGAAATTCCCCCTTTCCTACAAGGAGATATTGAGATAGTCGACATGGCTTTGGACAGCACCGGGGATCTCTTATGGGCGGCCACCGGCCGGGGAATCTACTTTTTACGGATAAAGCAAAAACAGTGGGTAAAACTTCCCGGTTACAGGGGAGATGTCTCCTGTATAACTCTCGACAAAAAAAACCGGGTTATATATTATGCGGCCAGGGACGGCATCCGTTCTGTTGTTTTGGAAGAAAAAGAAAAAAAATCTCGCTTACTTATCGTCAATGCCCCTCCTTTTCACAATACGGTCAGCGCTGTGGTCATGGATGAAAAAAGAGATACTGCCTGGATGGGTACGGATTGGGGGATAGCAAAATTCGAGAGAAAAAACAACCGCTGGAGATTCATTGATTTACCCATCTATCCGAAAGAAAGGGTTGTGACTTTAGCAGTAGGCGGAAAAAACATATGGTTCGGCACCATGCACCATGGCCTGGGGAAGATGCACCAAAAGACGGGGGTGATAGAAGAAATAAGAGGCACTCGCGAAGACTCCACCGTTACCTCAATAATAGTGGATAATAAAGCAAAAAGGGTCTGGTTTGGCCTGCTGGGGACCCGGGGCGGGGTTTATGAATACGATCTAATGAAGAAAAAACCAAGGGTTTTGCCTGCCTTAGATGGGGTCAGTGTCACCTACTTGCTGGAGGATAGAGACTGGATATATGTAGGAACAGGTCGAGGGGTGGCCAGGTTCCATAAGGTGAAAGAACCCAGCGGAAATCTTTTTGATCCCCGGTTGGCTTTCGGCCAGGTATTAACATTGGCTCTTGATAATAAAAGAAACCACCTGTGGATTACTACAGAACACGAGGTTATGGTGTATGACAGGACCAAAAAAGAGCACAAAATCTTCAAAGACGCAAGTGGATTTCCCTGGTCTCCTATCACTGCCATCCTCTTTGACGGGGAAAGGGTCTGGCTTGGCAGTGAAGGATACGGATTATATGTGTATAATTCCCTGGAAAATATAAAAGATTCTTCAACCAGGGTACCGGGGCTGGCAGACAGGTATATTATCTCCCTGGCCCATGACCGAAAAAGTAGTAGTATCTGGGTCGGGACCGTTTCCGGCGGTCTCAGTATCGTGAAAATAAGATAAAAAGAAAAGTTATATGAAAAGAGTATTTATCACAATTTTAATGCTTTTGCTTATCTCCTTTTCCTGTTTCGGTTTATTGCCGGGATCATCTCCGGTAAAAAAAGTATTCCCCCGCTGGACATCTTATACCAACAGTAGTTATATTACGGACCTGGTGCTGGATAAGAATATCCTGTGGGCCGCAGGCGGCGGAGTGACAAAATTCGACCTGACTGCGGGAACCAGGATTAAATATCTGAAAGAGCATGGACTGGCCAGTAACAATGTCCAAAAAATGGTGCTGTTAGACAAGATCCTCTGGATAACCACAGCCAACGGTATTACCTGCTTTAATATCAAAAAAAATACCCGGAAGAGTTTTTATAAGAGTGATGGACTGCCGGATGATGCCGTAACTGCCGTAGCAGTTGACAAAACCGGCAATCGTATCTGGTTCGGCACCTGGGAAGGCCATCTTTTCAATATCAACAGTGCAAAAAAAAAGTGGGGGCTTTTAAAGGCAGGCATAAAAATTCCCGATGCCATCATAACCTCCCTGGTTGTAAACCCTGTTAACGGCTCA
>WVZO01000588.1:0-1871 GCA_011772425.1 Candidatus Aminicenantota bacterium
CAGTTGAATGACTTCGTCGGGTTTGGCTGGCGTAATAATACGGTCTCCCCGTTCGATCTGAAATAAAAAGAGACCTTTGAGATGCCTAAGACCGGCTTCTTCAATGGTTTTTCCCAGGTTGTGGTAAGATTCGGTGACTTTCAATTCGATGACATATTCCCGGGTTTTCTCACCCAATTCCACGATGGTTTCTTTGCGGTTGGGCAGCCAACGACTCCCGATAAAGCCAACATAAAGCAGCCCCAACAGCGCAGCAGGAACACCGATCTTGGAGATTTCAAAAAAAGCAAACCCTGGCAGGTCATTTTGAATCATTAACCCATGCACAATCAAAACGGTGCTGGTTCCGATAAGGGTACACATTCCCCCAAAGATAGCAGCATACGAAAGGGGTAAGAGGAACTTGGAAGGGGCAAAGTCGTTTTTCCTGGCCCAGTCGCGAACGCTGGGAATCAACATGGCTACAATAGGCGTGTTGTTCATAAAGGCAGAAAACATGGTTACCGGGAACAACATACGAAACATATTCCTGGTTATGTTGGATTTTTTACTGCCATAGATAACCTGGTTCAGTGTGGAAAGCAAACCGGTACTCTTGATGGCCCCGGCAACGATGAAAAGAATGCCAATTGACAATACGCCTACATTGGAAAACCCACGAAACGCCTCCTGGGGGGTTATCACGTTCCCCACGATAAGTAAAAATAAAACAACAGTTACAACGATTTCAATATCGATCCATTCTTTAACCAGGATAATGGTCATGACAATGAGCAGCACGGATGTGTACCAGAACTCAAAACTCATAAGCAGAGTCTCCTCTTTCTCAAACTTTCAGTATAGCGAATACCTAATTTTACCACAGAGTACACAAAATAGCGAGTGCACAGAGTTTTAGAAAGAAACGAAAAAACGGAGAAGAGAAGAAGGTGAAGTTGAGTTAGTATTTCTTTTCTTTTAGAAAAGAGAACAATTGCCGGACGATTATCATAAACACCGTCAATGGGAAGATGGGTAAGATCCAAATGGGATAATAGCGTATGTAATACAAAAAATTCTGGGAAAGATTGGTCCGGGTGTTTTTTTTGAAAAGGGAAGTAAGAAATGAAAAAAAACTTTGTTTGGTAAAGGTGGCTCCTTTACCCGTGGCAGCCGTCTGTACATAAACGATGGTATCCCATGAGATAAGGGTTTTGATACCATATTTATTGGCCCGCAGTACAAAATCGTAATCAGCTTTGTATTGAGGAAGTGATTTTTCATCGAAAAAACCGATCTCTTCCATAACTTCCACCGGTATCCATAATCCCCTTCCAGGTAAAACAACACTGGGATGTAAGCCGGATAAGTTGGCATCATAAGGGCTTAAAAACGGATGATAACGTTGGAGTTTTCCTTTACACCACTGGTACCTGGGGGCACCGGAAAAGAAAATGCGTTTTTCCTTTTCTGCAGTGACATTTAATGAGCCGATGACGGCACCGGGTTCTTGTTGAGCGGCTGTTAATAAATTACGGAAATAATGGGATTCCAATTGAATATCGTCGTTGAGGAGCAGGACGGCGTCTGTGCCGTTTTTTATTGCCTGCTTGCAGCCTTCGTTGACAGACCGGGTCCACCACCAGTGACCGTCACCTTCAATCATTATTACCCCGGGAAAACGCGACCGGATGGTCTCTTGTGTCCCGTCCGTGGAACCGTCAACAACCACGATAATGGATAACTCCATGCCCTTGACTTCCTGAGTTCTCAGCATTTCCAGCAGGCGGACGATACAGTCCTTCCGGTTGTAAGTGGGGATGATCGCGGTCAGTTTTTTCATTAACTGTAATAGTTAGCCACGAAGAAACACAAAGGGCACGAAAACTTGT
>WVZO01000588.1:1883-5502 GCA_011772425.1 Candidatus Aminicenantota bacterium
ATAAAGCAGCGATAGGCATCCTCAGGCGTACAGACGATGGGTTCGCCGCGAACGTTAAAACTGGTATTCACAATAATACCGTAGCCGGTCTTTTTCTTAAAGGTGTTGATTAAATTCCAGTACCTGTAATTGGACTCTTTACTAACACTTTGAATCCTTGCGGAATAATCGATATGGGTGACAGCTGGGATATCTGATCGCACAAAATATAATCGTTCCCGCAAGGGTTTGGACTCATATCGAGGTGGATAAGGTGTTGTTCGTTTCTTTTTGACTGGAGCCACCAGCAGCATATAGGGCGACGGCCTGTCCAATTCAAAATATTCGCTGATATCTTCCTCCAAAACAGTGGGAGCAAAAGGTCTAAATCCTTCTCTATATTTTATTTTCAGGTTAAGGCGTTTTTGCATATCAGGATTCCGTGCATCACCAAGAATACTGCGACTTCCGAGGGCCCTGGGACCAAATTCCATTCGCCCCTGGAACCAGCCGATCACATGCCCTTTATCCAATAAATCCGCTGCGTCAGCGCATAATCGATCGAAATCATCGTAGTATTGGTAAGGGGCATTGTATTTTCGGATAACCTGTTTAATATCGACGGGGGAAAATTCCGGTCCCAGGTAAGCGCCTTTCATATTATCTTTTCCCGGGGAAATCTCTCTTTTCTCTCCTTTATAAATATGCCAGGCGCACAGGGCAGCGCCGACAGCCCCGCCGGCATCGCCGGCTGCCGGTTGTATCCATATGTCGTCGAAAATCCCCGTTTGCAACAGTTTCCCGTTGGCCACGCAATTTAACGCCACACCACCGGCCATGGCAAGATACTTACAACCGGTTGAATCTTTGGCGGTTTTCGCCAATTTAAGCACGATTTCTTCTGTCACCTGCTGAATGGCTAAGGCGAGATTCATGTATTCTTCGGTGATTTCACTCTCCTGCTCCCGTTTGGGCATGCCGAACAATTTTTCCCAGCGGCGTTCACTGCACATCCTTAAGGCTGTGGCATATTTAAAGTAATCCATATTCAATAAAATGGAACCATCTTCCCGGATATCCACCATATGTTCCAAAATCTTTTTTTTGAACTCTTTGGTTTGCTCTCCATTGGGATTTCCATAGGGAGCCAGTCCCATTAATTTGTATTCGCCGCTGTTCACTTTGAAACCGCAGTAATATGTAAAAGCGGAATATAACAGGCCAATGGAGTGGGGGAAATCTAATTCCTTTAAGATTTTAATGGAATTATCTTTCCCATGTCCGATGGTGGCTGTGGCCCATTCGCCCACCCCATCCAGGGTCAGGATTGCTGCTTCTTCAAAGGGAGACGGATAAAAGGCACTGGCAGCATGCGATAAATGATGCTCGGGGAATAATAGTTTTGGCTTTCCTTTGCCGATATTTGCCAATTCATCATAAATGATTTTTTTGGTAAACAGCTTTTCCTTAACCCAGACTGGGATGGCTGACAGATAACTCACCAACCCTTTGGGTACAAACGCATGGTAGGTTTCGAGCAGGCGTTCGAATTTTATGTAGGGTTTATCGTAAAATACAACCAGGTCCAGGTTTTCAATATCGACACCGCCTTCATTTAACACACAGCGCACGGCATGGATTGGAAAGGATGAATCATGTTTTTTCCTGGTGAATCGTTCTTCCTGGGCAGCGGCAATAATTTTCCCATCTACCAGTAACGCCGCAGCGCTATCGTGATAAAATGCAGAGATTCCCAATATCCGTGATGGTGATAATGACGGCATGGTGTTTTTTTTCTAGAATAATGTATATATAAACGGGGCAATGGCCGAACCGGAAGTAAGGACAATTAAAATACCCAGCAGCAGCAGGACAATAATCAACGGCAGCAGCCAATACTTTTTCCTGGTCCTCAAAAAACCCCACAAGTCTTTTACGAAACTCATCTTGATCCTCCTTCGCTGTATTTAATAGGGATTTTCAATATCTGAAGATCGGAATTGATAATTACGTTCTTTAAAGACAGATGAGATGTCCTTTTTAAACTGATTCAGCTTTAATGAATCTTTCCCCAGGAGTCGAATAATCAGGCCCACCGGCAATACCAGTACTATATAAACGACCGTTAATAATACTTTTGACATAATGGTACCCAGGAAATTCGCCAGCATAAACCACAATTTGGCAAAGGGTTTATAAATGGCGGGAATAATCATATCTACAACCAATGCAGCCATTGCATAGGTATAAAAGTTTTTTTGTTTTAAAACCATCCCCAGGATAAGCAATATAAGGACCACAGCCATGCCGCCGTCTTTTGCCTGGTCTCTGGAGATATTTTCCAGGAACGTTCCTTTTTTTGCAGTGCGTTTATCGGCCATGTTTAATTCTCTAAGTAAAAAAATAACCGTGATATTATATCATAGTTTTCAAGGATTTGTAATGTTAATTGAAAATTACCAGCAATTCTAATTTTGCCGTTTCAAGCAAGGGTAAACACAAGGTTTACCCCTACGAATGTCCGAAAACGTTCATCAGATGTAGGGGCGAACCTGGTGTTCGCCCGGACAATCGGTAAAATTAGAATTGCTGAAAATTACCGGGAGGCGTATTTTCTTTTTTGCCAGTAAGAATATATCAACCTCAATTTGTCGATTACAAAGGAGAAAGGAAACAGATAAATGGGGCAGTGTTTTTTATAGTATCTGAAACTGTGGATTAAATTGGTATAGGTATTCCTCTTGAAAAAGGAAGCCAGGAATGCCCGGAACCCCTGGTCCAAAAACGTGGCGCCTTTGCCGGTCAATTCCATATGCGAATAAACAACAGAATCCCAGGAGATAAAGGTTTTGATATTGTTTTCATGGGCAGTTAAAGAAAAGTCAAAATCCGCTTTATATTGAGGCAGTGCTTTTTCATCGAAAAAACCTATTTTTTCAAATACGGAAACCGGTATAAACATTCCCCTGCCCAACAAGGCCACGCTCTTATTTAAACCGGTTAAATGCTCATCATAAGGCGTGAATACCCGGTGATAGCGAACCAACTTCGCTCTCCACCAGGCGATTTTTTTTACGCCTGAGAAATATATTTTATACGGTTTTTCCCGGGTAATATTTATTGAACCGATGATGGCATCCGGGTGCTGTTTATTCTTTTTTAACAGGGTGTCCAGGTAATTATCATCGATTTCCGTATCGTCATTCATCAGGAGAACGGCATCGCTTCCATTTTTAAGTGCCAATTTACAACCTTCATTGATGGATTTTGTCCACCACCAATTGCCGTTTCCTTTCACAATATGGGTACCGGGAAATTCCGTTTCCAGCATCTCAATCGTTCCATCGGTGGAACCATCCACCACCACCAAGATAGACAGTTGAGCATCAGCCTTATCAAATACCTGGTTATTCAACTGCACCAGCAGTCGATAAAGATAATCCTTCCGGTTGTATGTGGGAATAACCACCGTTATTTTCTTCATCGCTCCATATTGTTTAAGATTTTTTCGATTTTTACCCGGTTGACCTCAAGAGAATATTTTTTTAATGCCAGTTGATAGGATGTTTCCGTCTTGGTTTTATAATAATCGTTTTCGCTGCCGGCTATTACTTTTAAAATTTCATTTTTAAAATCACAC
>WVZO01000163.1 GCA_011772425.1 Candidatus Aminicenantota bacterium
ATGTCGAATTCTTGTGACCGGGCTCAAAGAAGTGAATTTCAAATCGTTCCAATTCTTTGATTTCAATAGATATTATTCCTTTTTCGTCGGGATAAACGGCTTTGGGTTTTATTCGTTGATTATATCCTTTTTTTATTTCTACAGGTGTTGAAATATCAATGATATCAATGGGCGGCCACGGAGAGCCGCCCCTACCCTCTGTACGTTGTGCACTGTGTACCCTGTTTTCTACCGTATTCCGTATCGTAAAATACCGGCTTCCTATGCCATCGGTATTTCCCGCATCATCCACAGCAGTCCATTGAATGGTATGAACGCCGTTTTCATATTGCGTGGTGTCCAGGTAAAAATAACCCACTGCGCCATTGCTGTTGTTGTAACCGGGAAATAAATCGGCAATATCCTGCCGGTACTGGTTGTAAACCGGGTTTCCCACGAAAACACCGTCCACCCAGATCCGGATGGTGGAACCATCCGTGGGGATGGTATTGGGCAAAGGCGTTAATACCCAACCGTAATTAATAAATTGACTGCCCGATGCAATGCCTCCTTGCGTGGGCGTATCAATGGCACCAAATGGTTTAACCGCATTGGCATTATCGCAGATGATGGTTTTGGTTCCTAAAATCACCTGGTTGCCTTCCATGTCCGTGGCAATGGCATGGATTTTAAAGGTCCCGTTTCCACCGCCGGGTAAAAAATTGGTGAGCATCATGTATCCCCAACCCGCTTTGTAATTATTGGGATATGTAGGATATGATTGTTCCACATCCGGCCGTGCCCCTTCCACGAATACGGCATCGCCGATGTAAACCACTCCATCGTTCTCTTCCCTGAAAATTTGAACGCTTTGCACCCCGATATCGTCCAGTGCCCAGCCGGTTACCGGGATACTACTGCGAACAATGGTAGCGTCGCCAGGAGTAGCAAAAAAACCGAAAGGTGCGGCGGTTTGTCCCGAACCAACCACCTCCAGGGTAACCTCAACAGTCTGCGGGCTGTTGCCGGCATTGGGGTCCGAAATAGTAATGGTCCCGTTATACGTTCCCGGAGAAAGACCCACGGGATTTATTGAAACCGTTACCTCTCCGCTGCCGCTGCCGGAAACAGGAGAACACACCAACCAATTGGCATCGACAGTAATAGACCAATTCAGCGTTCCCCCTCCAACGTTGCTGATGAAAAGAGTTTGAGCCCCTGTGGTAACACCCGAAACCTCCGCACCGAATTTTATACCGAACCGATTCACATTGATTTGCGGGGGAAACCCGGACGTATTAACTCTTAGAATATGAAGCTTGCCGGTGGTTTTCGACAACAAATAAACATAATTATCCAGGAAATAAACATCCTGGCTGGCCCAGGGGACATCATAACTGCCTGCCAGTGTTGGAGAATACGGATTTGCAATATTTATCACATGCAGACCATGATTAGCCCCCGACACATACGCGTAATTGCCGCTGACACAAACGGCCTGGTAGTACTCCAGGTAATCCTGGTGCTGGTAGTTTCCCAATGAGACAGGGTTAGCCCTATCAGACACATCCAGGACCGTTAAGCCCCCAACTCCGTGGGGAACATAAGCATAATTTCCTATGACATTCACATCCCAGGCAATGGTGGCAACTTCATACTTCCCAACCTGTTTGGGAGAGGAGGGATTGGATATATCCACCACCAGTACACCGCTGCCGGTATTATCATAGGTGACATAGGCATAATTACCGTCCACATCCACGCGCCTGGCAGACGCCTCGATATCAAGGCCGCCTGCCAGTGTGGGGTTGGAGGGATTTGATATATCGATCACCCGCAGCCCCACAATATCCGCAACATAGGCATAATTGCCCATCACATCCACCCCATGGGGCCGTTGATATCCTGTCACGGCATAGTGTCCCACGGCAGCAGCAGATGTTGGATTCGTCATATCGATAATATATAAACCGGTTTTATCGGCCACATAAGCGTAATTAAGATTTACATAAACGTCTTGCGGGACCGGAGTATCATAACGGAAAACCATAGAAGGAGAAGAGGGACTTGATACATCCAGTACCACCAATCCTTCATACTCATTCAATAAATACGCGTAACTCCCCCTGACATATACTTTGAGCGGGGCCTCGGAGGCATCATAAGCTCCCCTGGAAGTTGGAGCGGCTGGGGTTGATATATTGATAATTTGCAGGCCGCCCTGTTCATCGGCCACATAGGCGGAATTCCCGCTGACGTCTACTGTCAACGCAAAACCCGGGGTGTCACAACTTCCTGCAAGGGTTGGATTGGCCGGGTTGGAAACATCCAACACCTGCAATCCCTGCCCACCCATGGATACATACGCGTAATTACCGCTTATATCGATTCCACGGCAGCCTGTGGTGATATAACTTCCTGCCAGAGCGGGCGATGCGAAATTGGAAACATCGATGGCCAGCAATCCCAGGGAAGAATCCGTCACATAGGCAGTGGTGTTCTCTACAGTAACACTCCTGGGGAAGCCCAGGTTAGTATACTTACCGGCAAAAACAGGAGAAGAAGGCGTCGATACATCGACAATATGCAGCTCGCCATAGGACGGAGAATACCCCTCACCCATCAAAACCGCCAGGTACACGTAATCTCCATCCACAGATATATCATTAATACTCCATAGATAGGGAGCACCCGGGGGGTCCGGGACATTATACGATGCCACAAAGGTTGGAGAAGACGCATTGGATACATCAATAATCTCAAATCCGTTGTTCCCGGAAAAACTTCCGACGATATATGCATAATTGCCCTGCACAGATACCGCACCGACATAGTTGCCGCTCATATCATAACTGCCCACCCAGTAGGGAGCAGAGGGATTCGCCACACCCAACACCTGCAATCCACCGCAATGATCCCCTACATAAGCATAATTGCCGCTAACATAGACATAATAAGCATGACACGGTGTATCATAGTTTGCTATTCTCCGGGGATTGGCGGGATCGCTGATATCGATAATATCCACACCAGCATAATCAGCCGCACAATAGGCATAATTCCCCTGGATAAAAACATCCTTATAATACCCGGTGCCCCACTCCCCCACTTTGGTTATGTTAAGATTTCCATGAACAAGAACTCCCGGGAAAAAACCAATTGCCAATACTACCAATACTAAAATCATTTTTTTCATTTTTTTTTTACCTCGCCTCAATGTCTTAGAAACAATAGTATACATAATAAAAACCCAAAATACCATACGTTGCGGTTAAGTCGGATAGAAGTTTACCCTTTTTTTGAAAACGTTGAATAAGAGGAGCTTTCAAACGGTAAATATTTATAAATATTTACTCTTTCACCTTCCGCTCCCCCTTCGTGCCCTGGTGTCTTCGTGGCAAAAAAAAAGACTTTGGATTTTGCATCATAATCGGTTGACATTTTCTCCATACTCGGCTATACTTACCATAGTAAACAAACCAGAGGCAAAAAAAATGAAAAAGATGGGGCTGCTAATTTTGTTGCTACCTTTAATGACCGTATCTCTCTTTCCGGGAAAATTATCTGTATTACCGGAACTCACCAATCCGGGCATGATGACAATCGACGGCGATGAACTTTATGTATTGGATGAGGTAGTGGTTTATGTCTATTCATTAAAGGATTACTGTCTCTTAAGAAAATTCGGCAAAAAAGGTGAAGGACCCGGCGAACTGCTGCCGGACGCTGACCTGCCAATCACAATGCAGGTTCTTAAGGAACAGGTCCTGGTAAATTCTTTTAATAAACTGGTCTGCTTCTCAAAAACAGGAAAGATGATAACAGAAAAAAGAATTCCTTTTTTCGTCTTTCAGATTATCCCTTTTGGGAAAAATTATGCCGTAACAAAATTTACCAGGTACAGTGATGGTAGGAGCAAGGTGAGTGTTCTGCTTTTCGACAATGAGTTTAAAGAAATAAAAACACTTTATGAAACAGAGCTGCTTAATGATCAGGGAAAAGGAAAAATAGCTTTTCCCCTTATCACTGCCTTTATCCGGGTTTCAGGTAATCAATTATCTGTGGTTGATCAAAAAATGGAATTTCTTATCCAGCGCTTTGACCTGGAAGGGAACCGGTTACCGCCGATAAAAAAAGCATATCAAAAGATCAAAGTAACCGATTCCTTTAAAAAGGAAAGTATGGAATGGCTCAGCTTACAGCCAGCTTTTAAATCTGCTCCTGAAAGGGCCAGAAAAATGATATATTTCCCACCCTATTTACCGGTTATACGAAATTTAGCAATCAAAGATCAGAAGCTTTATGTCCAGACTTACAAAACCAGGGGGCAGCTTTTTGAATTTTTTATACTTGATCTTAATGGTAAGGTACTGAAAACCGTTTTTCTTCCCGATGAGAAAAATATCAAGATAGCGCCCACTCCGACTCCCAGGTATGATTTTAAAGAGAATAAATTCTATTACTTGCAAGAGAATGTGGATGAGGAAACATGGGAACTGCATGTTCAAGAGATATAAAGCTTTAACGGGGATATGGTCACTCTTTGCAGATAGGTTTCAAAAATAGACATATCAATTGCTAATAAATTTAAAATCCTGAATCCCGCTGCTTCAAACAAATTCAATTGTCCAAAATTCAAATATTATTTTATTTTCTTCGTGCTTTTTACCGCATTGTAAATGCCTTCGTGCACCTTCGTGGCTAAAAACAAAAGGAAAAAAATCCTTGGTGTACCTTTGCGGCTAACTCAACTATCTCAGGCGCTCAAGCCATGCTTGCGATTTCCTGGCTAAATCCGTATGGGGATTCGCTTGCTTGCAAACCTCATAACCCCGCACCGCCTCCTCGATATTGCCGCACAATTGCATGGTTCTACCATACATATAGGCATCATAAAAAAGCCAGAGCTTTGTTTCAAAGTCGCCTCTGGCTAATCTCAGCAGTCGTTCAAAAGCAGGCTTCGCCATCGCTTCGGCTATCAAAAGCTTGCCTTCCCTGGCCTTGAAATAAGCGACGGATATCTCGGCCAGGTGTTTTTTGGTTTTGGTAAAATCTAAGATATCCTCGAAATAAAATTTTGCCTGTTCCAATTCCATGTCTGCCAGTATCCTGGCCCGGCCGATGAATAGACGAAGCTCAAGAACGGTGATATTGTATACAAATTCTTCTTCAAAAACTCTTAAATCAGCTACCGCCTTTTGATAGTTCCCTCTAAAAATTTCCACGATCCCTTCATGGCATTTTATCGATGATCTTCGAGATTCTGCATCGTTGCGAAATATTTCAAAAAAAGCAACTCCAGCTTCCTTAAAATCTCCAACCTGCAAATAGCAGTAACCTTTGAATAATAATTTTCCCCCTCCCAGTCCCCAGAAATTTCTTGCTCGATAATACTCGTTATCCAATTTTTCAAAGGCTTTTAACGGGTTTCCTTTTAAAAATTCGATTTCACATAATCTATGAATAGAATCATTGTTGTCCGGATGAAATTCGATGGACTCAATGAGAGTCTCTTCACCTTTCTGGTAACTACCCATTAAGACTTCCAGGTCTCCCTTAAAATAGAGAAGAGCAGATATTAAAAACGGATTTTCTATTTTATAGTCCAACGCTTTTGAAATTAAGGAGTAGGCGGTATCAAGGTTATGATTCAAATTTTTTGCCTGGTAGTATTTGTTGATTAAAATATAAACTTTTCTTATATGGTTGGGGTTGTCTTTATAAACTTTCCCATCATTTTGAAGTTTCTTGTCCACATAAAATCTCTTACCAAAAGTTAGAGTATAATCTTTTCTCAATGAAAAGTTATATTCACTAATATCATTATTTAAAGCAATATGGCCTTCTTTCCAGGTATTTTTATAGGAACTAGGAATACTCATACCTAATGGAAGAATAACTAAAAACTTATTCTCATCAAAACCACTCTCATCATTGACATCAAAATTTGGAAACTCCCTGAACGTTGTTCTTTTTTGGCTGATGATATTAATTTCTGCAAAGAATTGGAGATGAGACAAAATATTGTTATTGCTCAGGGCAATAAAACTTAAAACTTCGTTATCAGCTCTAATAATCTCGTAATGATCTATACCACCAGGGTTTGAAAACGCAAAGAACTTTCCTTCATCCAGGAAACATAGTCCGGTAGGATACATACCTCTTGAATGACGTACGATGAATATGATCTCATCTTTTCCATCATCATCGATATCTTTCGTTTCAATATAAAAAATTTCGCTAATCCTGGCAAAGTCATATGTTTCCATACCCGCCATTTCAATGAGGGTTTGATTTGATATTTCATCACCCTTTCCATCCAGGTATACGATCCTGCTGTCAAGTTCAAGTGATTTCAACTTGACAGTTGGAGAAAAGGAATTATTTTGAGGATGTTTAATAAACACAATCACAGTATCATGATATGATTTGAAAGAATCAAGGTAACTATCAGTGATAATGCAAGGATGAAAGTTTTTTTCCCATACCTTCTCGCCATGTTTATTTTTGGCAATCAAAATATTATCTGTCATTATTCCAATAGAATGAATCCTTCTTGCATCACCTTTAATTGAATGTTCTTTTAAAGTGTTGATTTTAATATAAACGAAAATTAAAAGAACTGGCACAAGAAATCCAACTATTGTTAATCGTAAAGGTCTTGAAAAAAACTTCGATACAATCCAATCAGGAACAGTGGTCCGACCTTTCTTAAGAAATTCCAACATCTCTTCAATGTCTTGAAACCTCCTTTCTTTCTTCTTCTCCAGCGTTTTTTCAATGACAAACTCTATTAATCGAGGAATCTTTTGTTTTCTATCTCCTGGCGATATTCTACCGGGTTTGGTGTGAATATTCTTATAAATAATTTCCATAGTGCTGTCATTTTCAAAGGGATGTTTCCCGGCAAGCGCCCGGTATAAAATCATACCCAAAGCATAAACATCGGAGCGAAAATCAACCTCCTCTCCCGACGCCTGCTCAGGGGACATATAATACGGAGAACCCACGATCTCTCCCAAAGAAGAGGTTTTTTCTCTATCCGTAACCTCCTTAGCAAGACCGAAATCGAGAATCTTTACCTTATTACGTGCCAGAACCATTATATTGGAGGGTTTTAAGTCTCTGTGGATGATGTTATGCTTATGCAGCGCACGCATTCCTTCCAAAATTTCAAAATAAATGGGTTTAAACTCCTCCCATTCAAAACGCTTTTTTCCTTCAAATATTTCTTTCAGGCTTTTTCCTTCCACAAACTCCATGACCAGGAAATGGAACGAATTCCATTCTTCCAGGGAGAAAACCTTAATGATCCGTTCATCCACTATTTTCCTGGATAAATTGATCTCCCGCTTAACCCTGAGAAATTTCCTTTTGTCAGTAATCAATCCCGGATTCAGAAATTTTAGAGCCAATTGTGTTTTTAAGAGGATATCCACGGCTTTAAAAACAACGCCGCAGCCTCCCTCCCCTATCTTCTTTTCAATCCGGTAGCGGTCGTTAATCACCGTTCCCGGTGTTAACCCCGTTACTGCCCCATGTGGGCTTTCAAAAGAAGCAGTTTCTTTGTTCATCCTTGTTCCCCATTACCTCTCTCAAGTATAATAAATTTTTCATGCCTTAATTGTAATCATTGGTTAACGAAATGTCAATCCCAGGGGCATATGAATTTGTCAAAGTTTAGTAAAGGCAGACGTACGAGATTAGAAACAGATACAAATGATAATGGCAGAAAAAATTACAAACTCCAAATCCCAAATTACAAACAAATTCCAAATTTAAAATTACAATGACCAAAACATGAAACCTCCTTTCCATCAAATGGAATAGAATTTTTTTTGTTTTAATTTCTTTCCTTTTGGTTTGCATACTGTAAACGGGTTTACATAAAAATAGCTGCAAATTAAAAGCCTTATCTGAAATAAAAATCCATAAAGACTTGATTATTAAATGATTACAGGTAATTCCTCTAATGAAGGATTCCAGATGAGTTTATATTGGCACGCTTATTGCAGATATATTCAAAATAAAAATGTCAGGAGGAAAAAATGAGTTTTAAAAAAATTTGTTTTATTCTTTGTGTTTTTTCAATCGTTTTTTTTATCGCCGGGGTGAATGATTCTCTTTCTGCCCAGAAAAGCGGTAAAATTGTGTATTCCACGAAAGGCACGGGTTATAAAATTTGGGTCATGAATGAAGATGGTACCGATTGCCTTCAGTTAACCTATGGACCTGGTGCCGATAGAAATCCTGAATGGTCACCGGATGGTAGTAAAATTGCTTTTAGTTCCAATAGAGATTCGGGCTATTTAAATGAAATATTTGTAATGAACGCAGATGGGACAAATATACAAAAAGTAGTGTCTATTTCCAGTGCCAATTGTGCAGGTCAGGAATGGACCCCAGACGGTAAAAAACTTGGTTTTACAGTAAATTTCGGTTCCAACAATAATTGCATATATTGGGTTAACGTGGATGGAACAGGGCTTGAGCCTATTTATGATGCCCACTCAAAAGTTGATTTTTGTTCTTTTTCAGCGGATGGAAAAAAGATTCTTTTTATCCATTGGGGAAAACTTTATATAATGAATATAGATGGCACAGGCAAAACTCAAATTGCAAATGCTCAAAGAGCCGATTGGTCACCACATCAGAATTTGGTGGTTTATGTAGACCAAAGTACTTACCGGGATATTTGGATTGTTAATCCTGTCACTCTAGAAAGACAACAATTTACTTTTGAATATCCAACGAAAGAATTTTTTCTTGACCCAAAATGGTCATGGCCAGATGCTCAGAAAATTGTTTATAATAGAGCCGGAGATTTATGGATTATGAACAGTGATGGCAGCAACAAAATTCAATTGACATTTGATGGATTGAAAGGAGAAGGTTCTGGTGAGTTATATTATTTTGATATAGAAATTCAAGCTCTCATCGATATAAAACCGGAAACCCTGAACCGAAAAAGTAAGGGCAAATGGGTAACAGCCTATATTGAATTACCCGAAAGCTATGACGTAGGAGAGATTGACCTTAACTCAATTGTCATTATAGCTGTGGATGAAATTATACTGGATGAACCCCTTTATGCAGAACCATCTCCAACGAAAATCGATGACTACAATGCAAACGGCATACCGGATTTGATGGTCAAATTTAACAGGAGATCTCTGATTGAATTGTTAAGTCCCGGAGTCCATAACATTTCGATATCAGGGAATTTAAACGATGGAACAATCTTTGAGGGTAATGATACACTGAAAGTTATTCACTGATTTATTCATAACAGGAATTCAATGGATGAGTCCGGGTTTTAACAGGCTGTCCTTAGTGAATGGAGTGGATGTGAAGGGAGTTATTGGGAACGCGTCTCAACATTGGATGTTCAGGGTTCAATGTTCAAGGTTGGGACGCGAACCATTAAATGTAACTCCTATTGGAAAAAATTAAGCTTAGAAGTTGAGAAGTTGAGAAGTTGAGAAGATAAGAAGTTGAGAGAGAACTCGAAAAAAAAGCTCTTTTCGTTTTCTCAACCTCTCAACCTCTCAACTTCTAAGCCTTGTCTTTAAGTATCTCTTTTAAATCGTACATCTAACAGGCTTCCAGGTTTTCCATTTCTTCGAGCAACTGCTTCTTGTTTTCTACCAGGTAGCTCCAATCTATCCAATCATTGTGCTCTTGAAAGGTATCTCCCATTGTCTGCTCAAACTTATCAAGGGGCATTTGATATTTCTTTTCAAACCGTTTTATTTTCGACTCTGCCCGTTTTAATTCCTTACGGATTTCTTTTTTCTTCTGTTCAACAGCAATAGCAAAGGCTTTATAGACGATTTCATCCGGGATTTTCCCGGCATCGATATTACCTGGAATCTTGATCGTTGCTTCCGTCATATTTATTACCTCACGGTTTATTTATAAATCTCAATGGCAAAAAAGTCAAGTCGTTTTCTGATTTTATAGTCAGATTTTTGTCTCTTCTGTGCCTTTTATTCCCATGAGGCCCGTTCTTTAGGGGATTGTATTTGCTTAATAGTAAGTACTGATGGGCGTTTCGTGGGAGTGAACTTGACTCTCACGGGACGCTTTGTCGCTCCCTTGCAAGCAAATTTAGGTCTTGCACAACCCTGACTTTCGGTTTATTTACAGCCGTTATAATGGCAAAAGGAAAACAAAAATCCACACGCCAAAAAGTCCTAAAAACCATCCCTAAAACCAACATCGTAGATAAAAAAGCCAACAGGTTATTTGATTTTTCCTATCATCTGTGGTATTTTTTAATTTCATCTATCTTAACTGATTTGGTGGGGTGTACTTAATGATGATTCACAATGAAAAAGAATTTAAAACTACCCTTGAAAGGATTACCCGCTTCCAGGAGCAAATAGCGTATCTTCGGAAGGTGGAATCCAACCCTGAGAACTATCGTCTCTCGGTCAGCGGTTTTTTGGCTGAACTTGACCGAATGAACCTTGAAATTCGAGAATACCTATGGTCACATCCATCTCAAATATCTGAAGGAAGGAAGACCGCATAACAGCTTTGCCTAGACACAAACTCTTCTATCATATGAGCATCCGAAGAGTGCGTCAAAGTTTTCCAAAACCTTTGACGCATCTAAATTATGAATGATGATTGATGAACTATGAAGTAACTTTTCATGGACTCTGGTAATCTGTCATCGATGGCAATTTTCATCATTCATAATTCACAATTCATCATTTATATCATGCCTTTTCCGCTTCCTTTATTACCGATTCGATCAACTCCTTATTCTCGACCTTGAATTTCTGAAAAAAACTCAACACTTGATAACACAACAACGGAATACGCTCCATGGTTTCCAAAAGCTCCTTGACATCCTTCCTCACATCTGCCGGACCAATTTCACTGATCCCGCCGTGAAACGAACTTTCTTTTTCTTTATAATACATGGGGCCTTTTTCACAAAGCAGCCAATCTAACGAAATTCCAAAGGTTGAGCTCAATACTATCAGCGTGTGAAGACCGGGAACACTTCCACCCATTTCGTTTTTGGTATAACCGCTTTGTTGAATGCCAAAGTAAGAGGCCATCTTTTTCTGGGAATACCCCAATTGCATGCGCACTCTTCTTAACCTGGAACCGATGGCTTCTAATCTTTTTTTCCTGTTCATGATTACGCTCCTTGATCTAACTTTTACTTCAATACCATTAATACGGTAAAAATCCCAAAAAGTTTAAAAAAAATATTCCTGTTAAGACTTTTTTGTCCCCTTTCACCCGGAAAGTATTCCTGGGATGACGATTCTATTCCTACTGGTTTGAAAAATATTCCTGGGACGACGTTTCTATTCCTTTCGGTTTGCAAAGTATTCCCGGGACGACGTTTCTATTCCTTTTGGTTTGAAAAGTATTCCTGGGAGGACTATTTTGAAATTTAAATTCTAAGCACGAAGCACGAAATCGCGCAGAGACCAAACAAATTCAAATGACCAAAATTCAAATGACCAAAACAAAAAAACTACCGCTTTTTCCCTTTTACTCGATATTCAACTTCTTTATCTTCTTATACAATGCGGTTCGGCTAATATTAAGCTTCCTGGCGACCTGTGCTTTATTCCACCTGTTCGCTCTCAATAATTCCAGGATTCTCTCTCGTTCATGATCGATGCCTTCCGGGGCAGTTGTGTTTCCTTTTAAATTTCTATAATAGGCTTTGATTTCGTTCTTTAATAAGTCGAAATCGATAATATCGCCGCTGCTGGACTGATTCACCAGGCTCTTTATCTCATTTTCCAGCTCCCGGACATTGCCCGGCCATGAATAATTTTGCAGGGCCTCGATGGCCTGGTGAGAAAAACCACTGACATAAATCCGGTTCTCCAGGGAGAACGTTTCAAAAAAATGATTAATTAAGGGCTGGATATCATGTTTCCGCTCCCTTAACGGGGGAATTTCGATCCTGACGTGGGCAATTCGATAATACAGGTCTTCCCTGAAGAGATTCTTCTTTACCAATTTCAGCAAATCTTTATTGGTTAAAGAGATTAGCCTGAGATTCACTTTAATCCGTTCATTGCCCCCTATCCGGTAAAATTCGTTCTCCTGCAGCACTCGCAGCAGCTTTTTTTGTAAATCCAGCGACATTTCGCCGATTTCATCAAGAACCAGGGTGCCGCCGGAGGCATGCTCCAATTTCCCACTCCTGCGGCTGTGGGCGCCGGTGAACGCTCCTTTTTCATGACCGAAGAGTTCATCTTCCAACAGGCTTTCCGGGATGGCGGAACAATTGATGGCAATGTACTTGTTCTTTTCCCTCCGGGAATTGTAATGGATAAACCGGGCTGCCAACTCTTTTCCGGTGCCGGTTTCCCCTTGGATTAAGACAAAAAGGTCGCCCGGGGCGATTTTTTTACACTTGTTCAATACGTTGAGCATGGACTCATCCCTGGTAATGACTTCAAGCAGGGAACCCTCAGCATCCGCATCTTGATAAAAAGATTTGTTTTTTTCCAGCAGCCGGTATATTAGAGAAACCTCATTGGAGAAATCGCTGAGGAATTGAAGGGCTTTCTTCGCTAACCGCTTCCGCGCTTTTCGTATATAGAGTAAAGCACCCTTGCGCTTTGAGAGTGGTATTGGAAACGAATAAAAAGATACATCCTCTCCCATTTTTTGATTCAACATCTCTTTTTCGAAGATATCCCGGCTTAAATCAACCCGGTTCAGGATAAAATCGTTGTTTTCATCCAGTTTGAGGCTTGATATGACCTTGATTTCCTTATCTTCCTTGTACAGGACCATTAATTGACCTGTTTTCAAGGTATTGGTCAGGGAGATTTTTCCCCATTCGAGAATCTCCCCGAAATGATTTATTTTGAATCCCAGGCGCAAAATGGTTATCAATGTTTTATCAAACAGGTTAAGACAGGTTTTTGTATCTTCGTGAGAGGTAGAGATAAGGTTTGAAATTTTCCTGATTACCGGCAGTGTTTCAGCCGAAAGAACAAACTCTTCAGGGTTTCCTTTCTTCAAATAAAACTCTAAATAACCGATTCTAAAGGATTCATCAAGACTGACCTGGGCCTCGTTTATTTTGAGGTGCTCCACGTAAACGCCATTTTTTGATTTTAAATCTTCGACTTTTATATGGCTCTCAAAACAGGTAATCCTGGCATGCTGTTTGGAGATAAAATCTTCATCGATATAGAAATCACACCCCGGGTCTCTTCCTAAACGGATGATATCCTTTTTTAAAGGATACTTTTTTACCTGCCCGTCTCTCAAGTACAATAGATATTTCATAGCACAATTATAAAAATATAATGATCTTAGAAATTTTATTTTTGAAAGCGCTCTAAAACAACCACGTCCAAGGGACTTAAAGCATTAGGTCTTTGTCGTAACCGATCTTGATGAGTTTTATCTTATTGGGGTCGGCGGTTCCCAGGTGATGACGGGTGTCGGCGAGGAGAATATGTTTGGCCGGCGGGTTTAAGGGCCTGTCTTCACCAAAAAACTCCTTGCGCTTGGCCTGGATGATACGAAGACCAGTGGCATCAATGGCTACCGGGTCAAATCCCACCAGGAAACCATAGTACTTCCAGACGTACTTGGGACTGAAACTGTGGGGACCGGTGCTGTGAAATTGAGGAGTCAACATGACCAACACGTTGAGACGGGTTTTGCCTTTTACCAGGGGAAGTTCCCATAATTTAGCCAGGTCTGCACAAGAATCCCCATGATGCGACCAGGGATCGGGTACAAACATAATATAGTTCTTGATCAAACTGCCAACACCGGACCAGTGATGCGACCGCATGGGCCTGGCATTGATCAGTGCCGTGGCTTTTTTAAAGATGGAACTCCGCAAAACACCCCGGTCACTAATACCAATATCAGCTTCGGATACACCGACATCCATTACCCGCTTTTTCAACGCTTTCTCTACCTGGGATGTGGTAGGAATCCATCCCCATACATTCGTCTTAATACCCACAATATCATCAGGTTTAATAAACGTTTTCCAGGCCTCCACCGGGTCTTTCTTTCCCACCAGGGTGGTGACGGCTTTATCCAACATCTCCAACACCACCGGATACCTGGGCCTGCCATTGGCATCTAATACGTCCTTATTTCTTACCAGTACCACAGTTGCTGTCGCTGTTTTTTCCCCGCTGGAAAAAACCGTTGGCGATGCTCCCAGGAAAAGCGTGCTGCCAATAGCAGCTACAGAAGTATCCCTTATAAACTGCCGCCTGGTTATTGCCTTCAATTCTTTTTTATTGCTCATTTTTCCTCCTCTTTTATATTGGTGAGTAGGTAAGTAAGTTGACTCACTCACCCCACTCACCTCACTTAACTAATTCTCCTAAAAGGCTTTTTGCTTTCTCAACATTGGGGGCATTTAATACAACCATTACCAACCGTCCATTGATTCTGCACCCGGTCCAGCGTCCATCTTCCAATTGCTTTATGCCTTTCCGGGCATCGGGTAAATAGTTCGTTAAAAAACTCCGCTGGGCTGCTTCAGCTTTTATTTTATCCGGGTAAGAAACCAGGAGCACAAAATAGTGGTCTCCATTCTCTTTGTACGTTGCCAGGACCGCTTCCGTATCTTCATCAATAAACAAAATATTTTGATCTGAGATGAAAAAATGGCTGTTCAACCAGATATAATGATGAAAGTAACGTATACTTTCTTTTATTATATGTTCAGTGGGTAACCGGGCAATTAATGACGGTTTTTCACTTTTCTCCTTAATCAACCCGGCAATATGACGCCCCAGGGTCAGAACCGTTTTCTTTTTCTCTTCGGTTTCCGGGTATGCCAGGATGGAGACATAATATCTGCCTTTCCAGAAAGTCAACAGGCCGCTGGCATATTCAGACTCCACGTCATCACTGACACTGTGGTCCAGGTCTTCACGACTGTGGGAAAAAACACCAAAGGCATTAAAAGAACTTCCCATATCAAACACATCCACGGTGATTTCGGGTAAATCTGCTTTGGTATATTTTTGTGCCAGTAGATGTTTGAAGCTGTAAGATATATACAGCTCTGCCCCTCCATTGATGTATTCAAATAGATTTTTGGGGGTATAAAGGGTTGTTTTGGCAGATTTTTGCCAGCCATTGATCTCGGCAGGTAATTGTTTTGATAACTCCGTTAAACTGGTCGCTTTAGCCATGATTGTCATCCCCAGGAAGCATAAACAATAAAGAACGATTTTAAGTTTACTTTTCTTTAACATTTTAAAATATTAACAAAGTAAGAAAAATTTGTCAATTCCAATTTTAAAAACAAAGGCTTATGAAGAGTATTTAAAATTTAAACATGTTATAATTGGGTTATGAAAACAATTAGACTTTATCCCCATTGGGAAGAATCATTCTTTATTGAACGAGAAAACCGTTTTGTAATGCGATTGAAAACGAAGGATAGTCAGATAATTAAAGCCTACGTCGCCAACCCGGGTCGAATGGAAGAATTCCTGGTTCCCGGGCACCCCTTTTTTATCACCCGGGGAAATAAAGGGAAATATGTTTACCGGGTGGTATCGACTCATTACCAGGATTCCTATATTTTGCTGGACACCATCAAGATCAATTACCTGGTGGAGTTGATGCTTAAAAACAACCGGCTCAATGAGTTTGGCGATGTTCAACGTATTCGGCGGGAAGTGACGGTGAATCAATCAAAATTTGATTTCCTCCTGGAAAGAGAAGGAGCGAATACAAAACCCGTGCTCCTGGAAATCAAATCCTGCTCCCTGTGCCACAACGGCGTGGCCATGTTCCCGGATGCTCCCAGCAAAAGAGGCCGACGTCACCTGGAAGACCTGGATCACCTGGCAGCAGAGGGTTTTGAAACCTTTACGCTGTACCTGATTAACCACAAACATGCACGGGTTTTCATGCCCAACGGTCACACAGACAGGGACTATTGCACGGCGTTCTGTAAATCGAAACATGTTCATTTCCTGGCTTACTGCGTCAACATGGTAAACCCGGTAACGTTAGATTTGTCGTTTCTCAATGAAGTTCCCATCGATTATAAAACCTCCCGCATCCTTTGCAAAGATAAGGGGAGTTACCTGTTGATATTTTTCAATGATAAGCCCTTTAAAAAAGCGATTGGTTCCCTGGGACAGAGGGATTTTAAAAAGGGGTACTATGTGTACGTGGGTTCAGCCATGCAGGCTCTTGAAAAGCGGATCAGGCGGCACTTAAGAAAAACGAAAAAGACGCGCTGGCACCTGGATTTCATTTCTCCCCTTTGCATGAAGGTGGACAGGGTGTATCCCATCCGCCGGAATGATCGAGTTGAAGAAGCGATGGCACGGAAGCTAATGACTGTGTGCGACGATTATGTACTGGGATTTGGGGCATCGGATTCAGGGTTAGACTCTCATTTCTTCTATTTTAACGAGCGCCCCTATCGACACCGGGCTTTTCTCGATCTGCTCCTGGATTTCCGTATGGCAGTGGGCGATTAAATTATTTCTTCCATTTGGGAATACGGCCGGGAGTCCATGGGGCTCCGGCTTCTTCCATTGCGGTTTCTAACTTTTTCATGTCCACTTCGATCAATTTCTTCAGTTTTTCCAATTGAGGTTCAAATTCCTCACCGATAATCCGGTACTGGTCCTTCATGGTCTGGGTGGGGTCAGCTGTGGAGCTGCGGTAACCGTAAGCCATACGGAAAAGGCGGCTGGTGATGGAGGGCGGTTGACTTTCGTTTCGTCTATATAGGATTTCATCGCCGCTGAGCGCCCGACGAATTTCTTTAAGCTGCTTTTCAATAGCCAGGGCTTGCTTCATTAAATCCGGCGGCGCTTCCGGGGTGTTATCAAGAGCAGATTTAATAAGTTTTATTTTTCTTTCCTGCTCATAGATAAGGCCAGTGGCTCCCTGGACAGCACGTGCCAGTTCAGCCAGCTTTTTCTGAAACTCTACCATGGCTTTCCGGTCTTTAGCCGGCAATGTCACAATATTTAAAGGTTTTACCACGAACGATTGGGGACCCGTCATTGGTGTCAGTTTGCCCTTAGCATATTGCGACAGGCTGACGGTATACGTACCCGGCATCACAAACGCTCCTCCGCCGCCCCTGCCGCGAAAGGAAGCACCGGACTCTCGAGGAGGACTGAAGGATGGATAACGCAAATCCCAGGTAAGCCTGTGAAGTCCGGGCATTACCGGTGCTTTAAGCTTCCGCACCACCTGGCCGGTTTCGTCTTTTATGGTAAACAGCAAATAGGCTTTCTCTTCTTCGTCTTCCGCCCGGAACTCTTCAATAGTGGGATACCTGATGTCCACACCTTTTTTCATGGCTGCCTTCTCAGCAACTTTACGCTTCTGTTTCAAGGTTTTGACGGGTTTTTTCAAAAAGTAAGTGAAGGTCGCCCCAAACTCAGGATTGGGAGCGTTGAAAAACGTATCTCCCTGGCCATACAGCCCCCTGCTGCCGAGAATAAACATGAGGGCATCTTTAATAGAAAAGATGTGACTATCTTTTTTCATGATTTCAGGTGTCAATTCCCGCAGAGGGATGTAGTTATCCAGGATATAGAATCCCCGGCCAAACGTGGCCAACACCAGGTCATTCTCCCGTTGTTGGATGGCGATGTCCCTCACCTGCGTGGTGGGGATTCCGCTTTTTAATTGAACCCATTTCTTGCCCTCATCGATAGTGAAAAACACGCCGAATTCAGTTCCCACAAACAACAGGTCCTTTTTGACATGATCCTGGACAAGGCAAAAAGCCGTGCCCCGTTGGGGAAGATCGCCAGTAATAGCTGTCCAGGTTTTTCCTCGATCCGCACTCTTAAAAACGTAAGGTTTGAGGTTATTGTCTTTCCGGCCGTCAAAAGCAGCATAAACCGTATCCTTTTCGTGCAGGGAAGCATAGAGAAAACAAACATAAGTCATATGAGGAATACCGGGAACGTTATCTATTTTTCGCCAATTACCGCCGCCATCTTCACTCACCTGGATCAGGCCGTCATCGGTTCCCACATAAAGCAGTCCTTCCTTTAACGGGGATTCGCTGAGGGCGGTAATATTACCGAACAGGGAAGTGGAAGCATTCTTGGCGACGGCATCGGGACTCTGGATTTTTCCCATTACCTTGAGTTTGTTGCGGTCCAACTGCCGGGTTAAATCGCCGCTGACTTTTTTCCAGGTATTGCCGCGGTCATCACTCCTGAACAGGATGTTGGCGGCAAAATAGAGACGGGTATGAGAATGGGGACTGATAATCAAGGGTGAATTCCAATTCCAGCGAAAGGCTTCGCCTTTATCTTCCCTGGGTTTGATATCAAGGACTTCCCTACTTTTCTTATCATAGCGAACCAATCCGCCGTATTGAGACTGGGAATAGATAATATCCGGGTTTTCGGGGTCTACCTGGGTTTCAAAGCCGTCGCCGCCGCGGGTAACAAACCAGTCGGCATTGACAATGCCGTCCCGGCTGAGGGTCTGGGAAGGTCCACCCATGCTGGCATTGTCCTGGGTACCGCCGAATACGTAGTAAAAAGGCAGTTGATTATCAACCGAAACACGGTAAAATTGAGTTACCGGCAGGTTGCATTTGAATAACCATTTGTCACCGCTGTCAAAGGTTTCATAAATACCACCGTCTCCACCGATGATCAAATGCCGGGTGTCATCCGGATCGATCCACAAAGCATGATCATCCACGTGACGGTTTGACAGGCCAAGCCTGTTCCAGGTTTTTCCACCGTCTACGGTGAACTGGGTGTAAGTATCCAGGGAATAGACTTTATCCACGTCTTTGGGGTCTGCGAAGATGCGATTATAATATTGTGGACTGCGGCTGACATATTTGCTGCGTTTTTCCCATGTGGCACCCCTGTTGGTGGAGCGGAAAAATCCACCACTCTCTTCTTCAGCTTCGATAATAGCGTAAATCACATCAGGGTTGACCGGCGATATGGCCAAACCGATCCGTCCTACATCACCCGAGGGTAGACCGGATTTTAACTTCGTCCATGTGGCACCTGCATCAGTGGATTTGTAAATAGCACCCTCCGGGCCACCGTCAATAAGAGTAAATACACGCCTGCGGCGTTGATAAGAAGCAGCATACAAAATATCCGGGCTGCGCAGGTCCATCACGATGTCTGTGACACCGGTATTCTCACTGATGGTGAGGATGGCTTTCCAGGTTTTGCCGTTGTCCGTGCTTTTATAGAGTCCCCTGTCGCCGCCCGGTCCCCACAATGGTCCCTGGGCTGCAACGTATACATGAGAATTGCGGGGATCAATAACAATACGGCCAATATGCTCGGAATTCTTAAGCCCCATGTTTTTCCAGCTTCTTCCTCCGTCTTCCGATCGATACACCCCATCACCGTAACCAATGGCCCGCTGGCTGTTATATTCCCCGGTTCCAACCCACACCACATTGGTGTTAGTGGGATCAATCTCTACATCCGCAATGGACCAGGCACCATATTTATCAAATACAGGCTTCCAGGTTACACCGTTATTCACAGTTTTCCATACATTACCGGCAGCAGCCGCCACAAAATATTCTTTGTGATCGTTGGGGTTGACCGCAATATCAGCAATCCTCCCTGAAGTCAAAGCAGGACCAATACTCCGGAATTTTAATCCCATAAAAGTGCTTGAGGTCATAAGGTCGCCGGGTTTCGTTCCTTCACCTTTTTTGGCTTTCGCCTTTGCCTCAATACATATCGGGGATATCAAAAATCCTAAGACAATCAAGATAATTGAAAATCTCTTCATACTCATCGTCACTCCTTTTTATATTTTATTTCATGGTTTATTATAGATAGTCGTTAACATATTATGTTTCATGTTCTCCTTCTTGTATTTTAAAATTAATTTTATTAAATTAATATGTTTAATGCAATACCCTATATTGCAAATAGTTCAAACCAGTGTATAATCTATCTATGATTAAAACCACAGACAACGTTTTTAAAGGAAAATGGGTCATCCAATACTCCCCTGCTGAATTCGATTATAAGTACATCCTGGAAGTCCTGGCAGATATCCGTGACCGACTGGAAGCGGATAAAGCCAGGACGCCTTATAAACGAGTAATATTTAACAAAAATTTTACCGACAACCATTTTTCCCTGGAATCCGCGAACTCGTTATCTGAATTCCCTGCCCCTGAGATTCTTGTTAAATTTAAAAACGTTAAAAAAATAAATAATGTTCTCCTGGCTTACCCGGTCTTGTTGAGCGATAAACGGTGGGAAACCATCCACTTGACAGCCGCTTCTGTATTTATGGGTTCGTCCCTGGACAATGCCGGGTTTAATGTGACGGTTAAAAAGCTAATCTTACCGGTTACCAATATCGATTCCCAATTAAGGCATTATGATTTAATTGGTCTCACTCTTTTTGAAGACCTGTTCATTCACACCAAAGAGTTCTTATCACACCTCAGAGAAGTTTATAACGGGTTTATTGCTGCCGGGGGTCCGATGATTACTTTGACTCCCCTGGAGTCCGCCTATCATCTCCCGGAAATTAACCTGTTGGTGAGGGGCGAAGCTGAATTTGTCCTGCCGGAATTAATCGATGCCATTAATACCAATAACGTCTCCAGGATGCTGGAATTCAAGGGGTTTTTATTCCAGGTTCCCGGGATGATTATTATCTCGGATTTTAATGAAATCAATCGACCGGAAAATTTCGCGGGCTTTCGTTTTAACCTTGATTTTTTGGAAAAAGACCATGTTAAAGAGGGTCTTGAGATCAACGTCTCCAGGGGATGCAAACGGGGGTGTATCTTTTGCTCCGCTGTCCAGGGCAGAGGGTTGAGAAAACTGCCGGGCCCCCAACTGCAAGACCTTTTAAACCGATTCTCAGACCGGTTGGATTCTTTTGTTGTCCGGCCGCCGGCAGCCGGCCGGGCAAGAACTGTGAATATCAATGATGACGATATATTACAGGACCTCGATTATGCCGGGGAAGTTTTTCAATTAATCAAAAGGTGCGGTTTCAGGCTGTGGGGAATCCAGACCTCCATCAATTCTTTTTTTGATTCCAACGGCGAGCTAAATCGAAAAGCCCTGGAAATCATCGCCGACAAATCCCTGTATGTGGATGACAATCCCCTGGTCTGGTCGGGAACCGATGCGTTTTTAAAAAAAAGGGGAAAAAAACTGGGAAAAATAATCCCGGGGGAACAGCAGATGATTCAAATGGTGGAAGAATTGGAAAAGCGGCAGATCCGGAACTATCATTACTGGATCAGCAGTGATTACCGGTCCGGTTGGGAGGAGTTTACTCAAGAATTTATGTTTATTTACCAACTTCAAGACCGTTTTAACTATTTCGGGTTGATCGCCCACTCGCCGTTCCTGGTCCCCTACTCCACCACGCCGTTGTATCGCCTGCTTACCGGGTCCGATCAATTGAAGAATCAAATCAAATATAAAAAAATCCTGGAATCCGGGAAGGAAATGTTCACGTTTCCATTGGTAGAACGGGTAGAAACGCCGTACATTCATTTAAACCGGTTACTTAATAATGAGAAATTGTCCAACCGCCGGGGATTTTTCGATTATTTAAAGCAAAAGGATTACGTGAATGCCTTTATCACGCTGTACAATTTCCTGAAGCAAGAGCGCATCGATGCGGAATCGTTAATCAATAGTGAAGAGGCCAAACCGCTCAAACAGGTAGAAAACAAAGTAGAAACTTTTATCTCCAAATTATTGACAAATGAAGAGTAAACCGCTAGAATCTAGAATGCTAAACGCCGGAGATAAGATCAAATGAATAAATTTATTGTTATGGAAGGTCTGGACGGCGCAGGTAAATCGACCCAGATCGACCTGTTAAAAAATTACCTGGACCAGCGGAATATCGAATATCGATATATCCATTTTCCTCAAACGGATTATCCCGCAAATTCTCCGGTCTACGGCGACATGGTAGCCAATTTTCTTAAAGGTGAGTACGGGGATATCAACCAGGTGAATCCTTACCTGGTGGCCCTGTTGTACGCTGGGGACCGCTATAATGCCAGGACAAAAATCCAGGAGTGGCTGGAAGCGGGTTATTTTGTCCTGTTAGACCGGTATGTATATTCCAATATGGCCTTCCAGGGAGCAAAGTTTAACAAACCGGAAGAAAAACAGGAATTAAAGCAGTGGATTGAGCACCTGGAATATGAATACCATAATATACCTAAACCCATACTTTCGATCTTTTTGCGTATGCCCTTCGATTTTGTGAGCCGAAAGTTAGCGGATACACGAAAAGGATCAGATCGCACCTACCTGGATGGCAAAGATGACATCCATGAGAGCAGCCTGGAGTTCCAGGAAAATGTTGAAAAGGAATACCTGCAACTGGTAGAGGAAAACAATGATTTTCATCTAATCAATTGCTTCGATAAAAATGGTAAAACCTTGTCCCCGGAGGAAATCCATCAAAAAGTCCTCGCCCTGTTAATTGAAAAAGGATTGTTGTAAATCAACAAACAAATTCAAAAAAAAATACCAATAAAAACAAAATGATCACAAACAAAATCTTTCTCATTTTTTCCTCCGTATGATCTTTAGCCACGAAGGACACGATTCGTGTCCATCCGCGGCTAATTTTTTCTTTTTTTTAATTCCTTTTAAATTACTTATCTCCTTTGCCTTTGCCTTCTTCAGTTTTGGCTAAGGCTGTCAATCCGCCAATGGCGCCCAGGTTCATGGATTCCAATGCAGAACTGGGTACAATCACCAATGAGCCTTTTTCTTTAAGGCCCTCAAACAACATGTTCATTCCCCGCAGTTGCAGGGCCACCGGGTTTTCCAGGTAATTTTCACTGGCTTTGGCAAATTTTTCCGAGATTTCGGTTTCAGCGGTTCCCAGGATAATCCTGGCCTGCCGTTCCCGCTCCGCCTGCGCCTGCTTACTCATGGCATCCGCCAGCGCTGAAGGAATGACAATGTCTTTAATTCCTACGGTCTGGCAGGTGATACCCCAGGGATTGGTATGCTCGTCAAGGGTTACCTGGAGGGCTTCGGCAATTTTCTCACGATTCTGCAGCAAGTCTGCCAGGTCATGCTTACCGATGATATCCCGCAAAGAAGTCTGGGCAATGTAATATACCGCCCTGATGTATTCCCGCACTTCCAGGGCAGCCTTTTCCGCATCCCAAACCATCCAATACACCACCGCATCCACATTGACGGGCACCGTATCTTTGGTAAGGGTTTCTTCTGCCTTGAAATCGGTCACCCGCACCCGTTGATCAATATACCGATACACCCGATCAATAATGGGAATGATAAGAAAAATACCTGGACCTCTTAAACCGATGAATTTTCCCATCCGTAATATCACGCCTTTTTCCCATTGATTGGCAATCCTGATGGCTGCTGCAATCAATATTGAAATAATTATCCCTACTAATAAACCAATAATATTCAATATTAAAAAAAGATACAGCACTACATCAATGGCCAATAAAACAATGAAAACAGCTAATACGATGGGGTGGACAATCTGATGATCTCTTCTTTCGTCTTCAAACATGGTTACCTCCTCGATGCTAATCGCTTCTTTAATTCATTGATAATGTCCTCTACACTAAATCCATAGGTAGAGGCGATGTTTACAAACTCATCACAAATGTTTGCTAATTTACCCTGTCGTTCCTTCTCCGAGAGCTTTACCTTTACAGAACCGATAAAGGTGCCGGAACCCTGTTGGGTTTCCAGGATTTCCTGGATTTCCAGTTCCTTATAGGCTTTGTTCACGGTGTTAAGATTGATTTTGAGTTGAACCGCCAGGGACCTGGCGGTAGGTAATTGCTCTCCCACTTTTAACTGACCGGTGGCGATCCCATAGCGGATCTGATCGATGATCTGCCGGTAAAAGGGAACGCCGCTTCTTGGGTCTAACTTAAATTCGATCATATTCATTTACCTCCTTCCGTATTTCATTTCACACATTCCCAATAACCATCACCCATTGTGATGATTATTTGTTTTATTATTTTTATAATGTTCTATTTAAATAGAACGTTATTAATATATATCATTATCCAATTTCTGTCAACAAAAAATTTAAAAAGAATTTTTTTTGTTTACCACAATTACTCGATAATGAAGAAAGCAATTGAAATCCCTGGAGAATACGGTTAAAATATCACCATGAAAAAGGTATTAACAAATATCACCGATTTTATCGGCAGCACACCGATGATCGAACTGCGGCATGTCTGGAACGGGAAAGCAAAAGGCCGAATCCTGGCAAAGATGGAATTTGTACAGCCGGGGGGCAGTATCAAAGACCGGGCAGCCCTGCAAATCATTAAAGATGCTTACAAAAATGGAAAATTAACCAACGGTCAACCGGTGGTGGAGATGACCAGCGGCAACATGGGAGCAGGTCTGGCCGTGGTGTGCGGCGCCATGGGCAATCCCTTTATCGCCACCATGTCCGAAGGAAACAGCCCGGAACGGCGGAGAATATTTAATGCACTGGGTGCGGAATTAGTATTGGTCCCCCAGGTGGATGGAACACCGGGAAAAGTGACCGGAAACGATATCGCCGGAGCAGTGGAAAAGGCAAAAGAGATAGCAAGAGAAAGAAATGCCTTTTACGTGGATCAATTTAACAATCCTTCCTGTGTCACTGCTCATTATACCAGCACCGGGCCTGAAATCTGGAATACCCTGGAGGGAAAAATTGACGCTTTTTTAGCAAGTATCGGCACTGGCGCTACATTTATCGGAACGTCACGATATTTAAAAGAGCAAAATAAGAATATCTATTGTGCGGCAGTGGAACCGGAAAAGGCGGCAATCCTGAAAAAGGGATATGTTGAGAACCCGAAACACATCATCCAGGGCACCGGGTACTGCCTGGTCCCGCCTTTATGGGACCCGAAAGTTGCAGATGAAATCATTACGGTAACGGATGAAGAAGTGAAACAACAGACCCGTTTATTGGCTGAGAAGGAAGGTTTATATGTGGGCTATTCCTCTGGCGCCAATGTGTGTGCGGCGGTCAAATTGATTGAAAGCGGGGTGTTAAAAGAAAACCCCATCGTGGTAACCGTTTTGTGCGATACTGCTTATAAATACTCTGAATTATAATTTTTTCCCTTCGCTCACAAAGAACACGGAGATGAGTCTATAAAAAGCCATCTCCGTGCTCTTTGCAGCCAAATCAAAAGGAGTAACCTACCATGAAACTTAATGCCTTGTGTTTGACTTCATAACCTTCAAAAGTAGTTTCTTTTCGAATGTTTTTTATTCCCAGGTTGTAACGAAGATCCATCACCAGTTTGCCTTTTCCCATCTTCCAATCGGCAGAAATTCCCAATACGATGCCGTCATCCTTTTTTTTCACCTGATCCGTTATATCTTCCTCAACCCGGTCTCCTTCATATTCCATGATGCTTTTGGTATTGATTTTGAAAGCTCTATAAACGCCGAAAAATACAGCCGGCTGAAAGGCTCTGTCTTCGGATGATAATACACACTTCAACAGCAGCGGCACTTCGATATAGGTAAATTTAACAATTGATTTAAGTTCTTCTCCCAGATAAGTGCCCTTGAGACTCACTCCTTTGTTCACGTAAAATACTTCCGGCTGAATGAAGAGACGATTTTTTATTTTAATACTGCAGAATACACCGATCTGGAACCCGAGGATTCCTTGCCAATCGTCGGCATCTTCCTCTGTGAACCGTATACGAGCAAGGTTAATCCCGCCTTTGCTGCCCACTGCTGCTGAGAGGGAGTCCAATCCCAGCCCAATGACCATTACCAAAACCATTAAAACCACAAATAATCGCTTCATCTCACCCTCCTTATCACTACATACTGTTATTGATATACTCTAATGCTTTTTCCAATACTTCATCCCGTCCTTCTCGAATTCCCTGGATGGTGGGTTTGACCTCGATATCAGGCACGATGCCGATCCGTTGGGTTTCCCTGCCGTCCGGGTAATACACCCCAATGCCGGAAAAACAGGTGATGATTCCACCAGGAAGAATGATGTATGAGACATTTCCGTCTGCTCCTGCGGTTTGACTCCCGAAGCAGGTGACATCCGGGGCGGTTTGCAAGGCCATACAGGTAAATTCAGCGTGACTCTGGGTGATTTCATTGAACAGCAGGATCACCTTCCCTTTATAATAGTTTTCATTGTAATAGTAAGGTCCGCAATACCTGTCATCCGTATAATAAAACTTCCCGGGTGCGGACTGCACGGGTTTGGAAAATTTTACAAAGGGACATAGCAGGGGATTTAAATGATCAGCAATATCAAACAACGTGTTATGGGGGTAATTCCTTATATCAAAAATAATGGCCCGGGTTTCAGTCAATTCTTCCATGGCATCATTCACATGCGCTATCTCCAACCGCCCCATATCCACATAACCGATATTACCTTCCAGTATTTTCCAGATGGGACCTTTATCGATCAATTGGTCCTGCTCATTTAATACATCCTTCAGATAACGTTTCACTTGAACGGCCTGTTCCTGGCTGTCCCGCAACAGGGTTAAGGTAAAATGATCTATGTTTCCACGAAAGATATACTGATTGAGGTTCCGCTCTTTAACAGATTCATTGGAGGCCCACATATACTTGTACAATCGTTGTTTAATGGTTTCAACCGGGGTACCCTCAACACGTTGAATAATATCCCCTGGTTTCACCGCTTCCGGGTCCTCAATCAAACCGGTATACACAAACGTCACAACCGTCTGCCCTTGGATAGTGGATGTTTTGAAGGGGGGGTAATAGTTCCCCCAGTATTCAGTTAAAACACTACTGTTGGTGTAAGCATGCGAATCATTGATTCGGGCAGCCAATTGACAAGCCGCCAGGTGGTATTCCGCGGCATCGGAGGCCTCCTCGAATATGGGGATCATTTCGGCGAGTACGTCTTCCCAATCACAACCTATAAGATATTTATAAGGGAAAAAATACTGGATCACATTCCAATACCTGAACAATGCCAGGAGTCTCCAATTTTCATTGGGGTAGATCATGTCGGTATAGGAATTTTCATCTTCTAAATTCACATTTCCCACATATGGATAATATTTTACATAAACATTGTCTATCAGGGGATGGTGCTGTTTGATGCTCTTGAGTTGGATGGTAATGTACCAGTTAAATAATGTGGTATCTTCCATCCATTGAAAACCAGGTTCTTCCGGGGTGTCATCCGGCATAATGTGTATATATCCCAGGAAATTGACCCCCCCGGCCCGTTGAATCATCTCAATTATAGCATCATGGAACGCTTCCTTTGTTTCTGCTGCCTTTACCGATTCGATGGTATCGATTAATACATCATCCCAATCCCAATAACCCCTGGCTACGTTGGGGTGATAATATTTAAGGAATCCCCATACTTTTGCCAGGCCTGCCAGACGAGTGGTTTCATTAAACGCTGCCGATACCTGCGTTTGAGCCGGCAGCGGCGAATGAAACACCACCATAATAACGATTGGTAAAATTAAAACCAATCTTAAAAATAATAGTTTACATTTCATGGTCTATCTCCCATCTCATGGTTTTTGATCTTTTTTGTCACAAAAATAAAAAACAAAAGACCCACTGATATATTTGTTTCCAATGTTTGTGCCTTTGTACCCTTGCATCCATATTAAATATATATCTTCATGTGTCTAAATCATTCTACACTGCTTAATGAACCTCATCGATATTGAAGAAAGCAATTTTTATGCCAGGGAAATATCCCGATTGTGTCTTAATTATAGGACACACTGTCCTTAGGACCAGGTCAGAGCCAAATGATGAATGATGAAATCTATCTTTTAAACAATTTCTTGATTTCGCTGTAAATGCCTTCGGCATTGAGGTGGTATTTCGCTAATAATTCTTCCCGGGAAGCCACCTCGATGGTTTCTTCCGGTACACCCAACGCCAGCATCGCATAATTTTTGACTTTTTCCTTATCCAGCAGCTCGCGGATAAGGGTGCTGAATCCACCGCTGCGGATGCCGTCTTCAATGGTGATGATTTTCTTCTTCCGGTTCATGTTCAGTATCTTTTTTTTCTTATTGATATACTCCAGGATGAGTTCCGAATCCAGGGGTTTGATATAACGCACATTCACCACGGTGAGATTAATGCCATCCCCAGTGAAAAGTTTATCAGCGGCTTCCAGGGCACGGTAAACCAGGGGACCGACAGCCAGGATTACGCCATCAGTGCCTTCTCGAATAATTTCACTTTTACCCGGGGGCAGTTCTTTAAAATCTTCATCCATGGGAACGCCGATGCCCCCTTCTTTGGGGTAGCGAATAAACACGGGTTTTTTTAACTGGAAACCGGTATAAATCGCATGCTGTAATTCATTTTCATCTTTGGGAGCCAGTAATACCACACCAGGCAGTGGTCTTAACAGGGAAATATCGTAAATACCCTGGTGAGTGGGACCGTCACCACCCACCAGTCCTCCCCTATCAATGCCCACCACCAGGGGAATCTGCATAAGGGTGACGTCATGGATAATCTGGTCAAGGGCACGCTGCATGAAGGTAGAATAAATACCCACCACTGGTTTCCTTCCTGCCAGCGCCAAACCACCGGCAAATCCTATCATATATTGTTCTGCAATACCTACATCGAAAAAATTATCCGGGAATTCTTCCTGGACAAGATCAAGGCCGGTTCCACCGGGCATCGCGGCAGTCAAGGCAATGATGCTTTTGTCTCTTTTTATCATTTCCAAAACGGTCTGACCGAAAACCTTCGAATAGGAAGGTTTATTGCTCTTTTTTATAAATTTGCCATTGGCAATATCAAATGGCCCCGAGGAATGATAGTCGCTGGGATTCTCTTCCGCCGGTCTATAACCCTGGCCTTTCTCCGTCACGATGTGCAGCAATACGGGAAAATCGTGTTTTTTTGCTTCCTGGAATGCTTTTTCCATTTCTTTAACATTGTGTCCTTTAATAGGGCCAATGTACTTGACTCCCAGGTCATTGAAGAAAGAACCGGGTACCATCATGGTTCGAAGTATGGTCAACAATTTTCGCGTGGCTTCCACCATGTTTTTACCGATACCGGGAATGTGTTTAAATATGGTTTGAACCACTTCTTTCAAGCGAATGTAAGGCCTGCCTGAAGCCAGGTAATTAAGATATTTGGAGATGCCACCTACATTTGGAGAAATGGACATTTTATTATCGTTGAGTACGATGATTAATCGCTGCCTCACCTGGCCGATATGGTTCAGGGCTTCCAATGCCAGGCCGCCAGTGAGGGCGCCGTCACCGATCACGGCTACAATATGATAATCTTCGTTGTTCCTGTCCCTGGCAATGGCCATCCCCGAAGCAAAGGCCAGCGAGGTAGAGGCATGACCGGTGTTGAGCACATCGTATTCGCTCTCCTCCATATCAGGAAAGCCCACCAATCCATCTCTTTTGCGTATGGAATATATTCGATCTTTCCTGCCGGTGACGATTTTATGGGTATAACACTGGTGCCCCACATCCCAGATGATTTTATCACGGGGCGCATCAAAAACCCGGTGCAGCGCCAACGTTAAATCAACAGCCCCCAGGTTGGATGCCAGGTGACCACCATTTGCCGATACCACTTCTATAATAACTTCACGTATCTCCAGGGAAAGTTTTTTTATTTCGTCCAAAGAAAGTCCTTTCAAGTCCTCCGGGAAATTCACGTTGTCCAATATTCGTATCTCTGAACTCATTACTTGCTCCTGTAAACCATTTTTTCCATCAGGTACAAAAATGGAGGAAAATCAATATTTAACTGTTCCAATAAGGCCAATGTCTTGTTGTATGCGGTATCGATTTCTTTTATTATAAAGTCTCTGCCGTAATATAAAACAGAATTGGGACTTTTATTGTCCTGGTCTTTATGTAACTTCTTGCCCACCTCCTTTTCGTCGCCTTCGATGTCTAAGAGATCGTCGGCCATTTGAAAACCAATGCCAATGGTTATGCCTGCTTCTGCCAGGATTTCTTTTTCTTGGGAACTCATGCCCACGATTTCGGCTGCAGAAAGTAATGTGGCGGAGATCAGTCGGGCGGTCTTCATGCGGTGAATTTTAAAGATGACGTCTTTGTTACCAGCGAATTCCAGGTCCAGTACCTGTCCGCCGGCCATGCCGTCTTTGCCGATCCCTCCGGTTAATATCCTGAGAATGCTGACAACTTTTTCCGGGGGAACCTTTGCCCGGGCAATTCTCTCAAAGGCATAGGTGAGCAGGGTATCGCCTGCCAACAGGGCAATGGCCTCATTAAACTTTTTGTGGACTGTGGGCATACCCCTGCGGAAATCATCGTTATCCATTGCGGGCAAATCATCATGAATCAGGGAATAGGTATGGATACATTCGATGGCACAAGCAATGTCCATATAAGCCAATGGATTCATATTATATGCATCGATCAATGTTAAAAATAGCAGGGGGCGCAGACGTTTGCCTTTCACTGAAAGGGCGTAATGGATCGCTGCTTCCAACACACCGTTATCCGATTCAAGACCCTCTACCAGTGTTTCATCGATCTTCATCGTTAAGTTCTTGATATAATCTTTCATCGTATTCACGTATTCTCGTATTCACGCCCAGGAAAGTCAAAATATTTTCTCGATTCTTCCTTTGCTCTTACAAGGTAATCTTATATATTATTTTCCAGTAAAAAGCAAGGGGAGAGTTCAAATGGCTCCTGATATTTGCTATAATATTCTATAAAAGTAGAAAGGAGTATGAAGGTTTTTCAAAAATGGCATTAAGATGTTTTTTTGTTTCGGATTTGCACGGCCGCATCGAGCGATATCGGAAACTGTTTGAACGGGTCATGGCCGACCAACCGGATGCGTTGTTTATCGGCGGCGACCTCCTCCCCTCTCCCTACGCCGCCAGGATAAGCGGAGAACCCTTTCATGAAAACTTTATCCAAACGTTCCTGGTGAAAGAGCTTCAAAAAATAAAAGAGAAATTGGGAGAGGCTTATCCCAGCGTATTTGTGATCATGGGCAACGACGACGCCCGCATGGAAGAACCGACGGTGCAGGAAGCGGAAAAACAAGGCATCTGGGTATACTGTCATTTCCGGCGCATTCGCTGGGACCAATTTACCGTTTACGGGTATACCTATGTACCCCCTACCCCATTCCGCTTAAAAGACTGGGAACGTTTTGATGTGACAGATTATATAAGGCCAGGGTGTATATCACCGCATGACAGGAACGCGGTGTTTACTATCCCGGTGAATGAGCATGAATTACGAACCACCACGATTGAGAAGGACTTGAAACAAATGACCGGCGATGAGACCCTGGAAAAATCGATTTTCCTGTTCCACTCGCCGCCCCATCGGTCCAAACTGGACCGGGCCGCGCTGGACGGCCAACGAATCAATGATATCCAGATAGACGTGCACGTGGGCAGTACGGCAATTCGACGGTTTATTGAAAAACGACAACCGCTGCTCACCCTCCACGGCCATATCCACGAATCCACCCGCATGACCGGCTCATGGAAAGAAAAATTCGCGGGTACCCAATCCTTCAATGCCTCCCATGACGGCCCGGAATTGTCATTAATACGGTTTGATCCTTATTTTCCCCAAAACGCCATCCGGGAATTGATTTAGGCACTTACAGTGCGGTAAGCATTTACAATGCGGTATTAACCCAACATGTTTTACATATTGCATGTCCCACCAGTGGAGGCTTTTGTTTCAAGCGTAGTCTTGAAACAAACGTAGTTTTCTTATATAAAAATATCTTTTCTTATTCTTTCGCAGGCATCGATGCTGGGAAAAATGGAAAAAAGAATACCCAGGAAGGTAGAAATGGATGAGGCAACAAATATGGCAATCATGATCATCATCTGGTATTGAATAGCAACCTCAGGCGAGGCACCTCCCAGGATTTGACCGGTCATCATGCCGGGGAGAGAAACAAGGCCCATGGTAGCGACTGTGGCTAAATAAGGAGAAAGCGCCGGTTTTAACGCTTCGCTGATAAAGGGCAGCAGGGCTTCTTTTCGGGAAGCACCCAGGGATATGTAATAAATATATTCCTCTTCCCGGCGGGTCAGGGAGTGATAAAATCGATCAAGAGAAACAATGTTCCCCCTGAGCATATTGCCCATGACCATACCGCCAATGGGTATCAGGTACTGGGCAGAAAAAAAAGTACCTATATCAAAAACAATTAAAAAGGTAATAAAACAGAAAACAATGGTAATCACATAGGAAGGAAACGTATAAAGGAAAAATATTTTGAATTTGAGGCCGCTCTGCCTCAATATCTGCTGATTGGCTACCACCATCATGATCAAAATCCACAGTGCATTGAGAAAGGGGTTATTGAGTTTGAATATATATCCCAGGTAAACTCCCACAAAGGCCAGTTGAACAATCATTCGACTCACCGATACCAGCAGTGAGCGAACCATTTTCAGTTTCAAATAAATTAGGATGGCAGCGGGTATCACCAGCAGCAGGAAGTAGAGAAACAGCGATAAATAAGAGATTTTAACAGCCTCCATGTCAGTTCCCTCCTTTACCGACGTTTGCCGAATCCTTTTCAATTTTCCCATTGTCTATTTCGATCACCCGGTTGCAGTAATCTTCCCATTCTTGGTTGTGAGATATGGAGAGAATGGTCCTGTTTTTACCTTTTGTAATCAGTGAAACAGCAGCCTTGATGTTTTTTTTGTCCAGTGCTGAGGTGACTTCATCAAGGAGATAAATGGGTTTATCCAGCATCAGCATTTGCAAGATCATCATTCGCTGCTTTTCACCACTGGAGAGTTCTGAAAAATTTTTATCCAAAACGGTTTCGTCAAAATTGAGTCCCTTTAGCAATTCCATCATCCATTCATGGGCAAATGTCAGCTTCCTGTTGGATTTAAACCTGTAGGGAATCATAAGGAAATCCCTGACGTTTTCATTGAATAGGGGCACGGTTTGACCGATATACCCACTCTGCCGCCTGTAAAAACAAAGGTTTTTACGGGTAATCTCCTCCCCTCGAAACAAAATACGTCCCTGGAAGTGTTCAAAATAGAGCAGGGATTTGATCAACGTGGATTTACCACTGCCGGACTCCCCTTTTATCAGGATTTTATCGCCTTTCTTAATGGTTAGATTAATGTCTGTTAAAATAACGGTATCTTTCTTGATGACATTGACATGTTCTAATTGTATCATTTGCGTTTTTTTTGTTCAATGTTCGGTCTTATCTTCTCTGTGTCCTCTGTGGCTATGGGGTTAAATTATATTCAAATGATAGAGATCATTTAAATAATGTGCCACACCTTCTTCATAGACTGAGGGGATAACGGTAGGGAATTCTTCTCTTAACTCAGGGGCAGCATTTTCTACCAACACCGGGTAACCCACTATTTGCAGTACTTCCCGGTCATTAAAATTATCGCCAAAATACACGACATCCGCCAGGGGAATTGAGAGTTCGCTGCACAGCCGTTTCAGTGTCAGGTCTTTGCGTACCTCAGTGTGAACCACTTCCAACCATGAACCCCTGGCTTCCCTGGTGTAGATGACTTTGAATTTATCGCCCACAATACTTTCGATTATCCCTTTAATGGTTAGTGCTTTGCCATCGGGCAGCAGTGTAGAAATGCCAGTAATGTTTTCAAAGTGCTTCAACCGGTTAATCCGTTGAAACCCATAACTTAGCGACGGAATATCCTCTTGATTGACATAGAAATTCTTAAAATTCTCAATTTTGCCTTTATAGATAATGATGGGCAGGTTGTTTTCATCCAGGTATTCGTAGAGTTCACAGGCTGCGTATTCGGGTATACGGTATTCCCACACCAGTTTTTTTTCTTTGATACAAAGGGTGCCGTTCTGGGGCATCAGGAGGATTCGGTGGTCCAGGTCCCGGGTGAATTTTAACGTGGTATTGTAATTATATCCGGTTATTAGTGCCACAGGCACATGGTTTACCAATCGATTAAGAACATCTACGGTAAATGAGGGTATTTCACTTTTGCCCCGTAACAGGGTACCGCCGATGTCGGAAGACACGAGTTTCGGTAATTTCCTCTTACCTGTCGACATACTCAGAAGCGGTGTAGGTTTTGCTTTTATACAGCATGCGGATAAAATTGAAATGGGTCATTTTTACCCAGACCCGCTCAACCTGGCTCACTTTGAATTTCTTGGCAATACAAATAAGCTGTACATGCTGTTTTCCCGGAGCTACCGTATACTTGCAGGCATAGTTCCCTGTTTTGGCCACCGTGGTATAATTATGAAAGAGGGTACCATCCTTTAATAAAAAATAAATCTTATAATCTTCCCATTTCAGCGATTTTGTTTGGTTTTTGTTTTGCACCACCATTGAGATGGTACTGTAATTTCCCTCTTTGGGTGATTCAACCCAGCGATATTTATAATGGAATACGAAGATATTAAAATTTAATGTTTTATCAGGTGTAGTAACCACTTGTGAAAAATAGGGTTCCTTGACTTCTTGTGGAACCGCGTACCCGTACCCCACTGAAATGAACAGGAACGCAACCATAACCATAAAAATCAAGATTGAACGTTTGGTTTTCATTATCAGCTACCTCCTATAAGCGAAAAAAATAAAATTCTCAATTTTACTCCTGGGGGTATTATAGAGACTTTGGTTAGGGATTTCAATAGGAAAAAAGAAAACATTCATAAAAATAAAAATCAAATAGTTCGTTTCATGTTCCGGTAACTCACTCTCCTTTTTTGCTGGGGTCCAGTACTCGCCCCATGAACAGGATACTTCCGGTTTCATTGTCACGGATGAGGAAGAGGAAGGGGTGATCCGCGCGAAAGACCACCGGGCGAAGCGGCTTTCTTGCCATCTTTATACGCATCACCACGGCTGTAGCAGCGGCAGCTTCGGTGCCCTCTTCATTTACATCGACAAATGCCTTGTGGACAACAGCGCCAATATACAGCCAATTGCGTTGACCGTCCATGCCGGAAAAATTAGCTTTGGTCCGGTCAAATGCATCAAACATTCCCATGGCTGCCAGCGTCTTTTCCAAACTGAATAGGGATGTCATCTTGAATTTCGGCAATAATACCTTAACTTCTACTTCCATGAGACCTGTGGTCCATTTTCTTAATGTCTCTGCTGTCAGGTTTTTTTCCAAATGGGGAAGCCCGTCCGTTTCTTTTGGCAAGAGCACCAGCATGGAAAGCCCTTCCCCAACGTAGGGAAGCTCGAGTACCTGCAGCGACTCGAATTCATTATATTTAAACTTACTCTTTTGGGCCATCATGGGGGTTTGGATGGTCTGTCCAGACAACAGGTAAAAGGTGTCATGTTTTGTGCGGTGCTCATCAAACTGGCTGGCCCAATTGCCTTTAAAATATATGGCATTGGTTAATACCAGGCGTGTCAGGGCATCCAGTAAACCGGGTTGAATCAGGTCTTTAATTTTGTTTTTGGTTTTTTCTTCTACCCATTGGTTTATCAATCGCGTGGCAGCGTCAGCGGCTTGTACATAATCCACCGGCGTTATGGTGACCCCATAATATTTTTTAACGAGAGCGAGGTATTCTTTCAAAAAAGGATAGTCTTTCTGGGGCCACAATGAGTTGGCCACATGGAGTTGAATCTTGCCTTTCTCCTGGACAGCATTCAGCAGGGCTTCCAGGTTGGCGAATGCCGGGTGAAGCTCCTGGTGGTTGGCTGGAAAGTGAAGGACGTCAGCCATTTGTTTGGCGGTGTTTCCGCGGGCTCCGCCGTATGTCATGGCCAGAGCCGTGGATATGCTGTAGGGTGAGAAGAATATATTTCCCCTTTTTGTGTCTTTGAGTTCCCGGTACAGGTCCAGGGCAAATGTGGTATTGCCTTTTACAACACTCTCAGACTTCATATTCTTACCGGGAGCTG
>WVZO01000286.1 GCA_011772425.1 Candidatus Aminicenantota bacterium
ATAAACCTTTTAATGAAAAGTTTTTGCAGGGGTTCAGGGGGCGGTTTTTTCAAAAAGAGCCCCCTGGCCGCCGGAGGCTTTACAAAACTGGCGACCTGGCGCGGTGGTTGGCAGACGGAAACATTGAGTTCCTGGGCCGAATGGATCACCAGGTGAAAATCCGGGGTTTCAGGATGGAATTGGGTGAGATAGAAACTCAACTGTTAAAACACCATGAAATAAACGAAGCAGTGGTGGTGGGAAAAATAGATGAAACGGGAGATAAATACCTGTGCGCTTATATGGTATCGGATAAAAAAGTGACCGCCGCGATATGCAGAGAATTTTTATCCGGGAAATTGCCCGATTATATGATCCCTTCGCATTTTATCCAACTGGAGAGAATCCCCTTAACTACCAGTGGGAAAATAGACCGCGGTGCTTTGCCGGAACCGGCATTGGAGGAGGGGGGAAAAAATATTGCCCCTGCCGATGAAACAGAAACCACCCTGGCTGCCATCTGGTTGGATATCCTGTCTGTCGAACGAGATAAAACTAGCATGAATGCCGATTTCTTCCAGTTGGGCGGCCATTCGTTAAAGGCCACCCGGTTGGTTTCCCGAATTTATAAAGAGTTCAACGTCAAAGTTCCCCTGGAAGAAATATTCAGGAACCCTGTTATCAGGGATTTATCCGCTTATATAAAGAAAGCTGTAAAAGAAAAATATTTTTCCATAGAGCCGATGGAAGAGAAAGAATATTACATGTTGTCTCCCGCCCAGAAGCGATTGTATATTTTGCATGGTTTGATGTCGGACACCACGGGTTATAACGTGCCCTATGTCATCCAGCTTCAGGAAAAGGTCGATAGAGACAGACTGGAAAGGGTTTTTAGAGAGCTAATCGCCCGTCATGAAATCCTGAGAACCTCGTTTGAAATGAAGGGAGATACACCGGTCCAGAGGGTCCATAAGGAGGTGGATTTTTCGATCGCCTGTTATGAAGCTGCCGATTCAGAATTAGAAAAGATAAGCACCGATTTTATCCGGCCCTTTGATTTAAGCCGGACGCCGCTGTTGAGGGTTGGGCTTGTGGACCTGGAATCATCCCGTTCCATCCTGCTGGTAGACATGCACCACATCATCACGGACGGAACCTCGCAAAATATACTGGAAAAGGAATTTACAGCATTGGTTTCGGGAGAAGAATCAGCTCCGCTGCGGCTCCAGTATAAAGATTATTCAGAGTGGTATTACAGGTTGCAGCAGGAAGAATTGCTCAAACAACAGGAAGTTTATTGGCTGAAGGAGTTTGCGGATAATGATGACCTGCCGGTGTTGAATCTTCCCTATGATTTTCCCAGGCCTTTAATACAGAGTTTTGAAGGGAACCTGGTGGATTTCCCGTTGAATGCCGAAGCCACAGGCATTCTAAAAACCATTGCCCGCGAATATGATGTCACCCTTTACATGTGTTTACTGGCTGTATTTAAAGTATTATTTTTCAAACTCAGCGGCCAGGAGGACATTATCCTGGGTACTCCCGTCGCAGCCCGGCGCCATGCCGACCTGCAGCATATCATCGGCATGATGGTCAACACCCTACCCATGAGGAATTATCCCTCTGCGGATAAAACCTTTGACCGGTTTTTAAAAGAAGTAAAAAAACAGACCTTAGATGCCTATGAGAACCAGGAGTATCCTTTCGAACTCCTGGTGGAGAACCTGGTGGTCAACCGCGATACCGGTCGTAATCCTGTATTTGATGTTATGTTGAATTTATTGAACCAGGGGGAATACTCGGAAGGAATCCGGGGCATGGATGCCCCACTTCAACCTCAATACCGATATCGCCATAAAAAAGCCCCTTCACGATTCGATATGACCTTTAATGCTGTAGACCTGGGAGAGCGGATTCATTTTTTTCTCGAATACAGCACCCGGTTGTTTACCCCGGGCACCATAGAAACGTTTATAAACTACCTGGAAAATATAATCATCGTATTGGCGGACAATACGCAGCAGAAATTAATGGATATCGAATATCTTTCAACGGAGGAAAAACAGGAAATCCTCAGGATATCCAATGGAATCGAAGAAATAGATGACAGAGGCAGAACCATACACCTGTGGTTTGAACAGCAGGTGGGAAAAACCCCGGACAGGACAGCGATTGTCGGTCCCGGCATGGACTATGTGTCGTACGGCAAATTAAACCGGGAATCCAACCAACTGGCTTACCTGCTGCGGGAAAAAGGTGTGGAACCGGATACTGTAGTGGGTTTGAATGTGGAAAGGTCGGTGGAAATGATCATAAGCATGCTGGCAATAATAAAAGCAGGGGGAGCCTACTTACCCATCGATACGGAATACCCCGGAGAAAGAAAAAAATACATGCTGGAAGATGCGGAAGTAAAAGTGATATTAAGCGATAGAGATATGGAAAATGCACCTGGGAGTATTGAAGTCATAAACCCCAGGGATAAAAATATATATGCGGGAGATGACAGTAATCCTTCCCATATCAACCGGGGGTGCGATCTTTTGTATGTGATTTACACGTCGGGTTCAACGGGACAGCCCAAAGGGGTGGCGCTGGAGCATCGCAACCTGGTGAACCTGATCCAATTCCAGCATAAATACAGCACCATCGATTGCAGCCGGGTACTCCAGTTTGCCACCATAAGTTTTGATGCTTCGTTTCACGAAATATTCTCGGCTCTCCTGGCCGGAGGAAGGCTGTATTTGATTGAGCAAGAAACCAGGGCCAATTTGCCGGATTTGTTCGGCCATATTGAAAAAAATGACATAACAACGTTATTCCTGCCCATGTCCTTTTTGCGCATGGTGTTTAACGAAGAGCAGTTTATTGCTGCGTTTCCCCGCTGTGTGACTCACATTCAAACCGCAGGTGAGCAGGTAGTTATCAGTGACAGGTTTAAGAAATATCTGCAGGAAACCGGTGTAGTATTGCATAATCATTATGGGCCCACAGAAGCCCATGTGGTAACTGCATGGACCATTGATCTGGCAGGAAACATCCCGGAATTCCCTCCCATCGGTAAACCGCTTATTAATACTACTATTTACATCCTGGATAAAGGCATGCACCCGGTACCGGCAGGAGTACCCGGTGAACTATGTATCGGCGGTATCCAGGTGGGCCGGGGATATTTAAACAACCTGGAGTTAACAGCAGAAAAGTTCTTAGTTTACTATAGGTCCTATAGGACCAATAGGACCTATATTCCTTCTCAAAAAATCTACAAAACCGGTGATCTGGCGCGGTGGTTGAAGGATGGGAACATCGAATTCCTGGGCAGGGTGGACCACCAGGTCAAGATCAGGGGTTTCCGGGTAGAATTGGGAGAGATCCAGCGCCGGCTGCTCAATCATCCCGAAGTAAAGGAAACCGTGGTGATTGACCGGATCGATGAGAAGAGAGATAAATACTTATGCGCTTATATCGTATCGGATAAAAAAACAACCCAGGGGCTGCGGGAGTACCTGGCAAAATTCCTGCCGGATTATATGGTACCTTCTTATTTTGTATCGCTGGAGAGGATCCCGTTAACGCCCAACGGTAAAATCGACTGGCGCGCACTGCCTGTACCGGAACAAGAGGCAGAAGAAACCCATACTGCTCCCAGAAATGACATCGAAAAAGAAATGGCTGGAATATGGTCTGAAGTACTGGGAGTAGAAAAGGATACAATCGGAATCGATACCAACTTTTTCCAGCTGGGGGGCCATTCGTTAAAGGCCACGGTAATGATTGCCAAACTCCAGGGGAAATTTAATGTAAAAGTCCCACTGGCGGCAGTATTTAAAACTCCCAATATCAGGAGTCTGGCAGAATATATCCGGGGATTGGCGGTACATCGATGCGCTTCCATCGAACCGGTAGAAAAAAGGGATTATTATGTGTTATCCTCGGCCCAGAAACGGTTATATATTTTACAGCAGGTAGACCTGGAAAGCACTGCTTACAATATGCCCGGTGCTGTCCCCCTGTCCGGTGAAGCGGACCTGGAGAAATTGAAACAGGCATTTATTAAGTTGATAGAGAGACACGAAAGCCTGAGAACTTCATTTCATATGATTGCCAATGAGCCGGTACAGAGGATAAGAGAGAAGGTTGAGGTTAAGTTTGAGGTTGAAGAGAGCGATACAATTCAACATTCAAAATTTATAATTCATAATTTTATAAGACCTTTTGATTTATCTCATGCACCGCTGCTTCGGTTGGGTTTGATTAAACAAGAAGGAAAACATTTGCTGCTGGTGGATATGCATCACATCATTTCCGATGGCATTTCCCACCAGATATTGACGCGGGAATTTATGACCCTGTATACAGCACATGGAAACCCATTACCTCCCCTGCGTCTCCAGTATAAAGATTACGCCCTGTGGCAGAACACTGATAAAATGCAGCAAATCATTAAACAACAAGAAAAATACTGGTTGAAGCAGTTTGCAGAAGGGGTGCCTGTGTTGGAACTGCCAACCGATTACAAACGGGACCAGGTTCAGGGGTATGAAGGAAGTGTATTCGAGTTTTTCATTAATGAAGAAGATACCCGGCTGTTGAAAGCATTGGCATTGAACGAAGACGCCACGTTTTACATGGTATTACTGGCCCTCTTCAATATCATGCTTTCAAAATTAAGCGGCCAGCAGGATATTGTGGTGGGAACTATCGTGGCTGGCCGCGGTCACCCGGACCTGGAATCCATCATTGGCGTGTTTATCAATACCCTGGCACTGCGGAATTTCCCCGCAGAAGAAAAAACCTTTACCGCTATTCTAGGAGAGGTCAAAGACAGGACCTTAAAGTCCTTTGAAAACCAGGATTACCCCTTTGAAGAACTGGTAAACCACCTGCAAGCCGGGCGGGAAGGAGACCGTAACCCGGTGTTTGATGTATTATTTTCGTTTCAGTCCATTGAAATGCCGGAACCGGAAATACCCGGAGTAGAAAAGGAATCCATGACAATCGAAGCAGGGATTTCCAAGTTTGATCTCACCCTTGATGGGTATGAAGAAGGTGAGACAGTCCGTTTATCTTTCGAATACAGCACGCGACTGTTTGATGAAGAGACCGTATCCTTGTGGGCCGATTGTTTTAAAGAAATCGTTTCCGCGGTGATAACGGACAGTAATGTTAAATTGAAAAACATAACCCTGTCGCATCACCTTGCGGAAATAAAAACAGACACGGAGGAGCAGCGGAAAGCCTTCGGTTTTTAAGTTTTGACAGGCCATTCATGATTGAAGAGGTATACGATGAAGCCAGCTTATATGAGAATTAGCCCGGTGAATATAAATGGAAAACCCGCTCACCGGTTGATGATTGTTTTGAGGACCAGGGGGTGTGAGTATGCCCGGAAAAACAACGGCGGGTGCACGGTATGCGGGTTTTTAAACCATGCCCGGCCGGATATCACCGGGCAGGAAATTGTCGATCAATTGGACACCATCCTGGAAACCACGGGCTTAAATGGTGTAGAAGAGATCGATTTATTGACATTGGGGTCGTTTTTGAACGACAATGAAGTTAGCGGGGAGACACGGCAGGCGTTACTGGGCAGGATCGGCCGGCTGGAAGGAATTCTAAGGGTGTCGGTGGAATCCAGGGCAGAGTACGTCACGGTTGAAAAGCTGGTAGAAAATCACCGACTTTTAGGAGATAAAATCATGGAATTCGGCATTGGCCTGGAGAGTTCCGATGATTATATCCGTAATAAGATCATTAAAAAAGGTCTGTCTAAAAGGAGTTTTGAGAGGGTAATAAAGATGGTGAAAGAGGCTGGCTGTCACCTGTTGACTTACTTGCTGATCAAACCGCCTCACATTTCCGAACAGGAAGCCGTGGAGGATGCGGTGAACAGCGCAAAATATGTGTTTGATACTGCCGCTCGATATGGTGTTACGGCCAGGGTGGCATTCGAGCCGGTTTTTATTTGTGAAAATACCGCCCTGGAAGACCTGTTTTTGAATTCAAAGTACCGGCTGGTGAATTTATGGAGTGTGGTGGACACTATTAAGCAAGTCCACGGCTGCGGGGATATTTTCCTGGGCTTAAGCGATGAAAACCTTTCCCTGGACCGCATGCCCAGCAGTTGTCCGGTTTGCAGCCAGACTATTATCCGGGAAATCGAGCGGTACAATCACACCCATGATATCTCACCGCTGGAAAAACTGGACTGCGAATGCAAAAAACAATATGAATCGCAGCGGGAACGGAGGCTTATATGAGGATAAAAAGATACTACATGGAAGACTGGTTAAATGATTCTGTGGGCGCGGCATACAACCTTTCCGCCAGCGGCTGCCAGGATTTTTTCCTGGGGGATTTTTTAGCATCCTGTCATGCTGGTATCGATGATTTTAACAATTTGTTCCTGGGGGACAACGACACACGGGGTTCGTTAAGGCTCAGGCAGGCCATTTGCCGCTCCTATGAGCGAGTGGAATTACAGGAAGTCATGGTATCCAACGGCAGTTCCGAAGCTCTGTTTATCTTTTTTAACGAATTACTGGAACCGGGGGATGAGGTGGTGATTCCTTTTCCTGCGTTTCAGTGCCTCTACCAGGTTCCCCTGTCCATCGGTTGTAATGTTCGTTTTTTACCGCTCTTGGATTGTGAGAACTGGAGGCTGGATATAAACTCCTTGAGCCGGATGGTGAACCGCAATACCCGGTTGATTATTATCAACAATCCCCATAATCCTATGGGTTGGACCCTGTCCCGGGAAGAGCTCCGGGAGATCGGCTGTATTGCCCGGGAAAACAACTGTTATTTGATGTTTGACGAACATTACCGGTACCTGCCTCTTCAACCGGGTACAGAGCTTATCCCTTCGGGTTTTGATGTGTGCAAAGATATCAACGATAAAACCTTTACTACTGGCTCCATGATCAAGTGTTTCGGTATTGTGGGTATTCGCATCGGCTGGTTAATCGGTGAACCCACGTTCCTGGCCCGGTGCAGGGACTATAAAGATTATATTACCCACACCATCCCCCTGGTAACGGATCACATTGCCTGTATTGCCCTGGAAAATAAAGATACGCTCATCAGGATACAAAAAGCACGTATCCTTCCTAACCTGGATTTACTGGACGACTTTATGGAGAGAAACCGGGACGTGTTCGAGTATATCAGGCCCAGCGGCGGTGTGGTGTGTTTTCCCCGATTGAAGAATAAACAAAGTTCCGAGTCTTTTTGCCTGGAGCTGCGGGAAACCTATGGTGTTTCTTTTTTGCCGGGTTATGCATTTGAAAAGGATGATCATTTGCGCTTAAATTTTGGAATCGATCACGGGAAATTCCGAAGTGCCTTGCAGCGGGTCCAGGAATATATCGATAAAAGATAAGGAGACACAGCTATGAGGGAGGACGTAAAATCGGAGGATCGCGGTGTCAGCCGCCGCCAGGCTATTGCTGCTGCGCAGCGGCAGAAAGAAAAGAATTACTGGCTGGAGAAACTTTTCGGTCAAACGGAGCCCGGTGTTTTTCCTTATGACCGCGAAATAGAGGTTGGCAGGTACTGCCCGGACCAGGTAACCGTGGATTTGAGCGAAGAGATTTTTTTGAAGCTAAAAGCCCTGAGCAGTGGTTCGGACCATTTACTGCACATGGTGTTGACAGCGGCCCTGGGTGTATTACTCAAGGGCTATGCTCATAGGGATGATCTGGTAGTGGGCACCACTGTGCTCAGGCAGGCGGACCAGGTTTCTTTTATCAATACGGTGCTTCCTCTGCGGCTCTGCGTCCGGCAGCACATGACCTTTAAACAACTGCTGCTCCAGGTACAGGAAACCCTTGTGGAGGCGACAGAAAACCAGAATTACCCGGTTCAACTGTTGGCCGATCAATACCCTCTTTTCAGTACTGCTGTTTTACTGGAGAACCTGCATGACCGTCAATACCTGGGTGATATTGAACCAGACATGATTTTTTCCTTTTTAAGGACAGTTAGCGGTATTTCCGGGCAGGTGGAATACAATGCCTCCTTGTATGAAAAAGCCACTGTCGAGCGCATTGCTGCCAATTTTAAGCAGGTACTGGGGCAGGCCGTATTCAACGTGGACCTGGCGATATCCGAAATAGAGATATTGACATGGGAAGAGAAGCAGCGAATCCTTTACGAGTTTAATGCTGAGGAAGTGGAATACCCCAAAGAGAAGAGTGTGCCTGAGCTTTTCCGGGAGCAGGGCGGGATCAATCCTCAAAGCGAGGCGGTGGTGTACAGGGAAAGAAAGATCACTTACGAAGTCCTCGACCGGGGCTCGGCCCGATTGGCAGCGATGCTAGGGGAAATGGGTGTAAAACCCGGGGTTCCGGCAGCAGTGCTGCTGGATTGGTCTGTCGAACTCATTGTTGCAATCATGGGAATTTTGAGGGCTGGTGGGGCCTACCTGCCCATTGATCCCCGGTACCCGGGAAAACGCATCGAAGCCATTCTAAACGACTCCAATGCCTTTGTTGTCGTTACTTCACCGGACCTTGCCGTTAAGATAGGAGGTTTTGGGGGGCACGTATTGGAATTGGCCGGGGTGATGGAAGAGGAATACGGCCAGGAGGAAACCCGGTCCCTTTGTTCTTGCTCTCCTCATGACCCGGCATATATCATTTATACGTCGGGTTCCACCGGTGCTCCCAAGGGAATTGTGGTGGAACATCATTCGTTTATCGATTTTGTTTGCTGGGCGGTGGAGGAATTCGAGCACCAGCCCGGTTACCAGGTGCTGCTGTCCAACTCTTATGCGTCCGATGGTTCCATCCAGCAGATTTTTCCGCCGCTGGTGTCCGGTGGTACGCTTCACTTGCTGGACCCGGAGGTTCGTGCGCATCCCCGTGATTATTATGCCTATTTGAAAACGAACCGGATCAATTGTATCGATGAAGTCCCGGTGGTAATGAATCTTCTATTTAACAGCCTGGACCTGGATGAAACCAGAGAACTTCTGCCTGATTTGACCTCCCTGTCCCTGGGCAGCGAATACGTCCCCATCGAGGTGGTGAGAAAATGCCGGAAATACCTGAACCATAATGGAAAAATCATTAACGCTTACGGCCCGGCGGAAGCCTCGGTGGAAACCTGTACCTATCATTTCGACGGCCGGTCTGAGACGGAAATATCATTGATCGGCAAGCCGCGCCGGAATCTCCAGGTGTATATTCTGGACCCGCAGGGGAATTGCTGTCCTATTGGGGTGCCGGGTGAGATATGCATCAGCGGGGTCGGATTGGCCCGTGGTTACATCAACAACCCGGAATTAACAGCAGAAAGGTTTATGTCAGTTCCAGCCTCAAGCTCCAGCTCCAGCTCCAGCTGGGGCTTGCGGCTTGCGGCTTGCGGCTGTAGACTCTACATAACCGGTGACCAGGGACGATGGCTGGTTGATGGCAACATCGAATTCCTGGGGCGGATCGATCACCAGGTTCAACTGCGGGGATTCAGGGTTGAATTGGGCGAGATAGAAAATCAATTATTAAGACATGAGCAGATCAAAGAAGCGGTGGTGATAGAGAAACCCGACCCAAACGGAGATAAATGCCTGTGCGCTTATATTGTTACCGATAAGGAGGATGTGGAACAATTGAGGACATTTTTATCCGAGAAATTGCCGGACCATATGATTCCTGCGTATTTTATGCCAATTGAAAAGATACCCCTGACCCCCAACGGCAAGATAGACCGGAAAGCGCTGCCGGAGCCTGAATTCCACATCGACGCCGGGGGCTATATAGGGCCCCGGGATGACATTGAAAAAAAATTGCAGGACATATGGTCAGAGGTCCTGGCATTGGCAAAAGAAAAAATCAGTATCCATGCCGACTTTTTCCACCTGGGGGGACATTCGTTAAAAGCCACGGTAATGATTTCCAGGGTCCACGAAGTGCTTCATGTAAAAGTACCACTGGCTGAAGTGTTTAGAACTTCCTCTATAAAAGAACTTTCAGGATATATCCGCCGGCAGGGGGAAGACAAATTCATATGTATAGAGCCGGTGGAAAAGAAGGAGTATTATGTCACTTCTGCGGCCCAGAAGCGGATGTATATTATCCAGCAGATGAATCAGGGCATTGTGTACAACACGCCGGATATCATCGCCCTGGAATACGAACCTGATGTAAAGAAATTGACAGAGACATTTAAACAATTGATCCGCCGGCATGAGAGTTTGCGGACGTCGTTTCATATGCTGGAGGACCGGTTGGTGCAGCGGGTACACGATGACGTGGAGTTTGAGATCGAGCGACACACCCTGGCCTACGGCCACCCCTCTCAAGAGGGGAATACGTTAGCTTATAGAAATCCCCTCTCGGGACTTATAGGTGCCCCGCCGGGGATGCCCGAAGGGGGGGGTGGGTTAGAGAATTTCATAAGACCATTTGATCTCTCGCAGACACCTCTTTTGCGAGTGGGCCTGGTAAAGACGGCAGAGAAAAAGCATCTATTGTTGGTGGACATCCATCATATCATTACCGATGGTGTGTCTTCCATTATCCTGGAACGGGATTTTGCCACCTTGTATAATGATATGGAGGAAACCCTGTCGCCATTGCGCATCCAATATGCTGATTTCTCCGAATGGCAAAACAGCGAGAAGCAAAAGGAAAAACTAAAGCGCCAGGAAGAGTACTGGCTAAAGGAACTGGCAGGAGATATACCCTTATTGGACCTGCCCACGGATTTCCGGAGACCGGACGTTTTCACCTTTACAGGAGATACGGTCTTATTCGAGATTGACCCTGAGCCGACACGGTTACTAAAACAGGTGGCCAAAGAAGAGGGAGTCACCCTATACCTGGTAATGCTGACCTTATTTTATGTGCTGCTGGCAAAATTGAGCAGCCAGGAAGACATTGTAATCGGAACCGGAATTTTTGGCCGCAATCATGCGGATTTGCATCATCTGATCGGCATGTTCCTGAATATGATTCCCCTCAGGAACTACCCCCGGGATCATAAGAGTTTCCGGGAATTCCTGGGCGAGGTGAAAAAGCGGACATTGGAAGCTTTTGAAAACCAGGACCTGCCGTTCGACGACCTGTTGACCCGTCTCCAGGTCGAACGGCAGGGGCATGCCACTCCCTTGTTCGATGTGGTGTTTTCACTTCAAGAGATGGAATTGGGGCCGAAAATACAGGCCGTCCAGGCTAATGAAAAAACCGGGTTCAAACGATTAGAGTACGACTTTATAACCAACACATCCAAGTTCGACCTGACATTCAACGGAATGGAGATAGAGGGAAAATTCCAGATGGCTGTGGAATACAGTACCCAACTGTTTAAAAAAGAGCGGATTACCAGGACGATAGAATACTTTAAAAAGACAGTAACCGCTGTGCTGGAGAACCGGGATATCCGGCTGTCCGAACTGGATGTTTTGTCGGAAGAAGAGAAATGGGAATTATTGTATGAGTTTAATCGTACCGGCACGGATTATCCTGCGGATAAAACCCTTCATCAATTATTCGAAGAGCAGGCGGAAATGCGGCCGGACCGAATCGCTGTCCTGTTTGGGGAACAGCAGTTAACTTACCGGGAATTAAATGAACGGGCTGCCCGGTTGGCAGGTTTGCTGCAAAAAAAGGGAGTGAAACCCAATTCTATTGTGGGTATGATGCTGGAGCGTTCCCTGGATATGATCATCGGTATTTTAGCTGTATTAAAAGCAGGCGGGGCTTATTTGCCCCTGGAACCGGGAACACCTCAGAAGCGGATGCTTTCCATGCTGGAAGATTGCCAGGCCCCTGTTTTATTAACCACCTGCGCCGCAGCGACCGGGTATTCCTTTTCCACTTTGCAGGGTTTACGGTTAAAAAAAATATCGCCTCACCGGACAGCGGTTCGTCCCCAAATTACCGATCTTGACGGCCTTCCCTTACCGGACCGCTCCTTGGTCAATTACGAAAAATACCATCAATACATCGGCATTGCCATGGCCAAACATACGATTCCTATCCTGGCTTCAAGAGGATGCCCCTATAATTGTGCGTACTGTCACAAAATCTGGCCCAAAAAACAAATTGTCCGCAGCGCAGAAAATGTGTTCGCGGAAGTTTCCCGGCTTTATGATATCGGGGTGCGGCGGTTTGTTATCCTAGATGACATTTTTAACCTCAACATAAAAAACAGCTCGCGGTTTTACCAGCTCATCCTGGACCACGGCCTGGACCTTCACCTGTTTTTCCCCGATGGGGTTCGGGGTGATATATTAACCCATGAATATATCGATTTAATGATTCGGGCCGGGACCGTAAATTTAATGATGGCCCTGGAGAGCGCGTCCCCGCGGATTCAACGATTGGTGGGCAAAAACCTGAATATCGAACGATTCCGGGAGAATCTCCAATATATCGTTAACCAATACCCCCAGGTGATATTGGAAACCAATATTATGATGGGATTCCCCACGGAAACCGAAGAAGAAGCCCTGATGTCCCTGGATTTCATCAAACAGCATCAATGGATCGATTTTCCCAATTTAAATATCTTAAAAATTTACGCCGGCACCGATATGGAACACCTGGCCATGAAAAACGGTATTTCCAGGGAAGCTATCGAGAACTCCTTCAACCGGGCTTACCATGAATTACCCGACACCTTACCTTTTGATAAAAATTTTGTGCGTAAATGCCAGGCTGAACTTTTTAACGGGTACTTTCTAAACAAAGAGCGTCTGCTGGCGGTTTTACCCCACCAGATGAAGGTATTGAGCGAAGATGAAATGGTCCAGAAATACGACAGCTATATACCGGTAGAGATAAGATCTTTCGACGGTCTACTGGACTTTTTCGGGATTGCGCAGGAGGAATTGGGTATAACCGGACCGGGTGCATTCCTGGAGGAACACACTGTAGCGGTACCGGATTTTTATGAAAAAGTCAAGGCCTATTCATCGGTTGATGGAGAGAGTAATTTAATTGCGGACGGGACAGCCGGGTCTGTGCTCCGGGTGCTCCTGCTGGATTTGAGCAAAACCTTCAGTACGGAAACCCCCATGCTGTATGATGTTACAGAATCGCCGCTGGGGTTGATGTACCTGCTGACCTATTTAAACCGGGAGTTTGGCGGGAAGATAATGGGTAAAATCGCGCATGCTCGCATGGATTTTGATAATTACCGGGAATTAAAAGCATTGATCGAGGAATTCCGACCGGATGTCATTGGCCTGCGTACCCTTACGTTTTATAAGGATTTTTACCATCAAACCGCTTCGGCCATTCGCCAATGGGGAGTGGAGGCACCAATTATTGCCGGTGGTCCGTATGCCAGCAGTGATTGGGCAGCTGTGCTGCAGGACCCCAACATCGACCTGGCGGTGATCGGTGAAGGTGAAATCACGCTTGCCGAAATCATTGGGAAAATGATTGAAAACCGGGGCAGGCTGCCGGGGGAAGAGGTTTTAAAAGATATTCCCGGCATTGCGTTTATACCGGAAAAAGAAAAAATCCCCAGCAGGTTCGCCCGGCAGCTCATGATGATGGACCTGCTGGAGGAGACCCTGGAAACAGAACCTGTCGGTAAAGTTTCCAGGTCTTCTGCTTCCACTGACCTGGCTTATGTTATCTTTACCTCCGGTTCCACCGGCAAACCTAAAGGCACATTGACTACCCATTATAACGTGGTAAGGGTGGTACGGGATACCAATTATATCGATTTACAGCCGCAGGACCGCATCCTGCAATTATCCAATTATGCGTTTGATGGGTCTGTATTCGATATCTACGGTGCGCTTTTGAATGGGGCTGCCCTGGTAATGATGACCGGTGAGCAGGTATTAAACCTGGACCGGTTGTCCCATTTATTAAAGAAAGAATGTATCACCGTATTTTTTGTCACCACTGCATTGTTTAATGCCCTGGTGGATTTAAATATCGAAAGTTTCGCTCATATAAGAAAGGTGTTATTCGGAGGAGAACGGGTATCAGTGGACCATACCCGCCAGGCCTTGAATGCTGTGGGAAAAGGTAAAATCCTTCACATGTACGGCCCCACAGAAACCACGGTATATGCCAGTTTTTACTCGGTCGATTTTATCCGGGAGCACCAGGAAACGATCCCTATTGGCGGACCGCTGGCAAACACCACGATATATATACTGGATAAAAATTTAAACCTGGTCCCGCTGGGGGTCAGCGGTGAGATCTGCATTGGTGGACAGGGCAATGCATTAGGATACTTGAACAACCCGGAGTTGACAGCAGAAAAGTTTAACCAGGATTTATGGGATTTTCAGGATTACCATGATGAGAAAAAAAAGGAAAATTATCAAAAGTTTTTTGGGGGGTCCAGGGGGGCGATTTTTCAAAAAAGCCCCCCTGGTCTCCTTTACAGAACCGGTGACCTGGGGCGGTGGCTGGCGGGCGGTAATATCGAATTTATCGGCAGGCTCGACCAGCAGGTGAAAATAAGGGGGTTTCGCATCGAGCCCGGGGAAATCGAGAAACATTTGTTGCAGTTGGACGTCATCGATCAGGCAGTGGTCATTCCCAGGGAGGCTAAAGACGGAGGCCGGTATTTATGCGCGTATGTGGTGCTGGCAGGGGAAAGCCGCCATAACGCTGATCCCGGTGAATTGAAAGTCCTACTCTCTCATGATTTACCTGATTATATGGTACCTGCCCATTTTGTAATGCTGGATAAAATACCGTTGACCTCAAATGGTAAAGTAGACCGGCGAAAGTTACCGGACCCGGAAGTGTCGGGCCAAGATGCTGCTTATGCAGCACCGCGGAACCCGGTTGAGAAGAAATTGGCCTGGATATGGTCGGAAATACTGGGGATCAAAAAGGAAATCATCGGGATCGACAATGATTTTTTCCGATTGGGAGGCCATTCGTTGCGCGCCACTATCTTGATTTCCAGGATACATAAAGAATTTCATGTTGAAATCCCCCTGGCAGAATTATTCAAATCCCCCTTTATCAGGGAACTGGCAACGTCGATAAAAAATTCTACCCGGGCCAGATTCTCCCCTATAGAACCGGCGGAAAAAAAAGAATACTATAAATTATCCCCTGCCCAGGAAAGACTCTATGTGCTTCAGCAAATGGTGCGGGACAATGTCGTTTATAACGTCCCCCAGGTGGTTGAAATAGAGGGACCGCTGGATAAAGAAAAGCTGGCGGCAACCTTCAATAAATTGCTAAACCATCATGAAAGTTTACGCACCTCCTTTCATATGGTGGGCAAAGAACCGGTGCAGCGGATTCATACGCAGGTGGAATTCGAGATCGAATATTTTAGCGCAGAGCAGAGAACAGAGGCAGCCATACAGGACTTCATCCGTTCCTTTGATTTATCTCTTGCGCCACTGCTGCGGGTAGGATTGATACATACCCCTGGCGATAAACATGTCCTCATGGTGGATATGCATCATATCATTACCGATGGGACTTCCATGCCTTTATTTATAAACGAATCCATGGCCCTTTATGCCGGGGAAGAATTACCGCCATTGAGACTCCAGTACAAAGATTTCGCAGAATGGCAGCACCAGGAGGAACAGGAAAAAGTCATCCGCCGCCAGGAGAGCTATTGGTCAAGCCAATTTGAAGGGGAAATACCTGTGTTGAATTTACCCCTTGATTATCCGAGACCGGCGGTACAGAGTTTCGCCGGAGCTGTCGTGGAATTCGTTCTTTCCCCTGAACAGACCTTTAAGTTAAATGAGCTGGCAGCGGTGCAAGGCGCCACTTTATACATGGTGCTGCTTGCCGTTACCACTATTTTGTTTCATAAGCTGACTCATCAAGAGGATATTGTGATCGGCACACCCATTGCAGCCCGCCGCCATGTGGACCTGGAAGGAATTATCGGCATGTTTGTCAATACGCTGGCCATGAGGAATTATCCTGCCGGAAGTCAGACTTTTTCCCGGTTTTTAGACCAGGTCAAAGAGAACACCCTCTGGGCCTTTGAAAACCAGGAATATCCTTTTGAAGAACTGGTGGAAAAGGTGGTAGTAAGCAGGGATGCCAGCCGCTGCCCCCTGTTTGATGCGGCCTTTGCCCTGCAAAATATTGAAATGCAAACCGGCAGGATACCCGAAGCAGGAATTGGCGATTTGAGCATAAAACCCTATGAAATGGAAAGCACGGTATCGAAATTCGATTTAACCCTGGCCTGTGCTGAAGTCGAACAAGGGCTGCAATGCAGCTTCGAATATTGCACCGCGCTGTTTCGCCAGGATACCATTGAACGGTTCAGCGCGTATTTCAGTAGAATCATCTCAGCAGTGGCGAACGAACCCGGGATACGATTGAAGCAAATCGAAATCATTTCAGAGGAAGAGAAGCGGCATTTGCTGATCGACTTTAACGATACCGCAGCGGAATACCCGCAAGATAAGACCATCCAGGAATTGTTTGCCGAGCAGGTGGAACGAACGCCTGACAGCGTTGCTTTAGTTGGCAGTTGGCAGTTGGCAGTTGGCAAAGAAGAGAGAATCGAGAAACCCGTTCAATTGACTTACATAGAATTGAATCGAAAATCCAATCAATTGGCCCATTTATTAAAAGAAAAAGGCGTCCTTGCGGACGATATTGTTGCAATTATGATGGAGCGATCCATTGAAATGATAATCGGCATATTGGGAATATTAAAGGCTGGCGGTGCCTATTTGCCAATTGACCCGGATTACCCGGAAGAACGAAAACGATACATATTAGCAGATAGCAGTGCCAGGACATTATTAACAAATTTGTCCGAAGGACACCATTTTCATCATTCATCGAACCAATTCAGCACTCATCATTCAGGCAATCTTGCATATGTCATCTACACCTCCGGGACCACGGGAAAACCCAAAGGCACCCTGGTTACCCATTATAATGTCACCCGGGTCGTCAGAAACACCAATTATATCCAGTTGAATGCCAACGATCGCATCTTGCAATTATCCAATTATGCCTTTGACGGCTCGGTATTCGATATATACGGCGCTTTGTTAAATGGGGCTGCATTGGTGATGTTGGAACAGGAAAAGGTTTTGACAGCGGACCAACTGGCCAAGGTGATATCCAATAAACAGGTTACGGTATTCTTTGTCACCACCGCCCTGTTTNNACCGCCCTGTTTAATGCCCTGGTGGACATTAAAATCGACTGTTTTAAGAATATCCGAAAAGTACTTTTCGGTGGTGAACGAGTTTCGGTGGAGCATTCCCGCAAAGCCCTGGAATACCTGGGAAAAGATAAAATCATCCATGTGTATGGCCCCACCGAAACCACCGTCTATGCCTCCTATTATTTTATTAATCACATCGAGGAAAACGTTAGTACGATTCCCATTGGAAAGCCGATATCCAATACAACGGCTTATATACTGGACAACTATTTGAAGCCGGTTCCCATTGGCGTTCATGGGGAACTCTTCATTGGTGGATATGGTGTCAGCCGCGGTTACTTAAACAACCCCGAATTAACCGCAGAGAAGTTTGTTTCTGCTTCCTATAAGTCCTATAGGTCCTATAGGACCTATAGTTCTGAAAAAATCTACAAAACCGGTGATCTAGTAAGGTGGCTGCTGGATGGGAATATTGAATTCCTGGGCCGCATCGATTCCCAGGTGAAAATCCGTGGATTCCGTATCGAGTTGGAAGAAATCGAGAGTCATTTATTGCAGAACCAAGCCATCCAGGAAGTCGTGGTCATTGACAGGGAAAACGAAAAGGGAGAAAAATACCTTTATGCGTATATGGTTCCGAAACCTGGAGTGAATGTCGTGGAAGCCTCTAAACTGCGGGAATATTTGTCCCGGTTTTTGCCGGAATATATGATCCCGTCGTATTTTGTAACGCTGGAACACATTCCCTTGACCCCGAACAATAAGGTGAACCGGAAAGCACTGCCAGAGCCGGAAGTGAAGGTAGGCGAAAAGCACCTGGCTCCGGCCAACGAAATCGAAGAAACATTGGTGACTCTCTGGTCCGACATATTATCGCTGCCCCCGGAGGTCATCAGCACAGACGCCAATTTCTTCGAACTGGGCGGACATTCCCTGAAAGCCACCATCATGGCAGCCAGGATAAACCAAATATTTAATACCAATCTTCCCCTGGTGGAGATATTTACATCCCCTGACATCCGGGGATTAGCCCAATACACAAAGTCAGCCTCGAAGACCGGGTATGTCTCTATCGAACCGGCGGAAAAGAGAGAATATTATCGTTTATCCTCTGCCCAAAAACGATTATTCATCCTCCAGCAAATGGAGTTGAGCAGTACCGTTTACAATATCCCCCAAACCCTAACCCTGGACAGCGAAATCGATAGAGAAATATTGGAAAATACCCTGAAAACATTGATCAAAAGACATGAAAGCTTAAGAACCTCCTTTAAAATAATAAAAGGAGAACCGATACAGGGAGTTCATGAGGAGGTAGATTTTGAAATCGAATATTATGATTTAACCACAGAGGCGGGTGGCTTCATCCGTCCTTTTGATCTATCTCAGGCACCGCTGCTGCGGGCGAGATTGATAAAAATCGAACCCCGGAAACATCTCTTCATGGCAGACATTCATCATATCATTGGTGACGGTCTCTCATTGGAGCGGTTGATAAAAGAATTTATGATATGTTATGAAGGTGGTGAATCAAAATTACCCCCCTTGAGGCTTCAATATAAAGACTATGCCCAGTGGCAAAACAGCCAGGTAGGAACGGAATCGCTGCAGCGGCAGGAGGCCTACTGGTTAGAGGAGTTTGCGGAGCCGGTAACGGTATTGACGATCCCCACGGATTTCGCCAGACCCGCGATTCAGAGTTTTGAGGGCAGCACCCTAAATTTCCGCATAAACGAAAAGGAAACCCAACGTTTACAGGCATTGGCCTCAGTGGAGGGTGCCACTCTATTTATGGTGTTATTGGCGGCTTTCAATGTCCTTATCGCCAGGTTAAGTGGAAGTGAAAATATCACCATTGGGACACCCATTGCCGGCCGGCGTCATGCCCAGTTAGAACCCATCATCGGTATGTTTGTCAATACCCTGGCATTACGAAACCATCCCAACCAAGTCAAAACCTTTACACACTTCTTAAAAGAGGTTAAAGCCAGTACCCTGGAAGCCTTTGAAAACCAGGACTACCCCTTTGAAGAACTGGTGGAAAAAATCGAAGTGACCCGTGATGCCGGCCGGAACCCGGTTTTCGATATCATGTTTACCTTCTGGAGCGCACAGGAACAACCCACCCCATCGCCGGAAGCAGGAGAAATTGAACAACGGATTGCTAAATTCGACCTGATCCTGGGGGTAACCCAAGAAGGTTCGCACCTGTCTTGCGGTTTTGATTACTGCACCAAATTGTTTAAACCGGAAACCATCGAAAAATTTGCCCGGTATTTTTGTAAAATCGTGACTGCTGTGGTGAAAAATCCCGGACAAAAGCTGCTTCAAATCGATCTTCTTTCGGAAGAGGAGAAGCAGCAGCTCCTGGTGGATTTTAATGACACAGAATTACCCTACCCCAATGATAAAACCCTGCCCCAATTATTTGCCCGACAGGCTGCCCGAACCCCGGACGGCATTGCCCTCATTGGCACAAAAGCAGGGAATGTATTCAATGTAACTTATACATATCAACAATTAAACCAGGAGACCAATCAACTGGCCCATTACTTACTGCAGCAAGGAGCAGCGCAAAATGAACTGGTGGGTCTGCTGGTAGACCGAACACCGGAGATGATCATCGGTATCCTGGGAATTCTAAAAGCAGGCTGCGGCTATGTCCCACTCAACCCCAAAGGACCGGAATCAAGATTAAAATATATCCTGGAGGAATGCAGCGCCAGGTTGCTTTTAACACTATCTCATTTAATGGATAAAAATCACTGGTTCGATAATTGTATTTACATCGATGAGGTTACCCGTTATCCGGATATGGCGGTAACAGAGGCGAAAACCAGGATTCTCCCGGACCACCTGGCATACGCTATTTTTACATCAGGTACCACCGGCAAACCCAAAGGCGTTCCTATAAAACATGCCAACCTGTCACCGCTCCTGCATTGGGGATACCGGCATCTGGGTATTGGTTCCAGCGACCGTATCATTCAAAATTTATCTTACTATTTTGACTGGTCGGTATGGGAAATCTTTATTACCCTTACCACCGGTGCCTGTTTGTATATGATTTCGGATGAGGTTTTGTTAAACCCGGAGGAGAGTATTGATTTCATCGATAAAAATAAGATTACGGTGCTTCATGCGACTCCCACCCAGTATCGCTACTATGTGAGTGTGGGGAGGAAGTTAGAGACGCTGAAATACCTGTTTATCGGGGCGGAAAAGTTAACGCTGGAATTGATGCGCCGGAGTCTGACATCGGTGAAGGAGACGTGCCGGGTTTTCAATATGTACGGCCCTACTGAAGCCACTATCATCGCAGCCGTATTGGAAATCCGCAGAGGCGAAGAGGAAAATTTTGTTCATTTGTCCAGTGTACCTATCGGTATCCCGGTGGGCAACACGCGACTCTTTGTATTGGACAAACACCTGCAATTGTGCCCGCTTAATGTGGTGGGAGAGTTGTATATTGGTGGTGAGGGTGTATCCCCAGGGTATTTGAACCGACCGGAATTGACATCAGTAAAGTTTGACCAGGATTTATGGGATTTTCGGGATTACCGGGATGAGGAAAAAAACAGGACAGGCAAAAGAATCTACTCACCCACTCACCCACTCACCCACTCAACTATGTATCGGACTGGTGACCTGGCGCGGTGGCTGTCGGATGGGAATGTGGAATTCCTGGGACGCCTCGACCTCCAGGTAAAAATCAGGGGTTACCGGATCGAACTGGGAGAGATCGAAAGCCACTTATTGAAACACAGTCTAGTGAAGGAACCTGTAGTACTGGCCCTCGAGGATGAGGCCAAGGCAGAGAAATATCTTTGTGCATATATTATTCCAATAGAAAAAATCATAGATAGTGAGCAAGGAGCCGAAAGGTTAGGCAGAGAATTAAAACGTTATTTATCTTCTGTACTGCCGGACTATATGGTTCCCTCGTATTTTATACCGATAGAAAAGATACCGTTGAATCCCAACGGTAAGATAGACATGCGAGCGCTGCCAAAGCCGGGATTAATTGCCGGTAAACAACGCCTGTCTCCCCGGGATGAAATCGAGGAAAAACTGCTAGAAATATGGTGTGATGTATTGGAATTGGATATTGAAGCAGATAAAGAAGTTCCTTTTGGCATAGAAGATAATTTCTTTGAATTGGGGGGACATTCGCTGCGGGCTACCGCCATGGTATCCAGGATAAAGAAGGAACTTAAGATTACCGTTCCCCTGGTGGAAGTATTCACCAGTCCTACTATTGAGCAATTGGCCCGGTATATCAAGGAGGTTCAGTCCGGGGAGACCACCGGAGAAAGCGAAATAACCGTTGTATCGGATAACCTGATGTTGTTGGGTAAAGACACAGCGGATGCACCCAACCTGTTTTTTATCCATGATGGAAGTGGTGAAGTCGAAGGCTATATGGCACTTTGTCAACATTTACACCAACCGGTCAACTGCTGGGGGATCCGGGCAGGCCAAAGGGAGTCAATGGCTCCCCAAAACCTGACCGTTGAGACTCTTTCTCAGCACTATATCCAAATAATAAAGGGTATCCAACCCCGGGGGCCTTATGCCCTCATAGGGTGGTCCCTGGGCGGTACCATTGCCTTTGAAATGGCCAGGAAATTGGAAGAAACCAACGAAACCATGGGTTTCTTCTCCATCATCGATTCGCTTCCACCCTCCCGGGAACGGGCTCAAAAGGTAACGGGAGCATCAGAAGCATTTTCCCTGGAATCCGAAAAGAAGTGGTTAAAAAAACATCTACCCAAAGGTCAGTTAAAAGAACAGCTTCGACGTTTAAAAGACATGAATACCCTCTGGCGGACGGTTGGGGAGCACCTGGAGTCGGTTGATCCCGGAGGCGACAGCATACGGGCACTTTTGCCCACCAATATACTGCAAGTGATCCCACATTCGACGCAGCTGTTGGTAAAACAGTTGATTTACTACTTAAATGTAATACGCACGTTGGAGCGTGCCTGTGCCCTGTATATTCCCAAAAACAACGTGAAAACAAAACTGCACTATTTCGCTGCCCACCAGTCCGAGGGAATCGTAGACAAAAAGCAGTGGCAGGACTTCTGTGAGAATAAAGTGAAATTTTATGAACTCCAGGGAGATCATTTCTCAATTCTCCAAAATCCAAACGTTTCAGGGATTGCCAGTCTGGTGGAAAAAATCATGAAGTCCGGTCAAGGGGGCCATAATGCCCACTAATAGGAGGTGTTCATTTACATAGACTTATATATTTGCTATAATTCCATCTATATTAAAGAAAATAATTTTTTTAGGAGAAAATAAAATGAAAAGAATAACTTTTTTACTATCTTTCGTGCTTTTAGGCAGTTTGCTATTTCCAGTAAAACTAGGGACGCTTGCGGAGTTGACAAATCCCGATAATATTACCCTGTATAACGATGAGCTTTATGTGGTGGAAGGTCCTACCATTTTTGTTTATTCCCTGAAAGATATGCAGTTTATCCGGAAATTTGGGAAAAAGGGCCAGGGACCGGGCGAACTGATGGCAATACCAGGTACCCCCAATAGAATCAGTGTGCAAAAGGATTATATCCTGGCTGAAACCTACGTTAAACTTATCTGGTTTACAAAAGAGGGAAAGTTGATAAAAGAAAGAAAAAAACCGTCGTTTACACTTTTTGGCTTCATTCCCATTGAGGGAAAGGAGGAAAAAGAGAAATTTGTGGCCCGCCGGGTACTACTGCATGGAAAAAATACTTCCTACGATACCATATGTATATTTAATGGGGAACTAAAAGTAATAAAAGAACTTTATAAGCAAAAGTGGATTCAACAGGGATTACAACCTCCTCATATGAAACTTGAAATGGTGCCGGATTTCATCACTTACAAAGTATACAATGGAAAGATATTTATTGATGGAAGCGATAAAGGCTTTATTATCGAAATTCTCGACACTGAAGGTAACAAACTGCAGCAGATAAAAAAGGATGACCGAAAAATTAAATTCACTGCAGCAGATAAAGACAGAATTATCAATCGTTTTAAAGAAGATAAATATATAAAAGCGCAGAGTAATATGGTAGGCGGATGGGACCAATTAAAGAATATGTTTACCATGAATTTCCCCAATACCTACCCTCCCATCCGGGATATTGAAGTTTCCGATGATAAGATTTTTATTCGGACGTATAAACGAGTGAAAGACAAAGGGCAAGCTAAAGAGGAATATGTGGTCATGGACTTTAAAGGTAATATTCTTAGAAGAGTCATGGCACCGGAATTATTAACCTCAGCTCAGCAGCAACAGTGGGGTGCTAAAATGAATACCATACACAACGGTAAATTGTATTATCTACTTGAGAACGTCGACGAGGAAACCTGGGAATTACACGTCCATGAAATGAAATAAAAAAACATCATTAGCTTATATTTTACCACAACTTGACAGGTGGTTGGTAATCTGCTATATTGCTACCCCATTGGAGTATATGAATATGAAATTTTCAGAAGAAAGTTTTCGAAAAACCACCATCATGTCAGCCGCCGGGCAGCCCATACCGGTGGGCACTATTTTTTGTGGGGGCCGGAATTACCGGAAACACATCCAGGAACTCAAATCAAAAGACCTGGGAGAACCCATTATTTTCACAAAACCTGCCACAGCTCTCTGTCAAAACCGTGAGTCCATCCCCCTTCCCGGACAATCCCACGATGTCCATCATGAAGTGGAATTAGCCATTATCATAGGAAAAACCGGGAAACAAATCCCCCAAAACGATTCTCATACCTATATCGCCGGGGCTGCCGCGGCTCTTGATCTGACCATGAGAGATATCCAGAGCCAGGCCAAGAAAAACGGCACGCCCTGGGCCATTGCCAAGGGATTCGATTTTTCCTGTCCCATTTCCAAAGTCTATCCCATAACTGATTTAAACACATTGGCAGCGGTCGATCTATTTTTAGAAAAGAACGGCACCCTGGTGCAGCAGGGAAATACAGCCAATATGATATTCCCAATCGATTACTTGATATCTTACTTATCCGGTTTTTTCACCCTTCATCCCGGTGACATTGTTTTAACCGGAACCCCTGAGGGAGTGGGACCGATTCAAAGGGGAGACGTTTTAACTTTTTGGTCATCGTTTTCGGAGAAGGTGGACATTGTTTTTACATAATATCCTCACTGAGAAACGCCCTATCCCTCCGCAGAAATACAATATCCTTCAACAGAAATGACGTATCCTTCTTACGGAACATTTTATCCTCCCACAGAAATACAATATCCTCCCACTTGGGTTTCGGCCAAATAGGCAAAAAATGACTGACGTAAAAAATAAAATCCTTTATTGATCGCTGT
>WVZO01000717.1:0-157 GCA_011772425.1 Candidatus Aminicenantota bacterium
GTTGCTGAAGCAGACTTTGAGAAACAGAAATCCAAAGGATGGAGATTTTTTACGGTCCAACTAATCGGCTTATAACAAAAATGGGGGCAGCGAAAAAAAATCGAGATATGAATAGACAGGACTTGCTAGAGTTCCTGCGCAATATTGAGATCGGAAC
>WVZO01000717.1:195-1061 GCA_011772425.1 Candidatus Aminicenantota bacterium
CATGAAGGGAGAGTTAGTGGTGGTCCTGATATCCGAGGCCCGAAGACGGCCCGAGATACTACTGTGCATTGACCCCCTCCTCCTATTCGTGAACGCAAAGGACGAGGAATTAGGATACGGATGCTTTCCAAATTCGTACGTGCGTAAGTACTGCCTGGAGTGGCCGCCGGGGTTTCCCAATCAGTCTCAGTACGAGAGTTACTACAAAGCGATGGCTCGATACATCAAACAAAGTATAAAAAAAGGCGCCAGGCAATTTTGATGATGAAAATTTTACCACAGAGAACACAGAGGTCACAGAGGCGGGTGGCACCCGCAACCCAAAAGGGCATAGGAATTTGTTTTGTGACATAGTAATTATTTCTTGGAATAAAAACAAAAAATTGAAAGAGAGTAGTATAGAAAGTCCCCCACTCAACTTACTCACCTTACTCACCTATTTTCACAGGGGGAAAGAATTAGAATAAATATGGATGATAAAATTGACAGGCTAAAAGATATTGCTGCAAATTCAAAGCAGCTTGTTGCTTTTACAGGCGCGGGACTCTCGGCTGAGAGCGGCATTCCCACGTATCGCGGAACCGATGGGATTTGGTCGAAGTATGACCCGGCAAAATACGCAAACTTTCAATATTTCTTAAAAGACCCGTCATATTACTGGCAATTTTTTAGAGATGTAAGATATCCCTCATTAAAGCAGGCTCAACCCAGTGCCGCCCATTATGTATTAGTGGAATTGGAGAAGCGGGGCATACTGAGTCTTGTGATAACCCAAAACATCGATGGCCTGCATCAAATAGCCGGTCAATCAAAGGTATGCGAACTTCACGGCAATTCCAGGCAAATGAAATGAAGTTCGCATACCC
>WVZO01000636.1 GCA_011772425.1 Candidatus Aminicenantota bacterium
ATAAAAAAATCCGAAATTCGAATATCGAAATCCGAAACAAATTCAAAATTCAAATTTCCAAAATTCAAAACAAAAACTGAGTGATCCGGTGCGATTTAGCTTTCTTCGTTTTGGTCATTTGAATTTTGGTCATTTGGATTTGTTTCGAAATTGTACTCTGCGCGATTTCGTGCTTCGAATTTCAAACGCATCGGTATTACTTCTACAAAATGTGGCATGTTAAATTGCCGCAATATTATGGTGAACTTTTGAGACAAGGTTCTAAACCATCCCGGAGAATCCCATGAAGGCCAGGGATAACAACCCGGCAATCAACAGGGCAATAGGTGCGCCTTTCATGGCTTCGGGAATATCGTAAAGCTCTAACTTTTCCCGGATTCCTGCGAAAATAATCAGTGCTAATCCAAACCCGATGGCTGTAGAAAAGGCAAAAACAACACTTTCTACCAGGCTATAGTTTCTCTTAAATACCAACAGAGCCACACCCATAATGGCACAGTTAGTGGTAATAAGCGGCAGATAGACCCCCAAAGCCTGGTAAAGGGGCTGGCTGACTTTCTTTAAAATCAACTCCACCATCTGCACCAGGGAGGCAATCACCAGGATAAACGCCACGGTTTGCAAAAATTCGATCTTCAAGGGGATAAGTATCAGTGTCTTAAGCAGGTAGGTAACAATGGTAGCCAGGGTCATAACAAAAATAACCGCAGCAGACATGCCGGTGGCTGTGCTGACTCGTGTACTGACTCCCAAAAACGGGCAAATGCCCAGGAACTGGGCCAGGACAATGTTATTAACAAATATTGCGCCGATGATTATGATTAAATATTCCATTTCTTAACCTCCTTACTTCTCAGGCTTTGGATTTCTGGAGCCGGTTGACAATGGCAATAAGAAAACCAAGGGCAATAAACGCACCGGGAGGAAGGACAAACAACAAGACGGTGGAGGCATCAGGGGATACCAATTTTATACCGAAAATAGAACCGAGTCCCAATATTTCTCTAACACTGCCCAATAAAGTCAAGGCAAAGGTAAAACCCAATCCCATGACGATTCCATCCACGACTGATGCAGAGAGTTTATTCCTGGAGGCAAACGCTTCGGCCCGCCCCAGGATCACACAGTTGACCACGATCAACGGGATGAATATTCCCAACTGCACATGCAGGTCGGGGGTATAGGCTTCCATAGTTAAATCAATAATGGTAACAAAACTGGCTATGACCACGATAAAAGCAGGTATCCTGACTTTATTGGGTATTAAATTCTTTATTGAGGCAATTACAAAATTAGAACCCACCAGCACAGCGGCAGAGGCAATGCCCATTCCCATCCCGTTTATGGCGGTACCGGTTACCGCCAGTGTCGGGCACATTCCCAACAGCAGTACAAATACCGCGTTCTCTTTGATCAATCCCCGTACAAATTCTTTTCCCAGGTTCATTTTTTACCTCCTTTACCTTCCAGGAGCGCCCGGTAAGCCCGTTCCGCAGCTTCGCAGAAGGCCCGGGAAGTAATGGTGGCAGCAGTTATGGCATCCACATTACCGCCGTCTTTTTTTACTTTTAACGTGAAAGAAGCAGGGTCCTTGCCTTCAAACTGGCTTCTAAATCTTGGTTCCGTTATTTTGGTTCCCAAACCCGGGGTTTCTTTTTGTTCCAACACCTTTGTTTTGTTGATTTTATTGTCTTTATCAAAACCCACCATGATCCATATCCGCTCGTTAAAGCTTTTATCCGAATAGGTTTTTATGGCTGTACCCACTGGTTGGCCGTCTTTTTTTGCCGGATAAAATTCCAATTCTTCATAACCTTCCACATTGTATTTCTCTTCATTGGGCTGATTGTTAAATTCCGGCAGCACTTCTCTAAGGGCGTTCAGGGTTTTTTGTATTTTTACCTGTTTCCTGGGTTCTTCGGTAATTGAAAAGGTAAATGCCAACGCCAATGCAGAAACCAGGGCAATGATGAAGAGTACAATGACCATATTGGGAAACGTGGAGGCAAGTTTTTTATCAGCCATAATTCACCTCCTTGCCGAACCGTTTGGGTTTGGCATACTTATCGATCAGGGGAACAAACGCATTCATAATAAGAATGGAATAGGAGCAGCCTTCAGGATAAGAACCGAAAATCCGGATGGCCCCGCAAAGAATTCCCCCGGCAGCGGCAAATATGATCTGGCCTTTGACAGACATGGGACTGGTGACCATGTCGGTGGCCATGAACCAGGCCCCCAACATAGCACCGCCAGCTAAAATATGAAACAGGGGGTCTGCATATTTGGATGAATCGATCAACCAGAGCACACCGGAAAAACCTGCCAACGATAGTAAGTAAAAAACAGGAATGTGCCAGGTGATGATCTTTTTATATAACAAAAAGATACCGCCAATGATGATGGCCAGGGCTGATACTTCACCGATGCAGCCGCCGGTTTTTCCCAAGAAGAGGTCCAGGTAACCCGGGAGTTCGACAGGCCCTTTTTCCGCTAATATTCCCAGGGGAGTGGCAGAAGTCACGGCGTCAGCGCCAAGTGTCCATACCTTTTGCAAAGGAACCGGCCAGGTGGTCATTTCAATGGGGAAACTGGCCAGCATAAAGGCCCTTCCTACCAGGGCGGGGTTAAAGGGGTTCTTACCCAGGCCTCCGAAGGCCATTTTGGCGACGCCAACGGCCACCACTGAACCGGTTAACAATTGCCACCAGGGGATGCCGCTGGGGACATTAAAAGCCAATAATAACCCGGTGATGGCGGCGCTGCCGTCAAAGGCGGTGACTTTTTGTTTGAGGATAAATTTCTGGATCAGGTATTCGCTGCCAATGCAGAAGATTAATGAGAGTATCACTACACGGATGGCATGAAGACCGTAAAAAATAATAGAGGCCCCGAATGCAGGCGCCAGGGCGATGACCACACCCCACATGATTTTTTCAACGTCAAGTTCTCCCTTTTGGTGCGGGGACAGGGAAACCACAAGTCTATTGGCGCTGCTGTTTCCGCTGCTCATTTTTGCCTCCTTTCCCTCATGATGCGCATAACATTGGTCTTCCCGTAACGGATATAGTCCAACAGGGGAATAGCAGATGGACAGGTATAACTGCATGACCCACATTCCATACAATCGGTAACGGCTTCGGCTTCGCAGGCATCAAACCTGTCTCTCCGTGCCAGCTTTTCCAGCAAGTAAGGCTCCAGTCCCATGGGACAGGCCCCGGCGCATTTGCCGCAGCGGATGCAGTTGGCGGATTCACTGCGCCGTGCTTCGCTTTCATCCATCAAAACCAAACCGGAAGTTCCCTTGGTAATAGGGATAGCCAACGAATTAACCGCTTTTCCCATCATGGGGCCGCCGCTGATGATTTTGGCCGTGCCTCCCGGCATTTCTTCTCCCAGGGCTGCCAATAACAGCGAAGCTGGAACACCGATCCTGGCCAGGAAGTTCCCGGTTTTCTTGAGGTTCTTAGCGGTAATGGTAACAACCCGTTCAATCATGGGTTTATTTTTTTGTACCGCTTCATAGATTGCCAGTGCAGTTCCCACGTTGTTGATAATAACCCCCACATCCAGGGGCAGTTTGCCGCTGGGAATTTCACGATTCAACAGCGCCTTAATTAACTGTTTTTCCGCTCCCTGGGGGTATTTGACTTTCAGGGGAACGACTTCAACGCCCGGGTAGTCTTTGGCTTTTTCTTTTAAGAGTTCAATGGCATCGGGTTTGTTGGCCTCGATACCAATGAGTGCCCGGGTCACTTTTCCCGCGGTTTTCATGATTTGAATTCCCGCCATAATCTCATCGGTCCGTTCCAGCATCAACCGGTGATCCGAGGTGAGGTAGGGTTCACACTCCACGCCGTTGACCACCAGGGTATCGGCTTTCCTGTCATTGCTTACCATGTATTTAATATGGGCGGGAAACATGGCTCCGCCAAGGCCTACTACCCCCATTTCTTCAATTTTTTCCAGGATTTCTTCGGGACCCAGCGCCACCTCTTTAACAACCGTTTCAGAACGGTCAATACTATCTTCCCATTCATCACCTTCAACTTTAATCACCACGGCTTTGTTTTTGTAACCGGTGGCATCCAATACATCGTCTATCTTAAGAACCGTGCCTGAGACAGAGGAATGGATATTGGCGGAAATAAATGCTTTTCCCCGTTGGGCAATCAGTGTCCCGACTTTAACTTTGTCACCTTTTTTGACGATCGGTTCTGCCGGGGCACCCAGGTGCTGGGATACAGGGATACTGACCTGTTCAGAGAGTCCCAATTTCTCTATGGGAACACCTGCCGAGCGTTTATTTTCCGGTGGGTGCACACCGCCCAGTTTAAATGTTTTCAGCTTCATTCTCATTCGCTTACCCCTTCCCCGCTATTTTTATCTTTATCTTCAGCCGGTTTTTGTTTTTCTTTTGGTAGGGGTTTCGGTTTGGGTTTCGGAGGAGTAAATGTGGCGGCGATCGCCCCGGTGGGACAAACAGCAATGCACTTGCCGCAGGCAATACATTTGTCGGGGTCGATATAGGCCAGGTTATCTTTCATAGTAATTGCCTGGATTTTTTCCGGGCATTCTTTGACACATTTTCCACAGCCGATGCAAGCGGCTTTACAATTCTTCATAGCCACAGCGCCTTTTTCTTTATTGATGCAGTTGACCCACACCCGCCGGCTTTTTTTACCAATGGGCCGGAGTTCAATAATATCCCTGGGGCAAGCCTTGACACAAGCGCCGCAGGCGACGCATTTTTCCTCGTCTACCACGGGCAGCCCGATTTCCGGGTCCATGTGGATGGCATCAAAGCCGCAGGAAATTACACAATCTTCCAACCCCAGGCAGCCATAGGGGCAGCCGTTTTCGCCGCTAAACAGGCTGTGGGATATGGCACATTTGACAGGTCCGTCATAGTTTAGTTTCGCCGGTGCTTTTTCCCGGGTTCCGCCGCAGCGCACCACAGCGACGGTAGGGGCGACTTCACCCGCCTCAAGGCCCAGGAACTTCCCCACTTCTGCCATTGTCTCACTGCCGCCCGGAGGACATTTCAATACCGATATGTCTCCGTCATCCGCCGCTTTTACCAGGGCTTCGGCAAGACCCCGGCACCCGGCATACCCGCAGCCGCCGCAATTGGCCCCGGGAAGCAGCTCCAGGACCTCATCGATACGAGGGTCTTCTTCCACTTTGAATTTTTTGGCCACCAGGAAAAGAATCATCGCCGCAAAGGCCGCCGCACCTCCCAATGTAACCATTGAATATAATATTACCACATTCACGCTCTCACCTCATCACATCTTATAACTTATCCTTTTTTTCTGCCTTAAATATAAAATCCTTTTCAATTTTTTTGCGAAAAACATAAAGCAGGAGATAATACGGTACCAGGCTGCCAATACCGAAAAAGGCCGCTTCCAACTCGCTGACGCCCAATGCATAAGATAAAAAAAGTACACCAGTCATCACAAGGAAGGGCAGGAAAAAACCGTAAAATACCGCCAACCAACCCATTTTCTCTTCCATGATAACAGTAACGGTATCCCCCTTTTGCAAGGGTTCATCGGAAACAGGTACGGCTTCGATCATTTTTTCTTCCATATCTGCGGCTGTACATACACCTTTGGCACGGCAGCCGGCACAGGCAGAGTGAGATACGATTTTTACCCGTACGTTATGATCATTCATACCAACAACAATGCCATCATGATACACCATGCGATTATCTGTCATCAGAAGAATCCCTGGTTACTATTGCTGTACTGCTCTTTTTTTTACACGTTACCCGGTTAAAAAAAAAAGAAATTGAGAAAAAAATAATTGTTCTTTTCTCCTGGAAAAGAACTGGTGCCGGAGGAGGGAGTCGAACCCTCACGAGGACAAGCCCCGCCGGATTTTGAGTCCGGTGCGTCTGCCAATTCCGCCACTCCGGCCTGTTTAAGCTCTATTATAATCTTAGACCCTCTTTTTGTCAAGAAAAGATGAAGAAAATATGGAGTTAGAGGTACCCTTAAAGGTACCCGGATAATTCCAGGATTTGCGGTGGGTTCTTCTGCTGCCAGAAATAGTTGGGGATTAATTTGGTGGCCTCCTCAGCATCTTTCCTGGTATAAAATTTCCCCCACATGACCAGGAAACAGTTTCTGCTTCCACTTTTCCGGTTTAAAATAAAAAAATCCTTTTTTTTCGCTAACCTGCTGTAGGCATTCATCACCGACTCTTTCAGGCAATCCAGTTCCAATAAAATACTGTATTTTACACCCGTTTTTTTCAGTTCTTTCTTCCATACATCACCTGCTGTGATCAGGTTCCCTTCCCGGAAGTAGCTAGGTGCCGGTTTCCCGGTTGGTGGTATGGTCTCTTTGTCTTCATCACCTTTTTCCTTCCCTCCCGCTGCCATCGAAGGAGCCGGCTTCGCCTCCTCTATTTTAATGATATCGCCTGCGTCCTTCTTCTTTACCATTTCCTCTATCGGGGTATCACTTTCCAGCAGCGGCAATAATAATAGAATAACTCCACTGATAATCAGGATCAAAAATATTAAAATAAATATCACATTAAACAGTTTTATTCGTTTTTTCTCTCCAGGAGGTCTCACTGCTCCCGGTTCTTCATCGCCGGCGCTGCTGTGGGAGAACAAGTCGGCACTCGCCGCAACCTCCTGGTATAATTCCATTTCAACATCTTTGCCCACTTCAAATGAACCGGTATCTCTTTCAATATCTTCAGTTTTTTTAGCTGTTTCCACAGGAATTTCCTCGATCTCCACGTCAGGCACGTCAGGAACAGCAGGTACGGCTGCCGCGTCGTCTAAATCATTGTCACTTTCAAAATCCGGTAAATCCGGTAACTCGACCTCTTTTTTATTAATATCCTGTAAAAATGCGGCAGGAAAAACACGCTCTCCCGGTTGGTCCCCGTCAACTGCCATGAACGACTCCTTATCGGTTGGGGACGCCGTCCCCTTTTTGATTAAAAGCCCGGCCATCAAGAAGAAATAAATAATTTTCAATAATGATTCCCGGTGACCGCCGGAATAGCTGGATAATATACTTTCCAGCTTCTTTCCCCCATCGAAACTATCCAGCAATTCCACTTGCCTGTCCGATAAATGATATTTCGACAGTTTTTCCTTATCAGGGTTTTTGATCAGTTCAACCTGGAGTGACCCAATGGCATTCAATATTTCTTTAATGTTCATCTCCTCCACGATATAATCGATAATAAAATCAGTGACAGCTAAATCAAGGCTTAATAAGCGTTCCGGCGGTGCCTCTTTAACAAACTGGAAACCACCGTCCGCCCATTTTAACGCATCGATTATAATACGCTTTAACTGTTCCCGGGAAGAATCAACCAACTCTTCCAATGTAATCAAGCCTTTTTCCACCAGTAATTTCCCCACAGATTCGGAAACATGGGATTCCTTTTTGATTTTTTGAATGACAGCAGGGTCCACCAGGCTTTCGGATACCAGGATATTTTCTAGTTTATCTTCTCCTGAATTGGAAATGGCCCATATCAACTTCCCCTTGCTGAAGTATAACACCTTAAGAACATCCGCATGTTTGACGTAAAGAATCCCGCTCAACCCTTGCTCAAAGATAGTCAGTAATAGTTTTATTATCGGCGTATCTTTTAAAGAACCCTTTTCGCTTATCATTTATTCCAAAAACAATTCCTTTTTTATTTTTAGAATTTTATTTTTATCCATATATTATTAAATGTCAAGACCATAGATAAATTTTTTTCCCCTTGGCCAGGGGGCTCTTTTTGAAAAAACTGCCCCCCTGGACCCCCCGCAAAAACTTTTCATACACGGTCAGCCATTGTACTTTGCTTCTTGATATCGTGCCCCATTATGACCGTTGTAATTCGCTTCTTATTTATTTTTGTAATTTTCATCTTTTCTTCTCTTCTCACCTTCGTGTTCTTCGTGCCTTCGTGGTTTATAAAAATAGACGGTAAATTCAGGGATGAATACGGGCTTGAATTTGGAAGGATAAAAAGATATGATTATATTGTTTTAGGAGTATTTTACATGATAGAATTCAGTATTATCGATACACACACGCATCTTTGCGATCATTCGTTCGATGCGGATCGGGAAGACGTGCTTTCGCGAGCGAAGGCTGCCGGGGTGTCTGCTATTATCACCGTATCGGAGGACCTTCCCGATGTCCACCGAAACTTGGAACTGGCAGCAAAATATCCACAATTAAAACCGGCGGCAGGGCTTTATCCTACCTATCTGGACCCGGATGCTGCCGAAACCATGATTTCTTTCATTCGCCAACACCAGGAGAAACTGGTGGCTATCGGTGAAGTGGGGCTCGATTATTGGGCAGTGAAAGAGGAGTCCGATAAAAAACTTCAAGGGGAAATCTTCAAGCAGTTTATCCATCTGTCACGTGAGCTGGATTTACCGTTGAATGTTCATTCCCGGTCAGCGGGTCGCCATGTGGTTGCCATGCTTTTAGAACAGGGGGCCCGCAAGGTTCAACTTCATGCCTTTGATGGGAAGGCTTCGGCAGCGCTGCCGGCTGTAGAAGCTGGCTTCTTTTTTTCGGTCCCCCCGTCCATTGTTCACTCCCGTCAGAAACAGAAACTGGTTAAACAATTACCGTTGTCATGTTTACTTATCGAAACCGACAGCCCGGTATTGGGGCCGGTTCCGGGCGAGCGCAACGAACCGGCCAATGCCGTGGAAGCGGTTACAGCCATTGCAGAAATAAAGAACCTGGATAAACAAGAGGTTTTGGAGGCTGCATTCCAGAACACCTGCCGGTTGTATGAGAACCTGGTATAGCCTGAAAAACGTTTGGGGAAGCCTTCAACTTATCTTTTCACCTTCTTATCTTCTCCGTTTCTTCTCTTCTTACTTGCCAACTGTAAACTGTCAACTGCCAACTATAGAAAGGTGCCCTTCGGGCAAGTTAAGTCCTTTCCTTTTATTCTCAAAAATCCTGCAGATATTCCTATCACCCGGAGGGATTTCTATCTCACCATAGGAAATCCTATCTCCAGGTAGGTCAAAAAAATGGGTAAATGGAAGGGAATCGAGGTTGAAGGAAGTAACAACATAATAAATTACCGTTTCGCTCATGTATGGCGTCTGATCTTTCGCTGCAATATTTTTGCCAGGAAACCAAAAATGCTGCAGGGAAGATCAGACCCCATTGCAATTTGGCCCTAGCGTTAATTATTTTCAATATCTTTTGGCTGATTGCTACAAAAATACAACCTAGTTATTGCATTTTTGGCCAAAAAGAGTTAAAATGAAATTTCAAAATTATTAAAAGTTAGTTGAAAGGCTGTAAGGAGTTAAGACGATGAAAAAAATCATCTCATTAATCACCATATTAATTGCCTGGCTGGGGATTACCGTCAATTTAAACGCGTTAATGGCAGGCAATGAAGGTGAGGGCGCCTATGGTAGCAACGGTAGAAATTCCGGCGGCAGCGCTGCGGCTGCGGCCATTGGTGAGTTAATCGTCAAAGGCGGCGGCTTTCTCTTTCAATCAAGTGCAGATATTAACATATTTTTTAACAAGATCGAGCTGGCAGAACTATCCGGGCCGGATTATGAGGCGTTACAGACATCCTTAAACGCGGCCATTGACCACATGGAACAGGCCAGGACCACCTATCTACAATTAAAGACCCTGGCTGTCGTAACCCCATACAATCAGGAGGTTATTTATAAGCTGATTAACTTTGATTATGACGCCTTCCAACAGGAAAACAGGCTTTTCCCGTTCGTGTTTGCCAGGGTTAAAGATTTCCTTTCGGTGGGGAATGTAACCGGGATTTTTAATGAATTTTACTCTTATACCGGTCAAATCCTGGATTTACTGTACACCCTAAAAAGAGAGGTGGACGCTGAGATTTTCCCCACCCTCTCCACCGTGTGGCGTGTTAATCAGCAGTATTCAGGGTTTAAACTTTTTGGCCAATATGTGACCCGGGTCTTTTACAGAATAAAATTATAAGGAGTTAAGACCATGAAAAAGATCATATCATTAATCACTCTAATAATTGTTTTTTTGGTGTTTAGTATCGGTATAAATGCAGCCATGGCAGGCAATGAAGGTGAGGGCACCTATGGTGGCAGCGGTAAAAATTCTGGCGGCAGCGCTGCGGCTGCGGCCATTGGTGAGTTAATCGTCAAAGGCGGCGGCTTTCTCTTNNGGGCCAGATTATGAGGCGTTACAGACATCCTTAAACGCGGCCATTGACCACATGGAACAGGCCAGGGCCACCTATCTGCAATTAAAAACCCTGGCTGCCGCAACCCCGTACAATCAAGAGGTTATTTATAAGCTGATTAACTTTGATTATGACGCATTCCTACAGGAAAACAGGCTTTTCCCGTCTGTGTTTGCCAGGGTTAAAGGTTTCCTTTCGGTGGGGAATGTAACCGGAGTTTTTAATGAATTCCACTTATATACGGGTCAAATCCTGGATTTACTGTACACCATTAAAAGAGAGGTGGACGCTGAGATTTTCCCCACCCTCTCCACCGTGTGGTGTGTTAATCAGCAGTATTCAGAGTTTAAACTTTTTGGCCAATATGTGGCCCAGGTCTTTTACAGCATAAAGTAAAATACTTTAGAGATAAAAAAGGAGGTTAGGCGCGCATGCTCTTCAGGGGAATTATAAGCTTTGAGTCCAAAAAACTGTTTATCAGGCGAAACATTATCATTTTGGCGGTGCTGTTCATCTTATTGGCTTTTTTATGTTGGGATGGGATTGGCGATTATAAAAAAATTTTGGCTAATAAAAAGCCATTTCAGGAGATGGAGAGAGACAAGGTATCAATGCATCTCCATTACACATTTTACGGAGTTAGGGGCGTCCGGCTCCTTTACATACCCAGTCCTTTAAGCGTTATTTTCAATGATTCGGCGGTTTTTGATGGTATGATGGCCCATGTAGACTCCGCCGAAAAATTAGAAATTTCAAATTCTTTTAAAGGAAAAGACCTGTTTTCGGATTCCGGCGGCTTTATGGATTTTGCCGGTATTATGCTTTTAATCGGCTCCTTTCTGGCGCTGCTTTACGGTTGGGACGCCACCCGTAACCGGGAATATTTAGAGTTTATTTCTGATCTTTCCGGCAGCCGTAAACCGGGGTTTTTAATCACCCTGGCCAGGATAATTTTATTAAACCTGGTCTTTTGGGTCTTATCCGGCCTGGCCCTTATCTGGATGTTAATCAATGGCATTAATGCGGCTAATACATCTTACCTGGTCTATGTCCTGCTGCTTACCCTGGTTATCATGTCTTTTACTGCGGCTGGGGCGGTTATTGGCTCTCTGAAAAGCAAAGTCACCCAATTTATTACCCTGCCCGTGGTTTATTTTTTACTGGTGCTCTTAATTCCCTGGCTGCTTCACAGGGCGGTTTATATGGAAGCAAAAGAGGGGATAAAATCAATTTATGAATTTGAATACCAAACATTTAAGTACATAATGGAATTTGAAAAGAGAGGTTATAAGCGCGTCAAAGTCTGGAAAAGCGGTGATGTAGCGCCGGATGATGTTAAGTCCATAGTTAAAAGCGGCCAGGAGGTTGAATATAAAAAGATACGGGAAACCGAATTGAAAAGAATTGACTGCATTGTAAAAAGGGTGCGGGCATACCAAACCATGGCCACGATTTTTCCCACTACTTTTTATATTTCAACGAATAAGGAATTAAGCAG
>WVZO01000310.1:0-17799 GCA_011772425.1 Candidatus Aminicenantota bacterium
CTCTTTCTTCTTTTCCTACTTGCCAACTGCCTACTGCCAACTGGCTCTGTGTCCTCTGTGGCTCTGTGGTTTAATATTTTCTTGTGTTTTCTGTGGCTGCATCCTTGACATTATCATCAATTTTTCGGACTTCCTTTGACAGGGCATGAGGGGATGGACAATGAAAGGAGGGCATTAGTGGAATTGGCCTGGTTTTCGGATTTAGAAGAGGGATATTATTATGTTGTTATTACTCCGCCGCGTTTCCAGGCTAATGCGGTCTCCACGGGTGTTGTTTTTCAGCCGTTAGTGGAATCTCTCATGAACACAAAAGATAAAAATAGTGAGAAATAGTTGCAAATATCAGTTCATTGTTGTTGAAAAATTATAATGATTCCTGTAAAATTAGGATATGGCTATTAAAGAGTTGCCTGACAGTTTGGTTTTATTATAAAATTTAGATATTATGGAAGGTTAAAGAATGGAAAAAGACAAGAAGCGAATAAACTCAACGATCAGGGAAGACCTCCTTGAAGCACTGGACAATGCCTTTCCACACGATACGATTGAATTTTGGTACTCCTCTGAAGAGAGCTACCTGGACGAAGTATGTGAAGAACTCCGGGCAAACTTGTCCCAACTCGAAACAGCAAACCTTGATTATGAACGTGATTGGCAAGGCGTTGAGCCCAGGTTTGACGACATGCAGGGGATATTACCCTTTCGCTTTGAGGAAGGTGACTTAGACGAAGACGAACCGGTACCGGAAGATCCGTTAGAAGACCTATGTTACTCTTATCATCTGTTCTTTTTGGGACTTAAAGGAGAGCAGTTCCGCTATGAAAGTGAAAATGAAATCCTTGAGGAGGATGATGTTAGAAAAAAGGTTGAAGGAACCGGGACCATTGGATGTGCCGTAGGTATTTCACTTTTTGCGCCTTTTGCCGTCATCATGCCCGGTAGTATGGAAACCTATGAACAGGGCCAAACAATATATCCCGATATTGATCCCTGTATTTTCGATCTCGACTTCAAACCCATTGACATGACGGAACATTTTCGTGAGATGATGGGAGAAGAAGCGGTTCAAGCCTTAAGCCAACTGCGTACCCAAATCATTTCAATTCTCGAATCTTTTGGCATTGCTCTCCTACCGGATGAAGAAGCGGAAAAACCTGTACCGTGGCTGCAGGTGGCAGAAGATGTTATGATACCAAAAGAACCTCCTGATGAAGAGATCACATTAAAGGATGCCTTATTTTTCCGCTGCTTTTATTAAGGGGACGGCGTCCCCACCCTAAGAAGGCCCTACTGACGCACTGACTGTCTGCCCTCTGACCATCTGAGTTCTTACTTTCTCAACTGCTTGATAACCTGGCGGAATTTCGGGGAGGAGAGAAATCCCCAGGCAACGCCGATTACCAGGCCTGCGGTATGCGCAGCATTGGCAATGGGGCCAAACAGCCCGGTGAAACACAAAAAAAACCAGACGATCATAAAGGTGACCGTAGTCTTATGAAGGTAAAGCCGGGAACTCGGGTCATATTTTCCTTTCATCCAGATATAGCCCAGCAGTCCATACACCACCCCGGACATTCCTCCGAATCTCGGTCCTGTAAATATGTATTGAGCCAGGTTACTAAGACCGGAAACAATGAAAATAAATATCGCTAAAAATAACGTGCTTTTCCGGTCTTCCACCATGCTGCCCAGGTCATAAAGCCACAGCATATTAAATACCAGGTGAAGGATGCCAAAGTGGATAAACATCGGTGTAAACAGCCGCCAGATTTCCCCGCTGCGGATTTCCGGGAGTCCCGGCAGCCATCTAATAACAGGGCCTTCTCTTATAAAATCGGTAATAAAGAACATCCGCAAGGAATCGGTGGCTTCATCCAATTTGGAAAGCACTGAGATTGTCACACAAACCACGATCAACAAAAGCGTCAGCGCTCCCCGGGGCGGCGCCCCTTTATAAAAAACAGTGGTGCGCGCATCCATATATTGAGCGCCCTCTTTCTCTTCCCTTTTGGCCTGCCTCTTTATTTTTCTCGCTTTCCAGGAAGCCCCTTGAAACTCCGGGTCATCCGGGTATTTCAGGAATTTCTCAAGTAACGCTTCTGCCTGTTCTACCTCATCTTCCAGATGCACCCATATCTCATATTTATCATATAGGGAGTCCCGGTTCTCCTGGATCTCATTTTCAATTCCCAGCTGGGTTAGGTAATCGCTGAACGTTTGCGCCAGGCGTTTGTCATCAATTTCTCCAATTAACCGCATTCCTATCCTCCTGTCTCCGAAGGGTTTTCCTCCAACTCCTTTGCCGTGATTGCATTCATAAATATTTTTTTGTTTTTCATTACATTATCTTATAAGAACTCTGACTATTTTTCAAGACAAAACCTGTTTAAAAATTGTCAGTAGAATGTGTTGCCGTAACATTTAAGCTCCAGCCACAAGCCGCAAGCCACAAACAGAAAGATGAAAACTATAAACTGTACATTAAGCGAAGATTCGCTGCCGTTTAAAGCTTTTGCTGGGGCTTGAAGTTGGGGCTTGCAGCTTAAAGGTCAGAAAAAAAATTTTAAAAAAATGCACTTTTTCATCATCGGCTTTCAACTTGAAAACCTGCAGCTTGAACCTTTCAACAAGTTTTTGCTTTCATATATGAAGAATTCGGAAACGCTGGCAAATATTGACAAAAATTTTAAAATGTAGTATATAACTCCTTCATGCAAAAAAAGATTTATTTTGGCCTGATACTATTATTTACCGTCATATTGGTTAACGCTCCCTCCCAGGAGGAATATTTAAGGATAAGCGCCAATGTGGAGCCCCGCAGTATCAAACAGGGAGAGGAAGGTACGCTAAAAATTAAAATCACCCCAAGTAACGCGTTAAAAATATCTTCCCACCCTGAATTCATGATCAAGCTGGATAAAAACAACAACATTTCCTTCCCAAAACTGTTTTTTACAGCTTCTGAGCTTGATCTCCCTACCAGGCAGGAAAACGAAGCTGTTTTTCTTGATCTGGATAAAGAAGTAAGTGTTCCCTTTAAGGTCAATGAAGATTCGCTGCTGGGGCAACATAAAATCAGTGGAGAAATCGTATTTACTGCTGTCTTTAAGAAAGACAATTGGTGTCTGAAGACCTATCAAAAATTCACGGCCAACTTTAAATCAAAGAGAAACTACAAATTAAAAAATAAAAAGAGATAATCGTGTCTTGTGGTTTCTTTTTGATGCGGAGCGGTGTTTGACCAATGATGGCTGTGGTCGTAGTGCAGTGGGTTATTTTAACCCGTAAACGAGTAATGAAGAGCAAATACAAGCGCTATAGGTAAAAAAGCAACAGTGATTACCATTGCAAAAAAATCAATTGGGAGTTAGGAGTGAAGTATGGACTTATTTGAAAAGTGCTACAAGTACACAAGAGTGGAAAATGCAAAAAAAATGGGACTTTATCCCTATTTCACCGAAATTGAGCAGGTTGAAGGGAATTATGTATGGGTAAATGGCAGAAAGATCCTGATGGTGGGGTCCAACAATTATTTGGGACTGTTTGACGATGGGAGAATAAAGGAAGCTGCCATGGACGCGGTGAGAAAATACGGATCCTCCACTTGTGGTTCCAGGTTTTTGAACGGTACGTATTCCCTTCACGTAGAGACTGAAGAAAAATTGGCCGAATTTATGGGTAAAGAAGAAGCCCTCACCTTTTCCACAGGATTTCAAACCAACCTGGGAGCTATATCGGCGGTGGCCGGAAGAAACGATGTCATTCTTATCGATCGCATGGTCCATGCATCTATTATGGATGCGGTCCGCTTATCCTACGCCGATGTAGTCAAATTCAAGCATAACGACATGGAGGAACTGGAAGCAAAAATCCAACGGGTGCCGGATGACAAAGGGAAATTAATCGTTGTGGACGGCGTGTTTAGCATGGAAGGCGATATGTCTAATGTTCCCGAAGTAGTAAAAATCGCCAAAAAATACAACGCCCGCGTGATGGTAGACGATGCCCACGGTGTAGGTGTGCTGGGTAAAAATGGCAGAGGTACCTGCGAGCACTACGACAAACTTGATGAGGTGGATTTAATTATGACTACCTTTTCCAAATCTTTCGCCTCATTGGGTGGTTTTGTAGTTGGGAACAGTACAATTATCCAGTACATCAAGCATATGGCCAGGTCGCTGATTTTTTCCGCCTCAATTACCCCTGCAGCCCTGGGCGCAGTGAATAAAGCCCTGGAGATAATTCAAAACGAACCCGAACGAAGAGAACGACTGTGGGAAATTACTCGCATCGTGAATAAAGAATTGAACGATATGGGCTATCACACCGGTAATACCAAAACCCCTATTATCCCGGTTTTTATCAGGAATGAAAAACAAACGTTTAAACTCTGGCTTTTTTTAAGGGATTACGGAATATTTACCAATCCTGTGGTTGTTCCTGCCGTACCACCGGAAGATGCTCTGATCCGCACCTCCTTTACAGCTACACACACCGATGAACAACTGGAATTTATCCTGGAAGGATTCAAAAAAGGCGGAAAAGCCCTGGGGATTATTTGACAAGTAACGATCTATCATTGAATATATCTGTTGTTATTGTTAGTTATAATTCCGAAAAATTCCTAGAAAAAAATTTACGTTCCCTGGTCCACCAGACTGTCCAATTCAACCGGATCGTTGTTGTGGACAATCATTCGTCGGATGATTCTTTAAGGATTATCCAATCATTCCGGGAGGAAAAGGACAATATCCACATCATCCCGCTGTCTCACAATTGTGGGTATGCCGGGGCGGCAAATATCGGAATCAAACACGTCTATTCCCATCCTGGTTCCAGGTCACATCTCCTGCTGGTGGCCAATTCCGATATCATCCTGGATGAGAACTTTAATGCCAGGGTGAAACAAAAATTCCGGGAAGACACTGATATTGCGATGCTTTCTCCGCTGATTCTTCGTTTCGATGAGAAAACCGTTGATTCTGCCGGTCAGGCATGCTCCATTACGCTTCACCCGTCGGAAACCGGGTTCAATCAGCCGGTGGATGCTGTTGATATCAAAGAAAAACGTGTGTTTTCCGTGTGTGGGGCAGCCACGGTATTCAATCAACGCGCGCTGGAGCAGCTAAAAATAGATTGTGAATACTACGATGAAGATTTTTTTATGTTCTGGGAGGATTTTGATATTGGCTGGCGGGCCAATCTCCTGGGTTTGAAAATCCTATTTTATCCTGAAGCTGTGGTGTACCACTACCGAAGCGGCACCTTAAAGAAAAATTTTTTTTCGCGATTCTCTTTGGCCCTGGCACGCCCATCCTTTATTAAATATCATCTAATCAAAAATCGATATTTAACTTTAATCAAAAATTTTCGCTTTAAAAAAAACTATTGGTCCATCCCCTTTATTTTTTTAAAAGATATTATATGGGTTACACTGTTGACAATCAGTTCCCCAAAAATTATAATACCCCTGATGAAGTCAAAAAAATACATAAAACGTGCCATAAGAAAGCGAAAGCAAATATGTGAACGAATACGTTTAAGAGCGATTGCCACTAAAACCGATTGCCAACAGCCAATCTAACCAGTCAAATGAACGAATTAATACTGGGGTTATCTTTTGTACTGTCGTTTTTGCTAACCATTTATGGTACGCCGGTAATCCAAAAAGTGGCTCACAGGTATCAACTGCTGGATTACCCGAACGGCAAGTTAAAAAAACAAAAAGAACCTGTGCCTTATATGGGAGGGGTAATCATCTATTTTGCTTTTATTTCACCAGTGGGTCTGTTGTTTCAATTTAACAAAGAATTATTGGGTATCCTGTTTGCCGCGTCGATATTATTGGTGGTGGGATTATTTGATGACCTTAAGGCCATCAAACCCGGGATCAAATTCCTGTTCCAGGTGGTAGCGACTTATATCCTTATAAAAAGCGGTATTTATATAAATTTGGTTATCCTTCCCCCCTGGTTAAACTCTCTTCTTTCGTTTTTCTGGATATTAACTGTTATCAATGCCTTTAATATCATCGATATCATGGATGGACTGGCTGCTTCTGTGGGGGTTTTGGCTTCTTTAACCATATTCCTGGTTTCTCTTTACAACAATAACTTCCTGATCTCTATTCTTTCGTTGAGTCTGGCTGCGGCGCTGCTGGGATTTTTAAGATTCAACTGGGAACCGGCCAAAATATACCTGGGGGATGCTGGCAGTACGTTTATCGGGTTGGTAATCGGAGCGTTAGCCATCATGGGCGAATACACCAATTACAATGACCTTGCTTTTATCTCCGGTATCCTGATCCTCTCCATTCCTCTTTTTGATATGGTCTATGTAATTATCTTGCGTTTAATAAAAGGAAAGAACCCTTTTTTCGGAAGTCCTGATCATTTTTCCTTGCGGTTGAAAAAAAAGTACAACCTCTCTGCTGCCCAAACCGTAACCATTATTCTTTGGATTCAAATATTTTTATCTGGCGTTGTTTTTTTAAATTTTTATACGTTCCCACTGGTTACCATCGTATCCACCACAGCGATTGTACTTTTCTTTTCGATATTTGGGCTAATACTGACAAATGTCAAGATGGAATAGCCATGAATTATGAATGATGAAGTATAAATGGAAAGAAGGTCAGACGGTGAGAAGAGAAGAAGAGATGAAAATTCCAAATTCCAAATTCCAAATTACAAACCTTTCTTTGGAAACGGAGTACAGATAATCCCAATGGGGTAATATGTTGAGAAGCGTGGTACAANNGAAAATGGAGTGAGGAATTGATTCCAATGGGGCACGAAGTCAGTTGGCAAAGAAGAAGAGAAGTAGCGAAGATGACACACCCCGACCACTTCGCGGCCACCCCTCTCAAGAGGGGATTTCTTAGGCTGAATGGGGCACGATTTTAGAAGCCACGTAACACAGGCTGACCATGTATGAAAAGTTTTTGCGGGGTCCAGGGGCGGTTTTTTCAAAAAGAGCCCCTGGCCGGAGGCAAAAAAATGATCTTAATCATCGGTGCGGGGATTTCCGGTTTAACGGTGGCTAACAACCTGCCTCCTGTCAATGATTTCATCATCCTGGAAAAAGAGAACTTCATCGGCGGGCTCTCTACCCAGTACTCTGCCAATGGCTATTGGTTTGATTTTGGCGGCCACTATTTTCATTTCCAGGATAAACCTGGAATAAAATCTTACCTTGAAGATTTTTGTCGATTTAAAGAATTTAACCGGAAGAGTAAAACCTTTTTGTTGGGCCGGTATATCCCGTTTCCTGTTCAATTCCATCTCTCGTATTTGCCGGCGCCGCTGAAGAACAACATACTCGATGAGATTCTTTCCAGCAGCGATAAACATAAATCCTCACATCTTCCTCTAGAGAACCTGCATGATTTTTTGGAGGCCCATTTTGGTACGACTCTTTTCCAATTGTTTTTCCAACCGTTTTTGACCAAGTACTATAACACGGAACTGAAACGCCTTGCTGCTAATATGGATAAGGGAAGTATACCGGTCCCGGATAAAAACCAGGTGTTTGCAGGATTTAAGGGTAGAACTTCTTTTGAATCCGGTTACAACCCGGTCATTTACTACCCGGAGGTCTCGCTGCGGGATTTTATAAAAAAATATGCAGCACCTGTCCACGATCGTATCCGCTATAATGAGGAAGTCATTGAAATCGACGCCAATCAACAGATGGTGAGAACGTTTAACGGTACTTATTATTATGACACCCTGGTCACCTCCATGCCCCTGAACCAACTCTTGAAAATCATTAAACCGTCGGATCGTTTTCCTTCTCACCAGCAATTACAATACGTATCTACTATTTTGACGAATGTGATTTTAAAGAGGAGATGGAAACTGTTTCACTGGGTCTACCTGGCGGAGGAGAAATTTCCCTTTTACCGGATGGGGTTTTACGCGGTTCATCCCTATCCTGCCTGCTACCTGGAGCGGAACGTGACTCCCGGTTCCCCTGTTGAGATGAATAAAGAAAGATTAATCCCTGAAGTGGCTTTTACTCTCAAAGAGTTACAGGTTATTAAGAGCAAGGATGAAATTGTTTACCTGGATGTGCGGCGCATTCCTGTTTCTTATGTTCTTTTTGACAGGAACTGGGAAAAAACGGTACCTCCCCTCCTGGAAGAGCTTAAGAAATATAATATTTATTCTATTGGCCGGTATGGTTCCTGGAATTATTCATACATGAGTAATGACATTCAAAGCGCCCGTCAGTGCGCCCGGGCTATTTGTGAGTAATATAAAAAAAGGAAGCCAGCAGCTTTAACTGCTGACTCCCTTTTACAGCCGTTAACGTCTTCCAAAGGTTTTTAGTTTATTCTACATTAATACTGTTCACTTTTTTCTATTTTTTGTTTATTATTACTTTCTCTTTGCGGAACTGCGGGACGAGGAGCTCCGGGAAGAAGATGAACGACTCGAGGAACTCCTGGTTGATCTGCTGCTGGATCTGTAAGAAGATTTCGAGGATGACCTGCTGTAGGATTTTGAAGATGATTTATAAGATGAAGATGATCTGTATGACGGCCTGGAATAGGATTTACTGGGTCTGTATTTGTACGATGACGATGATTTGTAAGATGATCTTGCCGGGGATTTATAAGAAGAGTAGCTGCCGGAGCGATAAGACCTGGAACTGGAGTAAGAACTTCTATAAGAAGAGGAAGCGGTTCTCTTTTTTGTATAAGAAGAGGGTTTGTATGAACCCTGCTTTCGGGCCCGGGAAGAATAGGATGAGGAATAAGAACCGGAGGAATTACTGTTGGAGGAACGATAAGAAGGAGAATAGGAATAGGAGGGGCTTTCTTTTTTCTTTTTGCTTTTGTATGTGCTGGAACTACTGGATTTTGTTTTTGATTTGGAAGAGGAACGTGATTTAGGTGATTTGGAACGGTATGATTTTGATTTTGATGATTTATAGGATTTCGAGTAAGGTTTGGAGCTTTTGTACGTGTAGGTGGAAGATTTCCTTTTTGAGGAGCTGGAGTATTTTTTATAGGTTCCCGGAGTTTTGTAGGATTTGTATTTATAGGATTTGGTTGATTTATAATAAGGGGTGCCGGTGCCGCGGCTGTCGCTGGAATCTTTTGACTTTTTGTAGGTGGATTTGGAGTACCTGGAGACTTTGTTTTTTGAGACCTTTTTGCCTGAGTACTTGTACACAATATCCTTTTTACCGATTACCCTGGAACTACCGGGGATCCCGGATTTGACTACTTTATACTTAGAAGCGGTGACAAGACCATTTTTCTTGTATACAACGGTTTTACCCCTGGCGTTAATCACATTTACCTTTGATATATGGGGTTTGAGGTTAGGTGAATGTCCTTTGAATTGAAGTCTGTCTTTGGAAAGCTTGGCAAGGCTGCTGCCCTTCAGTGCAGCTTTGTGGACCCCTGATACGGCCAGGTGGCTCTTTTTGATGATAGTAGTGGAGCGGGAGTGGAAGGGAATTCCTCGCCGGTAGCGATAGTGTCTCCACCATGTACCATCATAAATAATTATTGGCCTGTTCCACCAGCTAAGAGGGCACCAACCATAGTAATAATCATTCCAGAACCAGGACACCCATGCCGGAGACCAGTGATAACCGGGAATCCAATACCAGCGATAATATGGGTCCCAATGCCATCTGCCGTAGTGGTGAGTAAAGAATCCCCAGGTATCAAACGACGACCATACATACCCATAATAGGGATTATATACCCAGCGGCCGTGGTAATAGGGTCTCCAGTCAACACCGACATGGTAGGGTATCCAGATATAGGTACTGTAAGTGGGGTTGTATTCCCACCTGCCGTTTCGGGACAGTTCATATTCATACTCTTCGTATCCGCTGTCCAGGTAGCGGGAGGAACTGTACCGGGCGTAACCTATGACATTGGTTCGTTCGCGGTTCCATTGATCGAAATCATCGGTATCGGATGAATAGAAATAGAAGGGCCGCTCTTTGACCCGACCGTCAAACATGACGATCTTCTGGTTTTCCCTGACATTACGGTTGTAATTGTCGCCAGCCACTTCTGCGATTCCATCAAAAACGTAAAATTCCGTGCGTCCGCCTTCACTGACATTGATGCGGTACATCCCTTTATCCAACACGAAAATGCCGCAGTCCGGCGTTTGAATCTCAATATCCCGCTCAAAATCGATGTTTTCGATATCAAGATATATTCCACCTTTGATAACTCTGAGAGTCAAATCTGTTTTTCGCATCTCCGGGACCTTGTCAAACACCACTTCCGTATCCTGATCCAGTCTCAGGTAATTTAATCGTCCCAGGTAGATTTCCAATCTGCCGTCAGTGGTTCCGGCTTTATCTTTTTCAAAGATCGGGAGGTTGATGGTTGCTTCTTCGAATCCATCGTCATAGCTGCGCCTGACATACGCTTCTCCCTGTGTATATTTCACTCGCAGGACTTTCGCATCATCATAGGATTTAGGTTTGAACTCTTCGGGGTCGGAGTCATCATCATAAGAGAAAGCAAGGGGCGTAAACAAAACCACACATAACATTACAATCATTAGTCTTTTCATTTTTGACCTCCTATTTAGTAGAGAAGCAATTCGCATGCCATGTTTATAAAGAATAATCGTCCTGTTTTTGGTACACTTTACAGACACGATGTCCTAATAGTGTCATATCAACGCTGAAATGACGGATAAGAATAATAAATTCGAAACTCGAATATCGAAATTCGAAACAAATCCGAAATTCAAATGTTCAAATGTCCAAAACATCTTTAAAGACCTCTAATAAAAGAGCTGATGCTCCTTAAGCTCTTGTTTTGAATTTTGAATTTTGGTCATTTGAATTTGTTTCGAATTTCGGATTTCGATATTCGGATTTTTTTATGGCTGGTTATTTACTCATTTTTTTTGTAAACTATATAGAAGTGTCTCACGTCTAAAGGTGTATGGAATTGGTAATGAACAGCGACACATACCTGGTTAAGCGAGCATGCGGCGGTGAATCCGGGGCCTTCGAGCAAATCGTCGAACTGAATAAGAAAAAGGTTTTTTACCTGGCCTTTGATTTGACAGGCTCCCGGGAAGATGCCGAAGACCTCTCCCAGGAGGTGTTTCTCAAAGCATTTCGCTCATTGAAGAAATTCAAAGGTGACGCATCGCTGAGCTCATGGCTTTACCGGATTACCCTGAATGCGTTCCTGGATCGAAAACGGAAATTATCTTTCCGAAAGGAAAGGGAATACCAGCCGCTGGAAGAGGTAAAAGAGATAACGGCCGGTTCTCCCTTTGAAGAAGACGAGACCGTCCCGGACCGCAGCACCGCCGCCGGCCCTGAGAATTACGCCGAGTCCCGGCAAATACAGATGCATATCGAAGCAGCATTGGCGTATTTAACTCCCAGGGAGCGGGCGGTTTTTGTGATGAGACACTACCGGGAAATGCCCGGGAAAAAAGTAGGGCAACTGTTAAACATCTCCGAGGGAACGGTCAAGAGTTTGCTCTTTCGGGCTGTAAAGAAGTTACAGCCTCTATTAAAGGATTACAATGAGGCTCACGGTTCCCGGGGTAAGGAGGTTTATCAATGAAAATGAAAAAAACAAGCAATTGCACGTATTTTAAGGAACTGATGGTAGACGCGCTTTACCATGAGTTATCTCAAAGCGATAAGAAATCCTTTCAGGCTCATTTAAAAGCGTGTTCTTCCTGCGCCGTGGAGTATGAGGAAATGGCTGCGGTGCTGAATGTGATGGATCAACGGCAGCAGCCGGAGATGAGTGAGAGTTATTGGGACACTTATCTGCCGCGGCTCCGGGAGAGAATGGCTGCTGAGGTTAAAACTCCCGGGCAGCGCCTGCTGGCCGGTGAATGGCTGAAACGGTGGCGGGAGCGGTTTCATTTTGATCTTCGCTGGATATTATACCCGGCGGCTGCCATGTTGTTGGTGGCGTTGGGGATCGGCATCGGCAGATATCTCTATCTCCCTTCCGGCAAGTCGTTGATGGAGCGGATTGAAGAGGTCACCTCAGTGGCAAAAGTTAGCCCCATCGTATCCGAGCATTTTGAAAACCTTCGCCCCATACTTATAGATTATGCCAATTACACCCATAAAGAAAACGGCGGCGGCACCGGGGAAATGGTCCAGGTGGATAAAACAACATTAAAAAAACTGGTGATGCAAAACTACCTGCTGAAACAAATGGTAACCAGGAGTAACGATGCTGCTCTCAAACAACTGCTGGAAGAATTGGAGCTGGTTTTACTGGAACTTTCCAATGCAGAACCCGATGGTAAAAAAACCGACCGCCTGCAAACCATCCGCTCTGTTCAGACTATTTTAAATAAGAATGATATTTTATTTAAAATGAAAGTCTATGATACCAATAAAGATAAACGAAAAAAGATTGCATTATAAGTTACAGGAGGCTGCGATGAAAATGAAATCTATAAAAGCAATCATTATTGTTTTGTCGGCTTTTTTGTTACTGGGGGCGTCTCTGGTTGGAGCGGCGCAGGACAAGGGCCCCGCCAGTAAAGAGGAGAAAGAGTTAGAAAGCCTATACAAAAAAGCGAAGCAGTCGATTTATGGCAAAGAGTGGTTAAAGGCCATGGATCAATTTCGCTATATTATAGACACCTATTCAAAAAGCAAATATGTTGATGAGTCACTCTACTGGTTGAGTTACAGCATGAAAAAGAGGAGTGAGGTTCTTGAGAATCTTGATGAAATTTTATCGATCCAGAAGCAGGCACTCTCTCATTTGGAAACCATAATAAAAAAATTTCCTGGCAGCGAATGGGTAGATGACGCCAAATGGCTGCGGGTGGGGATTGCCGAAGACCTGGTCAAAAAGGGATTCAAGGAGTATAAAAAATATATTGTCAACGGTGCCGCTGAAGAGGCGGATATGGAAATAAAGCTGCTGGCATTGGACGCGCTGCTGCATGTGGATAAGGAAAAAGCGTTCCCGATATTGGAAAAGATTATACGAAAGAATAAAAATCCCAGGCTGAGGGAAAGAGCCATTTTTGTGATCAGCCAGATACAGGACCCCAGGGTCATACCGCTGCTGGTGGAGGTGGCAAAGACGGATACTAATAGAAAAACCAGGGAGAAGGCGATTTTTTGGCTGGGTCAGGTGCGAGGCCCTAAAGGGAGAGACCCCGTGAAGGAACTGGTGGGAATTTATAACGCCCTGGGTGATGGGGTAGATGATTTAAAACTAAAGGAAAAAATCATTTTTTCCATTTCCCAGAAAGGTGGTGACGATGGAGTCAAGGAATTAATAAAAATATACCGGAAGGAAAAGAATTTAAAACTGAAGAAGAAGGTTATTTTTTGGATAAGTCAAATGCGCACCAAGGAAGGGGAGAAATTTATCGAGAAAATCCTTTTGGAGTAAAAAACGAGGCCGGTGAGGATTTCCGGTCTGAACACAACCCGGCCAAGCCGGAACAAGAAAGGAAAATTTGCCACTAAGACACGAAGACACCAAGGATTTTTATTATAAAAAGTTTTTCTTTGTGTCTTTGTGCCTTTGTGGCCATTCTTTTTTAGCAATAGGTAACCCTCTCAATTTGACATTCTCCAATTTTTCTTCTNNCAAGCCGGAACCAAAAAGATTATTTTTAACCACAGAGGCACAGAGGACACAGAGTTTGTTATATAAAAATTTCTTCTCAGTGTTCTCAGTGTCTCTGTGGTAAAAAAATATTCTGCCAGATAATGGCAAGATTTTAGTAATAGGTAACCTTTCAATTTGACATTCTCCAATTTTTCTTCTAANNAACCCTCTCAATTTGACATTCTCCAATTTTTCTTCTAATATAATCCTCTAAGAACAAAAGGGAGCTAACATGCGATATGCTGTGAAAAAAAAACAACCAAACAGCAAGATGTGTATGGTATGCGGTTTAAAGAATTCGTTTGGATTGCGTGCGGCTTTTTATGAACTTGAAAATGATGAACTGATGGCCGTATTTACTCCCAGGGCAGAACACCAGGGTTATCCCAACCGTCTTCATGGGGGCATTGCCGCGTCAATCCTGGATGAGACCATTTTTCGCGCCATCATGATTAAATATTCCCATGAGTGCTTCGGAGTTACCGTGGAATTCACTTCCCGTTACAAGAAGCCTATTCCTCTTGACGCGGAGATACGTGTCATCGGCCGCATAACCAGGGACTCAAGCCGGATGTTTGAAGGGAGCGGCGAAATCCTTCTCAAAGACGGAACAATTGCTGTTGAAGGGCGCGGTAAATACTTAAAAATGGACATCTCAAAACTCGGGGATTTTGATGCCCAAGAACAGGAATGGCACGTGGTCCCATCTCCCCACGATCCCAACGAAGTTGAGATTTGATTATTTTTTATCACCGCAGAGATCGCAGAGATCGCGGAGAAATAGATTTATAACAACAAAAAACATCTCTGAGTTTGCGAATAACAGGTATTGACTTTCTCCGGTATTTCCCCTAATATATTCTCTTTACAATAAAATAAAGATTTTCCTATCAATGGATATAATGGATTTAAAAATATTTTTTTAGGTAAAAACATTAAAGGAGGTATAAAGTGAAAGCAAAAACAAACATCAATTTCAGCCGGCACAACAGCATCAGCCGGCGGGGTTTTCTTGGTTCTTTTCCCGTCCTTTTGGGCTGCGGATTCCTGGGACAGCCAGCCCATTCAACCCAGGGAAAGGTTCCTGGAAAGGAAGGGAAAAAAATCAGGGAGTACCGCACGTTGGGGCGTACAGGGTTTAACGTATCGGATATCAGCCTGGGAGGTGTAGAGCTGACCACTCCGGCTCTGGTAAAGGCGGCCCTTGATGCCGGGATTAATTACATCGATACAGGAGAAGGTTATCTGAGGGGTCAATCTGAGCTGAATATTGGCAAAGCCATCCAGGACTATGACCGAAAAACAATCTTTATTACTACCAAGCTGTTTTTCCGCCCCAACGTTACCAAATCAGAAATAAAATCCAGGACCCTGAAATGCCTTGAAAGGTTACAGACCGAATACATCGATTGCTTAATGATCCACGGCACTCCAAATTTAGAGACGTTGAAAGCCGAGGGGTTTCATGCCGCGGTTAAAGAGCTCAAGGCAGAAGGAAAGGTCCGCTTTTGTGGACTTTCCAACCATGGCAGCCAATACAGCGAAGAATACCAGGATATGGAAAAAATAATGACTGCTGCTGCCCGGGATGGCCGCTTCGATGCAGCTTTGTTCGCTTACAATTTTTTAAACCGGGACATGGGTGAAAATATTTTAAAGGTATTCAAAGAAAAGAATATCGGTGCCACCCTGATGAAGGTCAATCCCGTTTTAGAACATATAGAGCTGGATGAATATGTTAGTGAAAGAGAGAAAAAGGGCGAACCGGTATCGGATTCTCTCCGCAAGAGGTTGGCGTTATATAAGGAACGAGTTGAATCGGCAGACTTTTTTAATAAAAAGTATGGGTTGAATGGTTATCCTCAAATGAGGGATGCTGCCATCAGGTTTGTATTGAGTCATCCTGGGGTTCATACCGTAACCTTCAGCATCAAGAACTTCGACCAACTGGAATCGTATGTCTCTCTCTCCGGTACCCGGCTTAATACAGTGGACAGCAAAGCTCTTTCTATATATGAAACCCAATGTGGGGAGTTTTACTGCCGCCATGCCTGTGGCAAATGTGAATCCCATTGCCCTCAGGGAGTTCCGGTTAATACCATTATGCGTTTCAATTTTTATTTCAAGGGTCAGGGACGGGAGAAAGCGGCTATGGAACAGTATGCCGGACTGAAGGGAAAAAAAGCTGATGAATGCAAAAACTGTGCCGGTTTTTGTGAAAGGTATTGTCCTTATAATGTCCCCATCCAGGTGCTGCTGCAGCAGGCCCACCACACCCTGACCATGTCTTAATTAATAACCGAATTAACGATACTCTACCGGAAAAGGGAGACAAGCGCGGAAAATTGGATAGTTTATTTGCAAACAGCGGCTGCAAATAAAAAATAAATGTTGAATTATCAAGGCTTTCGGGAGATTTTATTTGCATTTGTCCATTCTTTCCCTGGTTTGGAATTTTGGTCATTGGAATTTAGAATTCTTATTGGGCCGGGGGTGCCACCCCCTTTGTGATTTGTAATTTGTAATTTTCTTTTTCTCTTCCTACTTGCCAACTGCCAACTCTCCTCAGCATTTCCTCAATCTCCTCAACGTCTGGAAACTGGGCTGCTTTCCCGATGGCGAGACTTCTCTTGAAAAAATGGTGACCGTTAAGAATACCAAAAGAATTTTTTTAAACCTCTTCAAGGGAGGCAGCAATTAACTCATACAGACTATCATCGATCCTGAAACCAGCGTTTATCAATTTATCCATATATCCTTTGACCAACGAGATGAGTCCCCTTTCTTTTGCTCTAATTAAGATACCCAGCAGCCCGATCTTTTTTAAATTATAAAATTCAGCTATATCACGCGCATCTTTTTCATCCAATATCACTAAATCTGCTTGAAGCTCAAGTGCCAGGGCAATAACTTCAGATTCTCCATAATCAAGATCTTTCCTTAATAATCTTATTAACTCAAGATTCTTAACTTCTTGAACTGTTACAATATTTCGATCTATCAACCTTTTTATTTCAGCGGTTTTATCCTTGTCCTTGCCTTTAGTTATTAACTCATCAAATACTGCTTCAGGTATAATTATCTCCTGGTAGAGCTTCTCTATTATATCCAAACGATTGATTTTGGCTAATCCAATTACAGGAGAAGAATTACAGACGACTTTAATCTTCTTTTTCTTTTCCATAAAGAAGGTCCTCTTTGAAGTTTTCAACGGTATAATGCCTGGGAATTCCTCTTTCCCCAAGTTCATCATAGAATTCCCATTTGGTCATATTGGCAAGTTCTCTTGCTTTGCCAAAGGAGAGGACCCCTCGCTGGTATAATGAGATTGCCAATTCTTTTAGAAGAAATAATTCTTTCTCTTTTTCCGGGATTTTTAATGCGATATCGACTTCTTTAGGTATACGAAGAGTTAAGGCCATTTTTTTCACCTTCTGCATCATAATAATAACGGTTTTCTTTATTTATGTCAACATAAATGCGAAAAAAGTCCTCAGGTATAAAAAAGTGACAGTTAAATTTCGACTATTTTCATTTAATCTTAGACAAAAATTTATTTCTATTCTGCTTCCACCAATTAGATTTCAGCTCTTTGTCCAGGTTTAGGGCGGTTTCTTCTGTTAATTTGCTCTCTGAAATCAGGTGCTTTACCCGTATTCTTTCGATAAAATCCATCAATTCATCATCTTTCATTAAATCTCTACTAAAGACAATATTGACATTATCGTCTCTAACCTGTACATTCAGCATATTTTCCTCCTACTGCTGCTATATATGCACTAGTTTTTAAGATTTGTCAAGTAAACTCTCATATTATAATCAAACATCACATCATAGTCTATCATAACAATCAGCGTTTATCAGCGGTTCAGACACTGTTTTGTAATTTTCTTCTCTTCCTCGCTTCCTCGTTTCTTCTCTTCTGACCTTCTGACCATCTGCAACAACTTTCCTGGCACTTGATCCTCTCATCTTTTTGCTTGTGGCTTGCGGCTTGTGGCTGGAGCTTAACTGTCACAGAGATGGCCCTTAAGGGCCGGTTTGGAATTTGTGATTTTGAATTTGGAATTTGTTTCGGATTTCGATATTCGAATTTCGGATTTTCCTTGTTCCCTTTGCTTGTAGCCTTTTAATATTCAGGAACCACTCTCTAACCCCTGCAAAATCTTCTCAATCTGGCCCACATC
>WVZO01000310.1:17812-18035 GCA_011772425.1 Candidatus Aminicenantota bacterium
TTTCAATGGCTATCTTGTAGGCGGCGGTTTCATATTCCAGGAATTTTTCGATATCTTTATTTTTATATGCGATAAGAGCCATATTGTGAAGGGTGGGAATAGAATGGCTTTTATCCCCAATCTCATGGAATATTTTTAAACCTTTTTCCATATATTTAATCGCTGCATCAAAATCCCTCTGGGCATAAAAATTATTTCCCATATTAACAAGTGTGCTGCCTTC